>JBMOFU010000090.1:0-13447 GCA_049318725.1 Phototrophicaceae bacterium | reverse complement strand
ATCCCTGCATTCAAGAACGCCAAACATCCCGCGCCAAGCGCGATGCGGTCTAAACACGAGTTTTCAATGCGGGATTTGCTCACAGCGGGTGCTAAGGCATAGCGCTGGAAGGTCTGCAAGGCCGGTTCAATCAGCAAATCTTGGGCAGCAGCCCCCAAGCCCCCGCCCAACACCACCAACTCTGGATTTAAGACGGCAGCACAGGCGGTGATGACCCGCCCAAGCGCTTCGGCAGCTTCGGTCATCACCGCCACCGCCAACGGATCACCCGCACGGGCGGACTCTAAGATCATGTGCGTGGTCGGCTCAGGATGCTTGAGCAAGTCACTGTGCGGATATTTAGGGGCATGTTCGCGCAAACCCGCCAGCAACCCTACCCCAGACACGTAAATTTCGGCACAGCCATGCAACCCACACGTACACGGGCGGCGCGACGGCATCAACTCCAGATGCCCGATTTCCATTGCGCCGTTGCCAACGCCTGTAATCAGCTTGTCCCCGATCATCGCCGCCCCGCCTAGCCCCGTCCCGACTGCCAGATAGACAAAGCTGGTTGCCCCGCGCGCGCTGCCCAAAAAGCGTTCCCCCAGCGCGGCATTGTTGACATCGTTCTGGAGCCACAATGTCAGGTTATGGTTCAGGCGCTCACGCAGCAAGCTGACCACCGGAACATCGTTCCAGCCCAAATTCACCGCCAGCCCGATCACCCCCGCGTCGGCGTCAATGTAGCCGGGCGAGCCGATCCCCACCCCAACGACGGGCTGCGAAGTTTGGCCGAGCAAGTGTTTAATGCCAGCGGCAATCCGATCCATTGCCGCAACCGCGCCCTGTTCGGGCAAGGTTGGCAGGCGCATCTCGTGCAAAATGTTGCCGCCCGGCGTCATGAGAATCAAATCTATTTTTGTGCCACCAATATCTATACCGATTGCGTTCATAGGGCTTTATCCGTTCATCGCTTCTGTTGGCCGCTCATGGCGCTACTATTGCGCCACATCGAAATCGTTTTGACAACATCCGTTACGACTTTTTTTCTAATCCCTTGACAAGCTATCACAACTCATGTTACTTTAACACACGAAGGCAAGTAAGTAAAGTTAACTAACTTTATCAAGGAGAGCAATATCCCATGAAACGCCTAGCAGTTTTTGTATTAACCCTGTGTTTGTTTGCACTCCCGTTGTTGAGCTTCGCCCAAGCGACCAACCCGCTGCGCGAAACTGACGCATTCTGGAACGCTGGCGATGAGCAATTTGAATCATGGCGCGTGATTGACGGCGTTGAAGAAGGCGCAGAAATCACCTTCTGGACGATGAGCCTTTCCCCCACGTTCGACGAATACATCAACAAAATTGTTGAAAACTTTGAAGCCACCTACCCTGAAGTCAACGTAACATGGGAAGATCAACCGTGGGACAGCCTACAGGACAAAGTGCGTAACAGCTTTGCCGCTGGCGAACCCGCCGACGTGATGAACATCAGCCCCTCTTGGATCGGTGAATTTGCCGAAGCTGGCCTGCTGATGGACATGGACGCCGCTATCAGCGCTTACCCCGACGTGCGCGCCCAATACAGCGACGGCGCATGGACGACCCGCACCTTCGACGGTGTAAGCTACCAAGTGCCGTGGTACTTGGGGCTGGCTAACTTCCTCGGCTACAACAAGACCATCATTGAAGAACTGGGCTACACCGAAGCCGACCTGCCCACCACTTGGCCGGAACTGTACGCCTTTGCTGAAGAAGTACGCGCCAACAGCGACTACTACGCTATTTCGCTCAACTTCGGTTCGGGTACAGAATTGAACCTGTTGCCCTACTTGCTGTACAACGACGTGCCAGCCTACCTTGAAGATGGCTCCGTTGGCCTGAACAGTGGCACCGCCGCTGAAAACCTGCAACTGTGGGTAGACATGGTAGAAAACGACTTGATCCCGCGTGAGAGCCTCACCGACGATCACCGCAACATGATTGAACGCTTCAGCCAAGGCGAAACCGCGCTGGTGATGATTGCCCCGCACATGCTCCGCCTTGTTCAAGAAGCCAACCCCGATGTCTTTGCACAGGTGGCCGTTGCCCCCGGCATCACAGGTACCAGTGGCCGCAACGCTGTTGACGTGCAATCGCTCGTCATCCCCGCCGATGCACCGTACCCGAACGCCGCCCTTGCATTGGCGACCTTCGTCACCAACGCCCAAGTACAGGCCGCATTCAGCAAAGAAGTGGGTATCTTCCCGTCTAACCTCGTCAGCTACGAAGATGAGTTCTTCGCCAGCGTAGACCCGGCCAACCCCGTGTCGGTGATCCGCCCATTGGCGCTGGATTACGTGAGCGGCGCTGAAAACCGTACAGTGACCTTCCCGAACGATGCTGAAGTCCAACAGGCAGTCATTGACGCCCAAAACGCCGCATTGCTCGGTGAAGCCACCCCGCAAGAAGCCCTTGACGCGCTTGTGGTTGAAGTTGAAGCGTTGATCGCGCAATAAACGGTAATGCAACTCCTCCCCACAGCCCCTTACAACAGAGGCAGATAAAGTCCCTCTCCTGTAGGGGGAGGGATTTAGGGAGGGGTTAAAGTGTCTTTTGCAACTTTCGTATGATAAAGGGGCGCGGTGAGGGATTCGTTCCCCCCCGCGCCCGTGCTTAAGAGGATTACCCCCCAATGGCCCAGATTGCGTCCGCCCTGACCGAAAAACCCAGATATGCCGAAATGACGGCCATGGAACGCCGTCGAAATGTGGCCGCCTACTTATTCCTGTTGCCCGCGCTAGGCTTCTTGACCGTTTTTGTCTTTATTCCCCTCATTCAAGTGGTGTACTACAGCTTCACAGACTATGACCTGCTCACCGCGCCGCAGTGGGTTGGGCTGACCAATTACAGCAACCTGTTGCAAGATGCCAAATTTTGGGAAGGCATGGCAAAGTCCTTTACCTATTTGCTGGTCACCCCTGTGCTGATTGGGGTGTCTTTAACGCTGGCAATTGTCGTCAACCGCAAGCTGCCGGGTATCGGCATCTACCGTGCGCTGTACTACATTCCGGTCGTGATTTCGACGGTCGCCATTGGCATGATCTTTGAGTTTGTGTTTGCAGACAACGGCTTGATTAACGGCGTCCTGCGCGAAGTCGGCTTCATCCAACGCCCGATTCACTTTTTGACCGACCCCGACACCATTCTTGGCTCGATTATGGCCGTCACAGTCTGGCGCGGCATCGGCTACTACATGATGATGTTCTTGGCCGGGCTGCAAGCCATCCCCGAAGAACTGTATGAGGCCGCCGCCATTGACGGGGCAACCCGCTGGCAACAACACCTCTACATCACCGTGCCACAGTTGCGCCCCGTGATTACGTTCGTCACAGTGATTTCATCCATTGCCGCGCTGCGGGCGTTCGATGAAATCTTCATCTTGACCGACGGCAGCGGCGGTTTGCTAGACGCAGGCCTAACGGCCATCTTCTATCTATACCGTCAAGGCTTCGAGTTCTTGAACATCGGCTATGCGGCGGCCATTGCGGTGATCTTTACGCTGATTACGCTGGCGCTTTCTGTGGTTAACTTGCGCTTTTTGGAAGGGAACTAACACCATGATCCAGACCGCCCAACGTCAAAAACGCCTACGCACTTGGCTAGAAAACAGCGGATGGTACCTTGTGCTGACGCTATTTGCCATTGTGACCGCGATGCCGTTCTTGTGGACGGCGCTGATGAGCCTGCGCCAAACGTCTGCGAATGTGTTTAGCCCGAACAAGCCGCCGCAAGTGATCGCCTACCCCGGCCTAATTGGATGGGGCGCGGGCGCACAAGCCGCCCAAAGCGCAGGCCGTTATGAGGTCAGCGCGGCAGAGGCCACCGACAATTTGCCCGCAGGCTATTGGGTAGACTACACGGCACGCAATCAGGCGGCGCTAGAGGGAACATGGCAAGCGCCGTACAGCTTCCCGGCCACCACGCTCAACTACTACAACGTATGGACGGGGATACAAATCCCGCGATACTTTCTCAACAGCCTATTTGTAGCACTAACGACGGTCTTGCTGAACATCATCACCTGTTCGTTGGCGGCTTATCCGCTGGCAAAGATTGACTTTCGCGGGCGCAACGCCATTTTCACCTTGATCCTTGCGACGTTGGTCTTTCCACCGCAACTGTTGATGATCCCGCTGTATATCATGGCGGTGAATGTGTTCCAGTTCAACGATACCTACTGGGCGCTGATCTTGCCGTTCGGCACCAGTGCGTTTGGCGTGTTCCTGTTGCGGCAAATCTATGAGAGCATCCCCAACGAACTGTTAGAGGCCGCCCGCCTTGATGGGGCAACCGAGTTCGGCATCTGGTGGCGGGTGCTGTTGCCGCTCATCCGCCCCGGCATTGCCACGCTTGCTATTGTGACGTTCGTCAACGCATGGAACGACTTTTTATGGCCGCTGCTGATGTTGAGCAACCGCGACCTGTTTACGCTGCCCGTTGGACTATCGTTCTTGCGCGGATTCTTTAGCGGCAACATCCGTAGTGTGGCGGCGGGGATTGTCGTCGCCACCGTGCCGATGATAATCTTCTTCTTGATCTTCCAGCGGCAATTCATTCGCGGGCTGTCCGGCGCGGTGAAAGGATAACACCAGTAACTACAGTGACGAGTAAATACAGTAACACCAGTAACTACAGTAAGGGCAGTAATGAGTAAATACTACTGCCTTTCCTTCTTTTACTCATCACTGTTTTTCCTGCTTTTCACTGCCTTTCCTTCTTTTACTCATCACTGTTTTCACTGCCTTTACTGTTCTTTTACTGCTTTTGAGGATTGTCTTATGCTCCAAATTACGTATAGCTTTGACGGCGAAACCGTCCCGCAAGCGTTGTTAGACGGCGTACAACGCGGCGAAGTTTCTAGCTTTTGCCTGTTCGCGGGCAAGAATATCACCTCCGCGCGCCAACTGCGTGAACTGACCAATAGCCTGTATGAGGCCGCCGAAGCGGGCAACCAGCCGCCACCGATCATCGGCACCGATCAAGAGGGCGGGCAGTTGATGGCGTTGGCCGAAGGCACACCGCTCCCCGGCAACTTAGCACTCGGGGCAACGCGCTCTACAGATTTAGCATGGCAGGCCGGGCAAGTGTTGGCAAAGGAACTGTTGGCGGTGGGCATCAACATGAACTACGCCCCGTCAGTGGATATTCTCTACAATCCCGACAACCCAGTGATTGGGACGCGCTCGTTTGGCGATGATCCCGCGTTGGTTGGTCAACTGGGCGCGGCGATGATACAGGGGATGCAGTATGAGGGCGTGATTGCCAGCGCCAAGCACTTCCCCGGCCACGGAGACACCGAAGGCGACACCCATCACACCGCAACCCACCTGCGCGTCAGCCGTCAACGACTAGATGAGATCGAACTCGCGCCGTTCCGTGATGCCATTCGCGCCGGCGTTGGGGCGATTATGTCCGCCCACATCACCGTAGACGTGATAGACCCAGAAAATCCGGCGACGATCTCGCGGGCGATACTCACCGACCTGTTGCGCGGCGAACTGGGCTACACGGGGTTAACGATCACGGACGCAATGGACATGCACGCGGTGGCGCGCTTCGGCCACCTGCAAAGTGTGCGTGCAGCGTTGCAAGCGGGCGCAGACCTGATCTTGTTAGGGCATATTGAAGGGCAAGCAGCGTTGGCCGCCCAAGTGCGCGACCTTGCCCAACCCGCAGCACTCCAACGGATTCAAGCGGCACGGGCGCTGCTGCCAACCTTCCTCCCCACGCTGGAGGTCATCCGTAGCGCTGAACACATGGCCGTCGCCCAACAGATCGCAGACCGTTCAATGACGCTCGTCCGCGACAACGGCAGGCTACCGTTGCAACTTTCCCCTGAACAACGCATCGCCGTGATTACCGTCCTGCCGGAAAACCTCACCCCTGCCGATACCTCCGCGTCGGTGGCAATCTCGCTGGTGGATGAAGTGCGCGCCTTCCATTCGCAAACCGACAGTTACACGTTCCAACGCAACGCGACAGCCGATGAACTGCATCGCCTATTAGACGCTACTGCCAGCGCAGATGGGGTCATCGTCGGCACGATCAACGCCGCCGATGATCCGTCACAGGTCGAGCTAGTGCGGGCATTGCACGAACGCGGCCACGCCCCGATTGTCGTTGCTCTGCGGATGCCATCCGATGCGGCGGTGCTACCAATGGCAGAAACCGTGCTTTGCACGTATAGTATCCGCAGCATGAGCATGAACGCCGCCGCACGGGTGCTGTTCGGCAAACTAGAGGCCACTGGCGTGTTGCCGTGCCGTTTGCCCACACCGACGATATAACCTCTGTAGGGGCGACCCGCCGGGTCGCCCCTACGGTGATGTCGTGCGGCATCTAACGGGGGGAACCGCATCGCATGAACGGCAAGGCCACCAAAGGCGACATCCGCCGCCATAACCGCGCAATGGTCTTGCGCGCCGTCTATACCGGAACCGCCACCAACCGCGCTGCGCTTTCAGTAGAAACTGAATTGACCAAGCCGGCCATCTCGGACTTGGTGAGCGCGCTCATCAACGAAGGGCTATTGCTTGAAGAAGGCTTTGGCGAAGTGGGCGAAGCTGGCGGCAAGCGCCCGCGCCTGTTGCGCTTTTTGCCGAACGCCGCGCAGGTGATCGGGGTGGCGATTCACACCTACCGCGTGTTGGGCTTGCTCACCACGCTGGACGGCGACATTCTGGTAGAGCATCAAGCCGAATTGACCAATCAACACCCCAGCGAAGTGTTTAACACACTCATTGAGGTGATTCATGCGCTACTGGCGCAGTGTGACGCGCCACTATTGTGCATCAGCGTGGGGGTGAGCGCGCTCATAGACCTCAATAATGGGATTGTGCAACACGCACCGCGCTTGGGCTGGTTCAATTGGCCGTTGGGCGCGCAATTGGCAGACCGCTTCAGCGTGCCAGTGTATATCTCTAACAGCACCGAGCTTGCCACCCGCGCCCAAATCGCCTATGGCGGGCGGGCGGGCGTGGAACATTTGGCGGCGGTGCTGGTGAACAACAATATCGGCGTGGGGTCGGCACATTTGCCAAGCGGCTATCACACGGGCAACGATATCGGTCATTTGATGCTCGGCGGCAACGGCCAAACGTTGGAAGAACAACTGGGCTGGAGCGCTGTGCGTGAGCGCGCACTGGTACTGGGGCGCGACCATGCCAGCCCCTACCTCAACGACCCGATGATGACCTACCTGACGGTGCGCTACGCCGCCGCCATGGGGGACGCCGCCGCGCTTGCCCTTCAGCGTGAATTGAGCAAAACGCTGGCGCAAATTTACACATGGGTGATAACGCTCATTCGGCCAGATCATCTGGTGTTGGCCGGAGCCATCGGCAACCTCGGTGAGCCGTTCTTGGCGCAAGTGATTGCCGAAACTCAAGCCTGCATCGTGCCAGACTTGTTTCAGGCGGTGCAGTTTTCCATTGACGACACCGACAACCTCGTAGCGCTTGGTGCGGTGGCAAAGGCGCTTCAAGAAGAATTAGGGCTGATTTACGGATGAGCGTGATTCGCATACTGACCCATGATCCCGACGCGACGTTTCAAAGGCGGGTGATTGCCGGGGTCAAATCCGCTGCACACCCACGCGGGATGTCTGTACAGGTGGAAACCCCGCCGAGCAGCGCACTGTTTGCCGCCCTCAGCGACCAGCCCGAAGGCTTGTTGGTGATTGCCAATGCCGTCTCTAGCGCCATTTTGCGCCACATCAACGAACAAGGCCGCGCCGTGACCTTAGTCAGCCACCGTGTACAGGGCTTGGCAATCCCCAGTGTGATGTTCAACAACGCGCAGGGGATGGGCTTGCTGGTGCGCCACCTGCTACACGATTGCGGGCGGCGTCAGTTGGTGTTTGTGCGCGGCATTGCCGAGCAAATAGACGCCATTCAGCGCGAGGCCGCCTTTCGCAACGAAATCATGCGGCATGGGATCAATCCAGACAGCTTGCGCTACCTCAGCGGGGAATTTTCGCCAGCGGTCGCGGCAGAATCGGTGATGATGCTCTTGCGTGAACGAGTGTCTTTTGATGCCGTCATCGCCGCCGATTACCTGATGGCGAACGCCATCACCGATGTGTTACGCGGGCAGGGCATCGCCGTGCCAGAACAGGTGGCTGTCGTCGGCTTTGGCGACACTCCCGAAGCCACAGACGCTAACCTAACCACCGTCAAGGCCAATGTAGAAGCGCTTGGCTACCACGCTGGCCTACAACTGATTAGCCAAGTCAACGGCGCACGGATCGGCGGCGTGACTTCATTGGCCGTTCAATTGCTGGTACGCGGGTCGTCCTGTTGAGTGGGCGGGCGGTTGCGGTAAGCGGCTACCTCAACGGAATCCACTAGCGCGGCCAATTCAGGGTGTTGGGCGGCGTGTTCGCGCACGGTTTGGGCGGGTTGCCGCCGTAGCCGCCGCCAGAACAGCGCCCACCGATAGGCGCGCAACACCCGCAAGCGTGCTGGGTCACGATGAAATCGCCCTTGATAAGCCCGCCACCAACGCCACGCCACGCGCCAAATGAAGGCCAACACCAACCACGCCGCGCCAATCCCCAACAGCGGCACGGCGACCTGTGCCAGCACGCCCAAGACCAACGATGTGCCAGCAGCAATCTGCTCGACGGGCAAGGATGGAAGCGGGCGGCTCTCGAAGAAGTCAGAAAAAATCCATGTGTCTACTGGGCCGCTCTGCGGGTCACCGTTCCAGCCGGGCGTCGGATCAAACGGAACCCAGCCGTAGTCTGGGAAGTAGACCTCTACCCATGCGTGAGCATCATTGGCACGCACGGTGTAGTAGCCGCTGAGGGCGTTATAGTCGCCCGAACCATAGCCGACGACAAACCGTGACGGAATATTCAACGTGCGCAACATCACCACCATCGCGCTGACGTAGTGTTCACATACGCCGCGCTGGTCGGTGAACAGGAAGTTATCTACGGCGTCTATATCAACGGGCTGCGGCGGCGGGAAGAAATCATAGGGGTAGGTCGTCAGCAGGTGATCGCGCACGGCAATCACCTTGTCGTATTGGGTAGGCGCATCAGCGGTGATCGTGCGCGCCAGTTCGCGCGTGCGTTCGGTCACGGTGTCGGGCAACTGCGTATATTGGCGGTACATCGGGCGGAAGAACGACCCAGAGGACGCACGCAACTGCTCTGGAGAAAAGTCCACGCGGTTAGAGATGACCGAATACGTTTGGTTGGGCTGGAGCGGCGCACCAACGCGATAGCCATCGCTGGAATCCACCCCGATTTCACTGGCGGCCAAATACAATTCAAACGGCACGCCACCCGTCCAGACCACGTTCGGCATCGGCGCCATAATATAGAAGCTCTGGACGAAAAAGCCTTCTTCATAAGTGGCGTTGCGGTCTATCACAAAGCGCGTGGGGTTGAACAAATCGCCGCGCAGGTTATCCAGTTCAGGGTCAGCCTGTGACCAATTCACGCCGTCGTAGGTATCTAGGGCGTAGCCGCGCCAATAGCTCCACGCAGGGCTTTTGACCAGCATCATCACCTTGCGGCTCAGTCCGCCGCGATACGACAGGTCTACTTGGTCAGCAAAGCCAAAGTAATATTCGCTCTCGTCACGGTTGACTTGGCCGCGAATCTGGATCAGCGGCACCGCCGGGTTAATCACAGAGACGCTAGGCTGTTGCCGAATCGGCAGGTTGAAGGTCACAGGCATAAACAACGGCCTGCCCGCGTAATGCGGCGTGACGATAAACACCAGCGGCGCAACCACTGCCGCCGCCACCACAAACCGTGCGTTCCATGCCCACAACCCCGCGCGCACTTGCGGAACACGGGCGGGGTTGGTTGGCTCAAGCCGTAGCACCTGTGGGTTATTCCGCTGGCCGTCTAGCCCGTCGGCCACCCACAGGTAAGCTAACCACAGCCCTACATAGGCCACTAAGAACAGCAAGAACTCCGTCCCGCGTGACAGGGTGGCGGCCACATACAAGTTCGCCAAGCCTAAGCCAATCGCCGCGTTGAGGTTCATACGGCTGGCAATCTCTACGGTGACGATGGCCGTTGCCAGCATCGCAAATTGGGCTTGTGGGTAGCGTGCGCCCGTGAACAGCCCGACGAACAGGTACAAAAAGGCCAAGTGGAACAGCACAAACGCCGCCACACGGATCCAACGCGGACGTACACCGCGCACAGTGGCACGGTGGGCGAACCAATGCCCGACGACCAACAAGATCATACAGAAGATCGCCACGCCCCACAGTTGAGTGACGAACATTTCTGCCGTGATGCCGACGATTTGCGTGCCAGCCGCCAACGCCCGCAAGACGCCAGACGGCTCTGGGTCACGCTTGAACTTGAAGATGCGCCCGCTCAGGGCTTGTATGGTTCGGATGACGAACATCGGCGCGGGGTTCCTTAATTTGCGAAAATGGGATTACCGCGCACCCTCAACCATCGGCTGCGGATCATCGGTGGGGGTGGGTTGGCTGGACGCAGCAAATTGCGATTCCGTCAGCAGAACGCCCGCTAAACCGTCCCATTGGCGCAACGGCGTGCGCGAGAGCATCCACACAGACACCAGTACCAAGCTCACCGCGTTGATCTCAATGGCGGTGCGTACCCCAAGCCATTCGGCCATTGCGCCGATCCACAACGCGGCCAACGGTTGCAGGCCAAAACTGACCATCGTGTAGAGGCTAATCACCCGCCCACGCATCATCGGCGGCGCGCTGACCTGTAACAGCCCCATCGTGGTAGAAAGCAAAGTGGGCATCGCCAACCCCGCCGCAAACAGCCCAAGCATTGCCACCCACAGCAAATTTGTCATTGCCAACAACGCAAAGGCCGAACCTGCGCCAATGCCCGCAAAGGCCATCATCATCCCAATTCGCTTTTGGGCTTGCGCTAACGGCGCAAAAACCGTGATCCCGACCAGCGCCCCCGCCCCAGAGGACGACATCAGCAGCCCAAGCGTTTTAGCATCCCCGCCCAACACATGGTCGGCAAAGGCGGGCAAAACGTTCAACACAATGGCGATGCCAAAGAAGGTCGCAAAGG
The DNA here is from genome assembly GCA_049318725.1 of Phototrophicaceae bacterium. Taxonomy (GTDB): domain Bacteria; phylum Chloroflexota; class Anaerolineae; order Aggregatilineales; family Phototrophicaceae; genus CAIRDJ01. The sequence continues at coordinate 2,389 of JBMOFU010000090.1, read as the reverse complement.
AGGCGAACGCCACACAATCCAGCAGACGCGGTTCGTTGCGTAAAAAGGCCACCGCCTCGCGTATGCCGCCCAACACCGTTGATCCGTGCTTGGGCTTGCTCATGATTTGCGTGGCGCGCACCAACAACAGGCTGATAATCACGGCGATGAACGACAGCCCGTTGATGAAGAAAGCCATCCCTGCGCCAAGCAAGGCGACAATGATCCCGGCAACGGCAGGGCCCAAAATGCGGCTGATCTGTACAATCGTCACGTTGAGGTTAATCGCACGGCGGATTTCTCCGCCACCGCCAGCAAGGTCGCCCATAAAGGTTTGTTGGGTGGGCAGGTCAAGCGCGGTAAACACGCCCAACAGCAGGCTAAGGGTGTAAATATGCCAAATACGGATACTTTCGCTCAACACCAGCGCGGCAAGGATGAACGCCAAGAGCATCATCCCCACTTGGGTGAAGATCAACAGCTTGCGGCGGTCTAGGCGGTCTGCCCACACGCCGACCCACGGCGCTAACAGGAACAGCGGCAGCAGAGACAACATTTGCACGATGCCCAGCGCTAACTCCGAATGGGTCAGTTCCCACACAACCCAACTGAGCGCGGTCACTTGCAGCCATGTGCCGATTAACGAGATGGCTTGCCCACCTAGATAAATGCGGAAGTTGCGGATTTTTAGCGGAGAAAAATTATCAATCAGTGTAGAAGCAACCGACATTGAATCACCTTTTGGCATTATCAGATTGTGAGTTCAGACGCGGCCAAGTGTACTTTTCTTCCTGATTTAGTCTGCACGGCGCGGCTTACCAGAATCCTTATGGACAAACACCAGCCCGCCTTCCCAAGCGGTTTGGGCGCGCAGTAAAAAGTCCCGCTGCCGATAGAGTTCCGCCAGCGGCCACAAGACCGCCAAAGTGATTACCAACACGCCGCCTAAACACCCGATCACGCCTTCACCGTCCGCTGCGAACCCAGAAACATCCCAGCCCGCCATCTGTGAGCGCACCAGCGCCAGCGGTATCAACCCAGCTACACCGCCGACCAGCCATTGCCAACCGATACTATAAAGTGCCACCAACCCGATAATCGCCCCAACCGCGACAATCCCCCACAAGAACGCCTTCCAATAATAGGCGATGAAGGGGACATCTATCGGGCGCGGTGCTTCTGAAATGTTTGTCATAAGGGGTTCCTTTGGGTTACGAACGGATGGCGCGCAGGAAGACGTATACGGCAAGCCCAATCAGCGTGAGCGCTACAAAATCAATGTTCATCGTGCCGACCAGATACAGCCGCAGCCCTAGCCCGCTCAAACTGAACACAATGCCCAAAATCCATGTGATGAGGCTGACATGCCAGCCGCGTGTGGTTTGATACACGCCAGAGCCGAGCAACACCAGTCCAGCGGCCAACATTGCCAGCGAATTGGCGATGTTGCCGAACAGAAAGACGGCCAACACCGCCATCAACAGGGCGATGGTGAACAGTTCAACGCGCGTTTCAGCAGGATCGGTCATGGGTGGGGTGTCCTTTTGGGTGAATTGTTACCGATATTGTAGCAAGTTTTGCGGAGCAGGGGATTAAGAAATCTATTATAGTGGTATACTAAGCGCACATCCTGAAGGGGTAATGGTTCATGGTTAAAAAGTGGTTTGGGATTGCAATAGTGTTGCTGTGGGGGATATTCCCTGTGATGGTACAGGCGCAAGCATACACACGAGACACAGGGTATGCTGAAGCCCTGCGGCGGATTGAGGAAGCTCGACAAACCGGGGCAACCGAATTGGGACTTCGTTGGTTGAATTTAGCAAATCTTCCCCCAGAGATTGGTGAGTTGACTCAACTTGAAACACTGGATTTATATTTCAACGATCTGACTACGTTGCCTCCAGAAATCGGTCAGTTGCTGGCGCTTAAAACACTGGATTTGGAATCCAACGAGTTAACAACCTTGCCACCAGAAATCGGCCAGTTAGTGGCGCTTGAAACACTTAATTTGAGCCGTAATCCCCTGACAAGCTTACCCCCAGAAATCGGCCAGTTATCCCAACTAAACGAGCTTAATTTATGTTGCAATGACTTAACAAGCCTGCCGCCAGAAATCGGCCAGTTATCCCAACTCAAGGAACTTGATTTATGTTGTAATGACTTAACAAGCCTACCTCCAGAAATCGGTCAGTTAATACAACTTGAAGCGATTTATTTGCATAGCAATGAATTGATCGCATTACCGCCAGAAATAGGTCAGTGGTCACAACTTCATTTGCTTTCTATAACGCATAATCAGTTAGCAACAATACCGCCGGAAATTAGCCAGCTAACACTGCTCGAAGAGCTTGATTTCAATAATAATCGCTTAACGAGTTTGCCCTACGAAATTGTAAATATGAACCGTGTT
>JBMOFU010000089.1:0-13494 GCA_049318725.1 Phototrophicaceae bacterium | reverse complement strand
GTGTTAGAACGGCTGGCATCAAAGTCGTTCCCATAGGGATAGGTGCGGTTGTCATCGCCCTGCGCCGCCCGTTGCCACTGCTGTTCGGTGGGCAACAGCACCCGCAGCCCATTTTCTGGTTTTAACACGTTGTTCAGCCAGTTGCAGTAGGCGATGCACTCGTACCAACTCACCCCGACCACTGGATGTTCAACACCGTTCCATTTGGCATCGTTCCAGTAGTCCGGCAGCGTCTTTTTCCGTTGTTGACACCATTGCCAGCCGGCATCCGTCCAATAGCTTTGTGTCTTGTATCCGTTGGCTTTGATGAACGGCGCAAATTGGGCGTTGGTCAACGGATATTTGGCGATATAGAACGGGTCTACGTCAAACGTCGTCGGCTCTGTCAGGTAGCCGCCTGCCTTTAGTGTCACCTTGCCCGCTGGAATTTCGATCCACTCGAAGGGGGCGGGCAAAATCTCCAGCGTGCGGCGGGTCAACCCCTCCCTAAATCCCTCCCCCTGCGGGAGAGGGACTTTTTGCCTCGTTACGGGGTCGGGTTGGATGGGCATTTGGGCAACGGACGCCACAGGTGGCGTCCCTACGGGTGGGGTGGTGGGAACGTCCGATGTAGGGGCGATCCGGCGGATCGCCCCTACGGTGGGATCGGGTGGCGGATTCGCGGTAAACCGTGACGCCAGATCATCGGGGTCGTAGGTCGCGCACGGGGTTTGCAGGTAATCTTCCCATACCTCACGGGCTAACTCCCCGCTGTTGCCCAACACCACCTTCTTCACTTGGGCGTATTCGTCCCCGCACACTTGCAACGTGCGGGCTTTCTCTAGGCGTTTGAGCGCCGTTCGTGCCAACGTTCCGCTGGCCTTCTGCGAGACTTCCGTCAGCAGATTCACTGCTTCGGCAAAGTTGCCCGCGCTGACGGCATCTTCAGCAATCAACATAGATTCTGCCGGGTCTAGCGCGGCGCCCGGCTTGGGCGGGAATTTGACCTCATGGCGGGGATAGTTGCCCGCCCGCACGACGCCTAACCCGCGTTCGATGCGGTACAGCACCTTATCAAGGTTCATGTCCTCAATCACCTGATACTGAATCAAGGCGTCATTCAAACGCTGCGGCACGCTACAGCGTTTGAGCATCAACGGGAACACCGGTACGCCGCGATCTAGCGCGTAGTTCAGTTCCGCCTCACAATAGATCGAATCCCGTGATTTTGGCGTCATCACATAAATGAAGCAGTCCGCATCGTGAATGTTGGTTAGAATCGTTTCCCACCAGTTTGATACTGGGTCAATAAACTGATCCATCCAAGCGTTATAATTTTCGTCACGCAGGGCTTGCCATAACAGCCTCACCCATGCTTTATCATCCCGCGAATAGCTAATAAACAATTTCATAAGCCATCCATAACCGAGTTTAGAAGTCGTCAACGCGGCTATTATGGCAAATTGACAGACAAGTTACAACCACCATACAATTCAGCAAATCCGCCCCATTGTGAGAGTGTTCACAAGTGCCGTATAATAAGGGCATCTGATTGATCTAGGCACATTGATCGTGTTAAAGAAAACGATATGCTGTTTGTAGGTGTCACGGACGACACAGGTGTCGTCCCTACAAGCACATGGTTGTAGGGACGTGGCCTGCCACGTCTGCTAGACCCTATAGTTTGGCTAAAACGTATCATTGTGTGCCTATAGATGACCCTCACAATAAATTTTACTGGAGCGCATATGTCTTCAATTACCGCATGGGAAAAAGATCAAGTTGCACCTAGCGCCCGCCCAAAAGCCAAATTTAACGCCCGCTGGCTCTACCTTGCGGGCGGACTGTTGCTGTTCAGCGCGGCGGCCTTCTTGATGATTTCTGGCACAGTGAGCGGCGCACGCTACTTCATCACCGTAGATGAATTATTGGCAGATAACAGCTACGTCGGCGGCGGCACGGTGCGGATTACCGGCGTGGTGATCGGTTCAACCATCCATTACGATACGTCCAACGCCAACAACCCCGTGATTACCTTCACCATCGCCAACTTGCCCGACGGTTACGCTGACCTCGGCACCGCGCTCCATGAGGCTGCCAACAATCCCGACGCGACCACACTCCCGATCCGTGTGGAAAATGAAGCCATGCCCGACCTGCTGCAACATGAGGCGCAGGCCATCGTCACCGGAAGGCTAGACGAAAACGGCGTGTTCCAAGCCGATGAACTGCTGCTCAAATGCCCTAGCCGCTTCCAAGAAGACGGTGCCGAACCTAGCCTTGCGGATGAGGTGTAACTGATGCTGGCAGAACTTGGGTTATTGGCGCTTGCGTTGACTTTTGCCGCCGCCCTCTATGCAGTGGTGGCGTCCGTCTTCGGGATGCTCCGCAACTTGCCGCGCTGGACGGTCAGCGGGCGCAATGCGGCGCTACTCACCACGCCGTTGCTCTTGCTCTCATTGATCGCGCTGCTAACGGCATTGCTCGGCCAAGAATATCAGATCAGCTACGTTCACAGTGTGAGCGACCCGCAAACGCCGACGTTCTACCGCATCACCGCCCTATGGGGATCACAAGACGGATCGTTGCTGTTCTGGTCGTTCACCATGAGCCTGTTCACAGCAGGCGCGATTGCGCTCAACTGGCGCACACAGCCGCGCTTGATGCCCTATGCTACCGCGGTGATGATGGCAACGTTGGCGTTTTTCGTCGGCTTGTCTTTGTTTCTTGAAAATCCGTTTACGCGCTACTGGGTGCAAGAGAACACGCTCACGGGTGAACGGACAGCCATTGAAAGCGCCTTGATCCCGCCTGCCAGCGACACCACGCTCATTTTAGCGCCGTCAGAGGCGGTACTGGCGCGCACGGCCAACGGTTTGAATCCGTTGTTGCGCCACTTCGGGATGATTATCCACCCGCCGATGCTCTACTTAGGCTTCGTCGGGTTTATTGTGCCGTTCGCGTTCGCAATGGCGGCGCTGGCGTCGGGCAACCTGTCGCTAGACTGGATCAAGGTCACACGCCAATGGACGCTCGGCGCATGGCTGTTCTTGAGTTTGGGATTATTGCTCGGCGGACGCTGGGCATATGATGTACTCGGCTGGGGCGGCTACTGGGGCTGGGATCCAGTGGAAAACGCGGCGTTCCTGCCGTGGTTGATGGGAACTGCCCTGCTGCACAGTGTGATGGTGCAAGAGCGGCGCGGGATGCTCAAGGTCTGGAATATGTTCTTGGTGATCGCCACGTTTACGTCGGTGATCTTTGGCACATTTGCCACCCGCAGCGGCCTGATCGAAAGCGTGCATAGCTTTGCCCGAAGCGCCATCGGCCTGCCGATGTTCCTATTTTGGTCAAGCATGACGCTGATTTCCTTAACGCTGTTATTCTGGCGCTGGAGCCGCGGCGAACTAAAGGATGAGCGCCAAAACGTGCATCCCCTCAGCCGCGAAACGCTGTTCATGCTCAACAACGCGGTCTTCTTGACGCTGTTTGTGTTCATCTTTTGGGGGAGCTTTGGCGCGCCGATTGTCTCTGAGTTGTTCATCGGTACTGAAATCTCACTGGGGATTAAATACTTCAATCAAGTCACCGCGCCGCTGTTCGCCATCATGTACCTGTTGATGGGCGTGGCTCCGCTGACGGCGTGGGGATCAACGACTGCGCGCAAGTTAGGCGGCTTGTTGCTGATCCCGTTGGGGTTAACCGCTGCCACAGGCGTGATCTTGTGGGTGACGGGCGTGCGCTCAATCGGCGGCTTATTCGGCTACTTGTTGGTCGCCTTTGCCGGCTTTGTCGTGCTGGATGAAACGGTGCGCGGCGTGCGCGCACGGATGCGCGCCACGCGAGAAAATCCGCTGGTTGCCATGTGGAATTTGTTTGGGCGGGGTCGGCGGCGTTACGGCGGCTATCTGGTACATGTGGGCATTGTCGTGATTGGGATTGGCGTCATCGGCAGCACGCTCTATCAGCAAGAAACCCAACGCACGATGCAAATTGGTGAAACGCTCGATTTTGGCGGCTATGCGCTCACCTTCAACGGCATTGATAGCGGGCAGGTTGCCGCCGATGGCCGCATCTTGGATATTGCTCGGCTGTCTTTGGCGCGTAACGGCAACGTGATAGACCAGCTGCGTCCGCGCCGTGACTTGTTCCTACAAGCAGACGGTAGCGCTATGCCTATGACCATTGCCGCCGCTCACAGCACGTTGGAAAACGACTTCTATGTGTTGCTGGTCAGTTGGCAAGAGATCAGCCCCAATCAAGCCACCTTCAAGGTCTACGTCAACCCCTTGATTAATTTGGTCTGGCTCGGTGGGCTTGTCCTCATCATCGGCACGGTGATTGCAACGACACCAGCGCCTGCTCCGCAACGGCAAAGCGCGCCTGTCCCCACCACGGCGGGGGTGGCTCATGCGTAAATGGGCGTCTATATTCCGTAGGGGCGCAATAGTTTGCGCCCCTACAATCATGATATTGTTGCTGGCGGCAATGATCGTGCAAACCCAAGAGGTGCGCGTCATCACCGACGATGATGTGAATGCGGTCGCCAAGCAGATGTTTTGCCTTGAGTGCGAAAACATCCCGCTAGACGTGTGCGGCACGCAGGCCTGCATCCAATGGCGGGCAGAAATCCGCCGCCAACTGGAAGCGGGCAGCACGCCCGAAGACGTGTTTGAATACTTCCGCGTCAATCACGGCGAACATGCGCTGGCCGTCCCGCGTGACCCGCTGTTGTGGGGGCTGACCAACGTCACATTGTGGGTGATGGGCGCGTTGGCGCTCATCCTTGCGATAGCGTTTATCGTTCAACGCAGCCGCGCCAGCCGCACGCAAGCGGTAACAGCAATCGCCACCGTAGACTTGCCAGCAGATTATCTGAAGCAGTTAGAACAGGACATCGCCAACCGATGACTGAAATCACAGCCAATGCAGAAGCGCCGCGTGTTGGGTTGAATGCGGCGTCGCTGTTCTTCATCTTTGCGTTAACGGTGTTTGTCGCCGTGATCGGTTGGCAATTTGCCCGCCGCAATGAAGCTGTTTTGAACACTGGGAACGATGCACCGCGCTTTAGCGTCATCAGTTTTGATGGCGAAACCTTCGACCTTGCCGAATTAAACGGGCAGCCCGTGTTCGTCAACTTTTGGGCAAGTTGGTGCGCGCCTTGCCGCGATGAAGCGCCGATCTTGGAACGGCTGTGGCAACAGTACCGCGATGAGGGGCTGTTGGTGTTAGGGATCACCCATTCCGACATTGACCGCGACTCACTGGCATTCATCAACGAATTTGCTATCAGCTACCCCAATGCGCCAGACCCCGCTGCCCGAATCTATGATAGTTATGGGCTAACCGGCGTGCCAGAAAGTTTCTTGATCGCGCCAGATGGCTCATTGGCCTATGTGTTGCGCGGGCCGCTTTCTGAAAGCACGCTTGGGGGCTTAACCGCCGCAATTGAAGCCAGCCTACAAGGGAGCGCATCATGAGCAATACGGGCATTATCATTGGGCTGATTTTGGCGCTGATCTGTGGCGTTGCTGTTGCGTTGCCGTTCTTTACACGGCGCGCACAGCCCATAGACAATGCAGATTTAGCGGCACACCAACTGCACTATGAGCGAATCTTGACCAACCTGCGCGACCTAGACGACGACTACGCGCTAGGCAAAGTGACTGAAAGCTTTTATGCCGACGAGCGTAAAAAGCTCTTGTCGGCGGGCATCATGATGCTCCAAGAGCTAGAAAACCTGCGCGGTCAAGCGGTGACGGTGGATGAAACTTTAGACCAACAAATCGAAGTGGCGATTGCCAAACACCGTCAAGGGGAAGCCGCGTGAGTCGTTTTCCCTTATTCTTGGCCGTCCATACAGGACGCACCACATTCTCCATATTTGCCCTGTTGATCGGTAGTGTTGTATTAACGGCCTGCGGTGGACTCAACCTTTCTGGCGAGCCAGAAATTGTCGCTACGATCCCGCGAGCAACGGTGAGCGTAACCACTCCCGAACCCCTCTATCCCGACAGCCCGCCAGATGTGGCGCTTGGCGCAGTGGTATTTGCTGAACACTGCACCGCCTGTCATGGAATCAACGGCGCGGGCGACGGCGCATTGGTGCTGGCGGGGCAAGTCCCCAACCCCGGCAATATGACCCTGCTTGAAGCGGTAGACGGCCAAACGCCGCAAGACTGGTATGAGATCATCACCAACGGCAACCTTGAAAAGCTGATGCCGCCATGGGGCAACAGCCTGTCTGCTGAAGAACGCTGGGCGGTGGCGCTCTATACGTATACGCTGCATCACACAGCGGAACAATTGGCGTTAGGGGAACAGGTATATCTCGCAGAGTGTGCCGAATGTCACGGAGAACGCGGTGAGGGCGAAGGCCAACGCTCGCGCAGTGAGGGCTTAGACGCTTCACGGCTCAACGACCCGTATAACATGGTAACATTGCGTGACCGTTCCATGTACTTTATGGTGGCCGAAGGCGTTGCAGAAGCCATGCCCGCCTATCAAGAGACGCTTACCGAAGCAGAAATGTGGGCGTCGGTGGCGTATACACGCACCCTTGCCTTGACCAACGCGCAAGCGATTGGACAGGTTATCACGCCTGTACCCACCGCCACCGTTGCCCCATCCCCCACCCCACCGACTGCACCCTATACGGCCAACATTATCGGCCAAGTGGCAAACGGCACAGACGGCGCTGTCGTCCCCAGTGGGGCAACCATGACCCTCTATATATTAGATGAATCGTTCGTGCCGCTAGAAACGTTCACCACCACCACAGACGCCAGCGGCGCGTTCACGTTTGGCGAAATGACCATCCAGCCGAGCTACATCTACGTCGTTGGCGTAGACCACGCCGCCCGCCAATTCTTCAGTGATCCGTTGCCCGGCTACGCCCCCACTGACGAAAATGGCGCGTTCGCCCTACCCATTTTGATCTTTGACCTGACCGACGACCCTAGCGTACTTTCGATCACGCGCATGGTCAGCCAAATCACCGCCCAAGCAGATCGGCTGCAAATCACCGAAGTGGTGTTCTTCAACAATAGTTCAGACCGCGTTTATAGTGCCGCCGAACCCCTAGCCGAAGGGGACACACGCTACGCCTCCACTGTTTTGACGTTGCCGCCCGGCGCAGTCGTGGCGGGATTCGGCGGGGAAAATCCAGAGCGCTACTTGATTGATGATGCCGCGTTCCGTGTGACCGACACGCAGCCCGTGCTGCCCGGCGAAGGCCACAGTATGCAGGTGGTCTACTTCATCCCCTACGACAGCAACGGCGCGATTATTGAGCGCCCGCTGGAGTATCCGTTAAGCGGTACGGCTCGGCTGTTGGTCAACCCACCGAACTTGCAGATCAATGGGGCGACCTACCCTCGCTTGGGGGAAATCACACTAGGCGAAAACAACTATACTGAATATGGCGGCGACGTAGCGTTGGCTGCCAACGACACCCTGCGCTATGAGGTGCGCGGCAATAGCAGCCTTGTGAACCGCACCGATGGCACGCCGTTGATTACTACTACGCCGAACACTGCGGCCATTGCTGCGTTTACGATTGCAGGGGTTGCCGCATTAGCCGGAATCGGGCTATTCCTTTACAGCCGACTTGCGGCGAACCCAGAGCAAGCCCGTCAACGCCAGATTAACGCCCTCATGAGCCAGATCACTACGCTTGACCGCGATCATGAGGCAGGGCGGCTAAACCATGATGTCTGGCACGCCCAACGCAACACCCTCAAGGAACAGATCAAGCAGTTGATGGAAAGTGAAAGCCCCTCACCATGACCGATACCCCGCTCATCATTGCAGATCAGTTGGTCAAGCGTTACGGCTATCAGGCCATATTGCGCCAACTGAGTTTGCAAATCCAGCGCGGCGAATTTGTCGCGCTGTTGGGCGTCAACGGCGGGGGCAAAAGTACGTTCTTGCGCCTGCTGGCCGGACTCACCCGCCCTACCAGCGGTACATTAACCGTCGGTGGATGGGCGATCCCCGACGAAATCGCGGCAGTGCGCGGGCAAATCGGCATGGTGGGGCATCAACCCATGCTCTACGGAACGTTGACCGCCCGTGAGAATTTGGCGTTTTTCGCACGCTTGTATCCCATCACTGACGCGGCAGCACGCATCCAAGCGCGGATTGAGCAGGTGGGGCTAAAGCGCCACGCCGACCAACCCACGCGGACGTTTTCACGCGGGATGCAGCAACGGCTTTCGATTGCCCGCGCATTGTTGCATGACCCCGCCTTATTGCTGTTCGATGAACCCTACACGGGCCTTGACCAAGACGCCGCTGCGCTCTTGGATGCCCTACTCTTAGAAGCCCACGCCGAAGGCCGAACCATCTTGATGACCACCCACGAGTTAGACCGTGCCGCACGGCTGGCGCAACGGATCATCATCTTGCAACGGGGCGTCGTCGGCTATGATTCCCCTGCCGTCGGGCTAGATGGACTGACCTTAGCCGCACACTACCGCGAAGTTACGGGGTTGGCCGTTGCGCGTGAATAGGAACCCTTATGCGAACTCCCTTTTGGCAGGTGTTGAGCGCTGTTTTCCGTAAGGATTTGCTCACCGAGCGGCGCGGGCGCGAACTCCTCAGCGCGATGGGGCTATTTGCGCTGTTGAGTGTGTTGGTCTTTAGCTTTGCGCTGCAACTGGATTTAACCAGCCGCCGCGAAGCCGTCGCGGGTATTCTGTGGGTGACGGTCACGTTTGCGGTGATTATCGGCTTTAGTCGCGGCAGCGCCACCGAACGCGAAAACGGCAGCTTTGAAGCCATCCTGATTGCCCCCATCCCGCGCACGGCGCTCTATTTGGGCAAGTTCCTTGCCAACGCGCTCTTTGCTGCGCTGGTGGGCAGCATCTTGTTGCCGCTGATGAACGTCCTCTACAATGTGCGCTTGGTCAATACTGGCGCGTGGGGGGTATTGCTGTTGGGGGTGATCGGGTTAGCGGCCACTGGCACACTGCTGGCGACCATGACCGTACAAACCCGCTCTAGGGAAACGCTCTTGCCGATTGTGATGTTACCCGTAACCTTGCCACTGCTGTTGGCCGCCGTGACCGCCACCAACGCGATTATCACCAACAGCCCAACATCGGATTGGGTCGGTTGGCTAGGTTTGCTGGCGGCGCTGGATGGGATGTATATTGCGCTGGGTGTGCTACTGTTTGATTATGTCATTGAGGGTTAACCCGCTATGCTGCTAAAACGCGCGCTCTATACCCTGTTCACGCTCACCCTGCTGATAATGCCCGTCGCCATCACCAGCGGCCTGTTGGCGTGGCAACATAACGGGGCAACCCTGCTGGACTTCACCCCCATCAACGTAGATGAAGTCTTGTACTGGCAACAGGGTGCAAGCGCAACCGCCTTCCCCCTGAGTAGTGGCTACTATACCAACCTTGAAAAGCCGGCAGACATCAGTCTATTGGGGCGTTACCAAATGTGGGGGCCGTTCTTGATGCAGTATTACGCGCTGTTCGGGCGCGTCATCGGTTGGGACTATTGGGCGATCCCGCTGATAAACCTCATCAGCTTTACTGCTGTGCTTGCGCTCACGGTTTGGCTAACCCGCCCGTCACTCGAAGGCTTGATCCTGCTCAACATCGTCATCTTGACCTTTATCCCGCTTTGGCTTTACACCCCCACCGGACTGACCGAAACGCTCCATCAAGCCAGTGCAGTTGCTATTGCTGCGGGACTGGTGGTACTGATGCGTCAGCCGCGCCGCCGCACAAAGATCGCCGTGTTGGTATTGCTCTTGGCGGTCACGCTTGGGCTGCGCGTCACATGGGGGATTTTGTTGTTCCCACTGGTGATCCTGTGGGGGCAACCCACAGGGCGGCAACGGGCGCTCTGGTTAGGGATCGCAACCGTTGGGCTGTTGGCGCTGTATGGGTTACGCTCGTCACTGTGGACGAGCTTTCCAGAGCAATTTAATCAGCGGGTGCGAGTCAAGTTTAGCGAATCGTTCCAGAGCGGGATCACGTTCTGGTGGGAACACATCACCTACAACCTAAACGGAATGCGTTGGGATCCGCTGACGAACCAAGCGTTCTATATCCAGTTAGGCGCGTTGGCTGGGTTGCTGTGCCTTGCTGCCCTTGTAATTTGGCTGTTACGGCATCGGCCAAACGCTGAAGGGCGCATTGGCTCGGGGGAAATAGCCTTTCACCTGTTCAACCTTGCGGTCATCACCGCAGTGATTGTCGTCTTTTACGATGTCTTTGATTGGCGCGGCTACCGCACTATCGCGCCACACCTGCTGCTGACGCTGGTCATGTTGGCCTTAATGCGCCGCCGTTGGCTAGTATTGGCGATGATCCCGTTTACGGTGTGGGTCATGCCAAACGCATTAAGTGCGGTCTACAACGATTACTACTGGACGGGCTATGGGCATTTTACGCCGTCTGTCCGTGAGGGGATTACTGAGAACGTGCGGCTGCTGGCCGAACATATCCAGCCGCAAGTCAACCCGCCTTCGGCATGGTGTAACAGCATTGCCCTAAGCCAGTTAGATATGCAGCGGGTGTTAGCCATCCCACACGGGATTGGGCTAAACTTGATCTACGGGGATTTAGACAACTGGATGGCTCCGCCGCCGTACACGTTTAAGTCGCGCTATTTATGGTTATCGCCAGAAGTCATCGCCCGCTATCAAGCCGACGCGCAAGCCGAATATTTAGGCCACATTGGCGGGACGCCCTTATACCGTAACCTAACAGTGGATTGTTGACCCGCGCACAGGGCTACCCCTCGTGAATTCACTATTGGATTGTGGTACAATCCGAATATCAAGGAGGGATTATGCGCCACGACTTGGGGATTGTCATTCTCAATTGGAACACCAAAGATTTGTTACGGCGGTGCCTGCAAACGGTTTTTGCCAGTGAAGGCGCGTTTCGCTATCAGGTTGTGGTGGTAGACAACGCCAGCACAGACGGCAGCGTAGACATGGTACGCGCCGAGTTCCCCACCGCGACCTTGATCGCCAACCCGACGAACGACGGCTATCCAAAAGGGAACAACATCGGCTTGCGGGCGCTTGGCTATGCGGACGGTGGCAAACCTTCCCGCGAAGATGCCCCGCGTTACGCGCTGCTGCTCAACCCCGACACGGAAGTTCCGCCCACTGCACTGTACGATATGCTGCGCTATATGGACGCAAACCCCCAAATGGGTGTAGCCGGGCCAAAGCTGATCTTGCCTGACGGCAGCCTAGATATGGCTTGCCGCCGCAGCTTCCCCACTCCAGAAATTTCGTTTTACCGCATGGTTGGGCTATCTAGCGCATTCCCAAAAAGCCCGCGCTTTGGGCGTTATAATATGACTTATGTTGACCCGAACACCGAAATTCAGGTGGATTCTGTAGTTGGCGCATACATGCAGCTTCGCCGTGAGGCCATTGAACAAGTTGGCCTTTTGGACGAAACCTTCTTCATGTATGGGGAGGATTTAGATTGGGCGTATCGAATCAAACAGGCCGGATGGACGATCTATTACAACCCGGCAGTTACAGTGACGCACGTCAAGCGGGCAGCGAGCCGTCAAAGCCCGCGCGCGCAACGGGAATTTTACCGCGCGATGCTGATCTTCTATCGCAAGCATTACCGGACGACTACCCCGTTGCCGTTGCACAGCCTGATCCTGATGGGGCTGTTGGTCAAGGGTGGGCGGGCGCTCTTGACGGAAGTGCAACACCCAACCCCGCTCCAGTCCCCCTGAAGCTCCCAGTTATGGAAGCGCGAATCCCCGGCCTTAAAACGACGCTGTGGTTGCTCATCTTTGTGGTGGATGCTGTCACACTCACCGTCGCATTTATTACAGGCTATTACGCACGCCTGAATTTACCCTTCTTCCCGCGCCCTTCTTTTGCACCCGCATTGAGCGAATATATTGCAGTGGGGGCGTTGCACGTATTGTTTATCATGGTAACGTTCTTCCTTTCACGCTTATATCACACCCCGCGCATGGTCAGCCGCATAGATATGTTCCAAAAGGTTGTGGCCGGCGTTGCGGTCGGGGCTGTAGTTGCCTACGGTGCAGGCGAACTGTTCTTTGAAGATATAGATTGGCTGTATGTAGACTACCCTCAGAGCATGTTCTTTTACGTCACTTTACTGAGTGTGCTTTTCACTGGGTTAGGGCGTGAGGTTTACCGCCTGTTGCAGATCGCCCTGCGCCGCAGCAAGCTAGACACCGACAACCTGCTGATTATCGGCACGGGGCCAATCGCCCACGATTTGGCATTACGCATTCGTGAAAACGCCGATTTAGGCTACAACATGCTTGGGATCATCACCCGTGACGGCCAACCGACGATGGACACGCCCGAAAGCGTGCCAGTTTTAGGGTCGTTTGAGCAAGTCAGCAACCTTGTGGATGCGCTCAAGGTGCAGCAGGTCATTATCGCCTTGCCCAACACACAACGCGGCGAACTGGTTGACCTCATCAGCCGCATCCAGCGCGGCACAGTAGACATCAAGATTTACCCAGACATCTTGGCCTATATGTCTGGCGATATGAATATGAACGACTTGGGCGGCACCCCGCTGATTACCGTGCGCGATATTGCCCTGCGCGGTTGGAAGTTAAGCCTCAAACGTGGGCTAGATATTTTTGGGTCGTTAAGCGGCCTTGTGGTGCTTTCTCCGTTTATGATGCTCACCGCATGGCTGATCTTGCGCGACTCTGAAGGCGGGGTATTTTATACCCAAGAGCGCATGGGGCTAGACGGCAAGCCCTTCGATATGATTAAGTTCCGGTCTATGCGCCAATTTGCCGACAAAGACGCTACTTGGACAACCGAAAATGACCCGCGCATTACTAAGCTAGGTCACTTTTTGCGGAGGTCTAACTGGGATGAAATCCCACAGTTGATTAACGTGCTGCTCGGCCAAATGAGCCTTGTCGGGCCACGCCCCGAACAGCCTAAATATGTTGAGGAATTCCGCAAGCAAATCCCACGCTATATGGAGCGCCACCGCGAAAAAGCCGGCATGACCGGCTGGGCGCAGGTCAACGGATTGCGCGGCGACACCTCGATCCCACAGCGCACCGCCTATGACTTGTGGTATGTCGAAAACTGGTCACTGTGGCTAGACATCAAGATCATCCTGCGAACGGTCTATCAAACCGTGATGAGAAAGTCCCCCAATGCCTACTGATAAAGATAGTCTCATTGCTCTGACCGCCGCCATGCACGCTTTTGTAGAAAGCAAAGGCTGGTACGCGCCCGATTCCAAGCGCCCGCAAACCCCACGCAACCTTGCCATTTCATTGTTGTTAGAGGCCAACGAAGTGCTAGAGCTATTCCAGTGGCAAGAAAATACTTCGCCAGAGGCACTCGCGCCAGAATTGGCCGATGTGATGCTCTACTTGATACAACTTGCCAGCATCAGCGGCATAGATTTAGGCCAAGCGGTTGCGGATAAGCTCGCCGTGAATCAGGGTCGCCAATGGGACGTTCCCAAAGCAGAATAGGCCAACTAGGGAATTTTATACACC
>JBMOFU010000088.1:0-13613 GCA_049318725.1 Phototrophicaceae bacterium | reverse complement strand
CCATAAAAGATTCTTTCGATTATAGGAAGTCTATTATAGGTTCGCAACGGACACCGACAGCGGTTTCTTTAAGCACTGGTTGGGACTGTGTTAAGTGGGTGCCTATAGGGTAGGGTACGCGATGCCCCTACAACTTCTATGTATATTATCCCCACTTGTCAACCCTGTGTTTGATGAAATCTCCCGTAATCCCTTGACATATGTTAGTAGTTTACGGTATCTTTAGTAATGTAGACTAGCGCACACACCACTGTAACTTGTAATTGTAATAAAAATTCTATCGTGTTTACGGGAATTAACATACAATACGCAGTAAGGTAAATCATAATCTAACTCAAGACTTCCTAATTTACAACGATATTGGTATTGTATGTCGTCTTGAAACATGATAAATTTAAGCGCAAACGTCCACGTACCTGTGGGGTAACGTGCTTGATAACTACCAAAATCTCACTCATAACGTCTCTTAACGCTTTATGCACAAAGGATAGCTGCTATGTTTCCCAGAGTTCACCGTATAACTGCCCTTTCTCAGGAACAATTTAATGCAAAGGCAAGAAATGCAAAGCTAATTTTATTGTATCCGTGGGCGCCTCACCGAAATGCTTTCATCCCCTATATTCTTGCCGATGATTCCCGTACTTTGATTTATACCCGCGTCAACGAAGGTACCAATACACTTGTTGATTTCTTGGGGGCTGTACAGGCTCAATGGAATACAGAGTTAGGCGGTTTTGGCAGCAACTTGAGCAACGCACTCGGTCAACAGGACGCCAGCGCTTGGGCTGAAGCCTTTGCAACAGATTTGAAGCAACTTTCTGACCGGTTAGGCCGCCAGATTTGCGCTTACCTTGACGAGTGTGACCGCATCCCACACGACGATAACTTTGCAACCTTCTTTAGCCAACTGTTAGAAAACCTAGATAGCCGCGTACAATTAGCAGTAAGTTCGCGCCTGCTCAAGTATCAACCGTGGTTTGGCTTTGTTGAACGCGGCGATGCTGTTGTGTTTGGCACAGAGCGCCGTGAAAATGATGTGATGTACACCGTTATTGATGAACCCAAACCAGCGCTAGAAGTCTATGCGTTTGGTAGGGGATATGCTCTCGTTAATGGACAAGAAATAGTTAATTGGGACGGCGCCCTGCCCAGACACCTCTTCTTCTTTTTCATGGATAATCCTTTAGTCACACGCGACGAAATATTCCAGATGTTTTGGCCGCGCCTTTCGACTAAAGAAGCGACTAACGTCTTCCATGTGACCAAGCGTAAAATCAGCGAGCGGATTAGCAACAAAGTTGAAGATGGCGCCAATTACGAAATGACCAGCTACAACGCTGGCTTTTACCGTCCTAGTGATAAGCTGGTACGGTACTATGACGTGCAAGAGTTTGAGACCGCGATTAGTGGCGCTTTAGCTGCCCTTGAGGAAAAAGAAGAAGAAGAACTTTACTTGCGTGCGGTTGACCTGTATAAGTCTCCGTTCTTGCAAGACAGCCCAATGGCATGGATGGAAACCCGCCGCAACGAGTTGCGCGGCCTGTACGCGCAAGCCTTGATCGGCTTAGGCCGCTTGGCAAAACAACGCGAAGACATCGAAAACGCGCTAGGCTACTTTATTCGATCGCTCAAAGAAACCCCAGAGCGCGAAGACATCCACCGCGACATTATGACCCTATATCTCAACGCAGGCCGTATCGAAGAAGCCAAAGAACAATACGCTGTGTTGGTAGAACATCTTGAAAAGCAGTTTGGCATTGCTCCCTCTTTAGATACGCGCCAACTGTACGACGTGATTATCGCCAAGCGCTAACAGTAGCGGCGTTATATCATACACCACTACTGAATTGCGAACCCACTGTAGGGGGATGATCGTTCATCCCCCTACATAAATCCCCCCCCGCTGTAGTTTGCCCTCAACAAAGCCTTGCCTCTATAATTAGCACAATGAAAGCAAGATCAACCAAACATAAAGGGGTCAGCCATGCGCTTTATACGGGCAAATTTAGGGTTATTGGGCGTTGTCTTGGCACTGATTGGCGGGTTTGGCTATTACGCCTACACCGTGATCCAAAACGCCCCGCGTGACCCAGACATGCGTTCTGGCACTATTGCCTATCAATCCAACGAGAGCGGCTTAATGAGCGTTTATGTGTGGGATTTGTCCACGAGTAAGTCGCGCCTGTTGACCAACAATACCCTACCGCTGTTTGACCCTACATGGTCAGCCAACGGCTTAGTGGTGATTTCTGAGGTAGACAACAACGGCGATTTTGACCTCTACCGCACTGATGTAGTGAATACGCAGGGGTATACCCTCACCAGCATCAGCAGTTGGGAAACCGAACCTGCATTTTCTCCATATGGGCAACAGGTGGCCTTTGTCAGCGACCGCGACGGCATCGAAACGCTCTACACCATGGATTCCAGCGGGGCGAACGTCACCGCCTTAGCCGTTGGCGAAGGGCGCAACACGGCGCCAGCATGGTCGCCAGACGGCGGCGCGCTGGTCTTTGTCAGCAACCGCAACGGCACCAATGACTTGTTCCGCTACGATTTTGCCACCACCCAAGTGACGCAACTGACTTCAGATACCGCCGATGACCTGCATCCAAACTGGTCGCCGGACGGCACACAGATTGTGTTTGCCTCTAACCGAGACGCCACGCAATTGCTCTATACGATTCATACGCGCACCGGCGCACTGGAGCAACTGACGGAAGGCATCGGTGGCGACGCGCATCCAGCATGGTCGCCGGACGGTAGCCGCATTGTATTTAGCTCTGACCGCAACGGCAATTATGACCTGTACCTGTTGAACTACCGCACGAAAGAACTGTTGGCCTTGACCAATAGCCCCAACCAAGAAACCCGCCCGTCGTGGAACCCGATGTCCTACCCTGCGCCCTAATGTGGCCTTAACGGTTCGCCGGGATTTCTTGCAGCGTCCATGTGTTGTTGTCTGGGTCGCTAAAGCTACTGAACTTAACGCTATTGGGATACTCGATGAGGTCGCCCATCACCACCCCACGGCTGATAAGGGCATCACGCACTTGGCGGATGTCCTTCACGACCAGATGCAACCCTTTAATTGTGCCGGGCATCATGGCGCTGAGGTCGGGCAAGCCTGTGGTTAGCACAATTGAACATCCCGACCCGTGCGGGGTAAGTTGACAGACGCGCACGCCATTGCCCGGTTGTGTGTCGTGGTCAAGGTGAAACCCCAGTTGACCGACATAAAAACCAATGGCGCGGTCTATATCTGTAACCGGGACGGGAACGAGTTCAAGTTTCATCTCAAAGATGGGGGTAGGCATAGGATTTTCCTCTATAGGTAAAGGCAAAAAACGTAAAGGTTAAAGGGCGCTTTTGTGTTCTACTATACATTAAAATGAGCAGTTCACCAACGACAGACGGCTCCCCTAACAGGAAAATTGCATCCTACATTGGATTTGTGACGCGGCAGGGGATGAGGTATCATGCGCCCATCATGACAATGATTGTGTGAGACGCCCATGCTGCCACTGCATCAACAAGACGCGCTGCGTCAGCGCTACCAAACCCAGATTCAGCCCGGCCACCAGTTCGGGCTAGACCGCTACCGCGACCTGATGAACCGCAACATCCGCGCAGGGAGTGTGGTGTTAGATGTCGGTTGCGGGCCAGCGGGCTTGGTGGCTGGTTATACCCCCATTGCCACTGTGGTTGGGGTGGATCAACACCTAACGGGCTTCACCGAGTTTGATGGGCAGTTCGGCCTAACACACTTGGCCGAAAGCCCGATCCACGCCTTGCCGTTTGCCGCCAACACCTTTGACGTGGTGACCTGTTCGTGGGTGCTGGAACACCTTGCCGACCCCGCCGCCAGCCTGCGCGAGGTCGCCCGTGTACTCAAGCCCGGCGGTCACTTGTTGTTCATCACGCCCAATGCGCTGAACTATGTAGTGGGGTTGCGCCGCCTTGTGCCAGAAGCGCGCAGTCAACGGCTGGTCAAGTGGATTTACGCCCGCGATGAAGACTTCATCAACCCGACCTTTTACCGCGCCAACACGCCCAACGATCTGCAACGGCTGTGCGCGGCTGCCGGGTTGACCTGTGCTACCCTAGAAGTGGTCAGCGACCCGACGTATTTAGCGCTCAATGAGGCACTGTTTTGGGGCAGCATCATTGCCGAACGGCTGTTAGCGCGGGTATTCCCGTTGGGGTTTGTGCATCTGGTTGGGGATTACATCAAGGGGGTGTGAAGGGTTATAGTGCAAACGCGGCAATCGGGCGCAAGGCGATAATCTGCCCGTCCCCTGCGCTGATGTACACCCAACCGCGTGCGTTGACCGTCACACCGTACACATGGCGCGGGTAGAATCCGCTGCGCTGGAGGTGCATCTTCTGTTCGGTCAAGTTCAGTTGTGGCGGCACTACAGGCAACACCCCCGTTTCCTCCCACAGCGCGCCGTTGCTGTGCAAGGCCACGACCTCATAGCCTTCTACGATAATCTGGCCGCTAGTGCCGCGCAAAGCGACCAACAACGCCCCAGAAAGCGGCTCTAACGCCCCATCTTGATAAGCGCTCAAATCCAGCGGCGCGCTGCCTGCCCTAAAGCGATAGTGGGCGATGCCCGCTGGCGGCGTTCCCGCGCACGCGCCGTAATCGGTATTGGGGCGCAACGCCCAGAGGGTATCGGTATGGGCGTCAGCAAACCACAGATCGCCCGCATAGGCCACCACCCGCGACGGCATATATACTCCGGTGGCGATGGTTTCTAGGGTAGCGTCGGCTAACCCATAGCGGTAGATCGTCCCGCGCCCGTCGCTACAGGCGGCATCCCCCCCCACGCTGATATATAGCCCGTCTGCCTGCACCGCCAGCCCCCCCAGTGGGTAGCCCGTCCAGCCGCTTGGCAGATCATCTAACAAGACGGTGCTGGCTTCATCTGCGGGGATGTAGCGGGTAATGCGGGCGCGGGTCAGGTCGGCAGGGGTGCGGCTGGCAAGATATAGGCTGTCGCCGTCGGCGGCTAAGGCCGTCGGGTAAATCAACCCGTCCAGTACGGTTTCGGGGGCGTCGGGCAGGGCGTCGTTATCGCTGTCGGTAAAGCGTACCAGTTCGCCGCGTTCGGGAACAATGGCATAGAGCGCATCGCCCACGACGGCCAATTGGGTGTACCCCACCGCGCCGAGCGATGGGGCGGCGCTCACATGCTCGACACACCACAAATCCCCCTGCCCGGCCCACGGGGTTTCTAGCGAAGTCGGGCGGGAATCGCCGCAATTGGCAACCTGTTGCGCGTTGACCATCGCCGCCTGCCCAAACATCATTTGCCCCAAGATCAGGCACGCTATAGCACCGATTCCCCGATTTAGCATATAATAAACCCAATTTCGTTAAACCCGCAGGACACCTATAGATGAAGGTTGGGATTATATCAGACATTCACGGAGACTTTGACGCCCTACAACTTGCCATCAACCGCCTTGATGTTGAACATCAGGTGGAACGGATTTTATGCGCTGGGGATTTAATCGGGCGTGGCCCAAACCCGGACAGCGTAGTGGATTTAATCCGTGAGCGAGACATCCCTACAGTACGTGGCAACCATGACGAATGGCCGTATGAAATTCGGCAAGAAAACAAGCGGTTCTTAAAGGCGCTCCCGATGGAATACCAAGAAACGCTGGCCGGGGTAGAGGTCTATATGTGTCATGGCAAGCCGGGGAACAACATTTGGGGGCTGTACGAAACCCACGTTTCGCGCACGTTGCTCAATATGATGCTTGATTCGCTAGGCGTTGAAGTAATGATTACCGGCCACACGCACATCCCGATGTACATTGGCATTGAGCGCGGTTGTGTCATCAATCCCGGGTCGCTCTACACCGTTAGCACTATGCGGGCGACATCACACACTTACGGGGTACTCACCCTGCCAGAGCGCAAGTTTGAACTGTTTGACTTGCTTGCGCCAGCCCCAGTGAACGAAGCGATTCGTTCCTATCAGTAGGGGCCACTATGCCTTGTGGTGTCGAATGGCACCATGCCTGTACACATGGGGTTTAGTCTTTCCGAAGGGGATCGTTTATTGTCCGTTTTGCCCCCTATCCCCAACCCTTTCCCCCATAGGGGAAAGAGAGAAGGGCAATTCACGAAGGCAGAAAGTCCCTCTCCCTTTAGGGGGAGGGATTTAGGGAGGGGGCGTCCTGTGGGGCGCCCCGACGGATGCACCTTAACATTTGATTTTCTATTTTACAGACAAAGGCAGATGTGATGCACATTTTAGGGATTGATATTGGCGGGTCAGGCATCAAAGGCGCAATTGTAGACATCCAAACGGGCGAATTGGTCACAGACCGCTACCGCCTCGAAACGCCCCAACCAGCAACACCGTCGGCTGTTGCAGAAGTCGTGGCAGAAATCGCCCGCTATTTTGACTACAAAGGGCGGGTAGGCATCACCTTCCCTGCGGTGGTCAAGCATGGCGTGACCATGACCGCCGCCAATGTAGATGAAGGTTGGGTTGGCCTTGACGCCGAAGGGCTGTTCAGCGAGAAAATGGCCGCCCCAATAGTGGTGTTGAACGACGCCGACGCCGCAGGCATTGCCGAGTTCACCTATGGCGCGGGACGTGGGCAACGCGGCACGGTCATCGTCTTGACCATTGGCACGGGCATCGGCAGCGCGATCTTCATCAACGGCCACCTGTTGCCCAATACCGAGTTCGGCCACCTTGAAATTAAAGGTGTAGAAGCCGAAGACATGGCCGCAGACATTGTACGTAAGGAAGAAGACCTGTCTTGGAAGCAGTGGGCTAAACGGCTCAACATCTTTTTGGGCGTGCTAGATGGCTTATTCTCGCCAGATTTGTACATCATCGGTGGTGGGGTGAGCAAAAAACACGAGAAGTTCTTCCCGCTGTTGACGACCCTCACCCCCATCTTGCCTGCTGGACTCAAGAATGAGGCCGGGATTGTGGGCGCAGCGATGGCCGCCGCCGAACTGTTGATCTCCGAAGAAAACGCCAGCGATTAAGACAGCTTACACGGTTTCACGGGCGACACAGGTGTCGCCCCCACCCATCCGCGTAATGTGAGGTTGCACGGACGAGGCAGGCCTCGCCCCTACTCATCACTGCTTTTACTGTATTTGGCTGACAGCCACGCCTGCGATCCCTAGCGCCACGCCAAACAAGACGCCGCCAGCGCGCACAGGCAGGTAGTGGAGCAATAATCCAGCGACGATCCGTGTGCCGAAGGCCACCACAAGGTACAGTTGGCCGTCATACAAACGGACGGCGATCAACGGCGCGGCAAACAAGCCCCCAATACACACCAGCACCGCGACGAAGTAGCGCCAGCCTTCGTGAGGCTCGCTACCCTGCGGGACGGCCTCGAACAGCCACATCAGCGCGCCTAGCACCGACCCCTGCGCCAAATGGAGCGCAATTGGTTGCTGATGCGCCAGCGCCCACAGTCCGTACCCGACGACGCTCACCGCCAGCACAAGAATCCCGCGTTGGGTATAGGCGCACAGGCCAGCGGCAATCACGCCGATCAATAGGCCAACGAACCCCTGTTGAAGTAACGTCGCCGCCCCAACTGGATAGCGCCAATATAGCCCAAAGGCCATCCATGCCGCATAGACGGTGGCCGCCGCGCCCAAGAGCCATGCACGGCGAGCAAACCGCCACATTAACGTGCCAGCGCCTGTACTGCCGCCCGCAACGCCGCTTTATAGTCGCCTGCCACGCTGAAGTCAAAGCGTGGGCTGCGCCGTAGCGCGTCCGGCGGCTCGACGGGTTCGGCCAGCGCAATCACAATCGGCTTGCCCTTGTCACGGAAGAAGTTCCAGCTGTTTTCGATGTCGGCTTGCGCCAGCGCGGGCGCGCTCAAAATCAAGAGCATTTTGGGGCAATCCTTCAGCGCCGGATGCACCCCGCCCGCCCAATTGACCTCAGCGGGGGTGGCATCGTGCATCCATGTATTCATCCCATAGCGCTTGAAGTCGTCGGCCAACTGTTGCGCCAACGCTTCGTCAACGTCGGCATAGTTGATATAGAGCGTATTGGGCGGCAGCTTAAAGTTGCGCTTGCGTTGATGGACGTTGATGGCAGCGGGCTTGGGCAAACCTTCATGCAAGGGGGACGCCCCCATGCGGAACACTGTGCCGCTGCACTCTGGGCAGGTTCCACGCAGGCCGGGCGTGCCGCGGCTCGTCCAGACGGCTTCTACAGCTTCCATATCCACACTATGCTTGCAGCGCACGCAATAGCCCTGAAAGCGATTTTCTAGCGGATTCGCGTTATCGGGCAGGGTCATCGGGGGGAGGCTCCAATTTGAGGTGAAATCGGGCTATCAATCCAGAAACAAGGCAATAATTGCCTCAAGCGTCCTATCATTGTCGTGAAGTTGTTTGAAGCCTATCAAAAAGATAGCGTAACGAAAGCCTTCAACTTATGCCCATTGTACCGTTTTAGCACCCCGACGCCCACAGTCTCTTTTTGCAAACGCTATGTTCAACCCCAACGAACGGACGCCCCATAGGCACCCATTTAAGGATTTGGGGGCATCGTTTTTGCCCGTCAAACGCGGACGCCACAGGTGGCGTCCCTACAAAACCGTTGAATGCTATAACGTCCTGTAGGGACAAGGCCTGCCTTGTCCGCAAAATAGGCCAAAAACACGAACTAGCAATGACCATACAGGTAAACTCTTTGATAATATTCGGATATTTAGAATGCGCCCCCTTCCTACAAGCCGCAAAGGGTGAGGGCAAGCAGAGTCGTTACGATTTAAGCCGTATTTAAGCCACTGTTGAGCTACAGTTTAATCAAGCGGGGATGATCCATCGTATTGTAAGAACAAGTAGGATTTGATAGAGAGGCGCCCACGATGGCAAACCCAGACCACACCCGTAAACTGCTCGCTCGCACCGCACTGGTGACCAGCGCAACCATTGCCACTTTGGTTGGCGCGCAGAGCTTTGCAATGCTTGACGCACGCAACTTTGAGGCACAAGCGGCCAACAGCCCCGATGCCGTCAATGTCCTTGATCCTGCCGTGAGCGCGCTCCCTGCGGTAACGTCCACCCCACTGCCAAGCATAAGCCCTACGCCGCAGATCACGATTTTGCACGCTGCCCCTAGCATCACCATTCTGCGCCAGTCTGGAAATGCCAACACCCCCAAGACGCCGATTGTCAGCGCGGCAGCTATCCAGCCACCTGCCCCTGCGGTGAACATCCAGCCGCCTGCCCAGACGGTCAACATCCAGCCGCCCGCCCCAGTACAGATCGCTCCACCGCAACCGGTGGTCGTCCAGCAGGCGGTTCCACAACGCAGCCGTTCATCCCGATGATTCACCTTATCGAGTTTCGGGCGATGGGCTGTCAGGTTAGCATTCAGCTTGAAGCCGATGCCGCAGGCGGGGACATCCTGCGGCACCTGCCGGATCGTTTCGCCAGCCTTGAAGCCCTGCTCACGCGCTTTGATCCGCACAGTGAACTTATGCGCCTGAATGCCCGCGACGGGGAGTGGGTGGCGGTCAGTGAGGTGTTGTTTGCCAACATCTGCGCCGCCAAACAGGCCGCCCTGATGACCGATGGGCTCTACAACCCGCTGATTCTGCCCGCATTGGTTGCCAGCGGTTACGATTGCAGTTTTGAGCAAATCGCTATGCCCACCGCCTACGCCGCGAGTTCGGCTGCCGATTGGCATGGAATCGCTTTACGAATGACCACCCAAGAGGTGCTTCTCCCTGCGGGATCGGCAATTGACTTAGGTGGCATCGCCAAAGGCTGGACGGCGGCGACTATCGCTGATGAACTAGCGCCGTTCGGGGCCTGTTTGGTCAACATCGGCGGGGATATGGTCGGGCGGGGCGCGCCGCACGGCTTACCCGGTTGGCAGGTGGAAATTGAAGACCCGTTCACGGGCGAAGCCTTCACCAGCGTTTATCTGGCTGACCAGAGCATCAGCACCAGCGGCACCGATTACCGCCGCTGGCAGACTGCAACTGGCAGCGATCATCACCACATCATTGACCCCCGCAGCGGACACAGTGCAGAAACCGATGTGCTGTCTGCAACGGTGATTCATCCCAGTGCAACCACGTCTGAAGCCTACGCAAAAGCCATCATCTTACAGGGTGTAGAAAACGGCTTGCAGTGGCTTAACCAACAGTGGCACGGCACCGGCGTTGTTTTCCGTCGGGACGGTGCCGCATTTGCAACCTCAACCTTTATCCATGAATGGAACCCATCACAATGAAACGTCTATCCCTTTTGGTTTGCCTCACTGTGCTGTTGGTAGCGGCCTTCCCGCTGTTGGCACAACCCGCCAACCCCGACTTGATCCCCTTGAACGATGCCACACCTGCCATTGACGTGGTGATTGCCCTCCCCGCAGATACCACCGGAACGGTTGCGCTTGATCTGGTACAGGCGCGTGTCACGCTGACCGATGCCAATAACGCCGTGGTGTTCAGTGCCGCCGATGCCCGCCTACATGGGCTAGAATTGAATATCGCGCCTAACAGCGGCACCCATACCCTAACGATTGAACGACTGGCGGGGGTCACTGAAGCCTATGTGAACGTGGTTTCTCTGCCGCAGATGACTGTCAACGGCAATGTGCAACTGGTGACTGGCAACAGCGTGTCCCTTAACCAAGAAGCAGGGCTGTCGCTGAACGGCAACACGCCCGGCGGTACGGTGACGGTAGATATTCCAGCAGGAACGACAGGGGTTATCAATACCTCCTTCCCCGGCGCGTTTGCCAAGACGCAACTTGTAGATCGTGCCGGTGTCGTGCTGGCGGAATCCAACGGCGGCGATGTAGACGCGCTGACCTTTGTGTTAGATGGCGGCAACTACGATTTCACCGTATTGGGCAATAACTTAACAGAAACCGTTGTGGCGGGTGTGCGCGTTGTCTCTGCTGAGGAAGGCGGATTCACAGTCATTGAAACCCCCGCTGTCATCGTGGAAGCCCCCGCTGTCACCGCTGAACCCAGTATTGTAGAGGCTGCCACCGCATGTACTGCAACGGTGGTCGTCAGTTCAGCCAACCTACGCAGCGGCCCCGGCACGGGCTATAGCATTGTGAATTACGTCTATCGCGGTGAAAACTATCCGGTGGGTGGGCAAAATCAAGAGAACAATTGGGTCGTCATCGGCACAACCGATGGAGGTTCGGCGTGGCTGGCGCTGGATGCCGTTCAGATGCAAGGATCATGTGCGACCTTGACCGTATTCGATGTGCCAACGCAAGACGCCGCCCCCGCACAGATCATCATCACCTCACCCGGCTTTACAACGCCCTACAGCGATGATGATGAGCATGAGGCCTACGAACACGAAAGCGAGGGCGAACACGAGGACGACGACGGCGGCGAGGATGACTAACTCACCTTACGCAGCCCGTTAGCCAATGGCTGTTCAACACCGATTCACGGGCGCCACAGGTGTCGCCCTCATCCCCGACCCTTCTCCCTCAGGGCGAAGGGAGCAGGAAAGGCCAGAAAAGTCCCTCGCCCACAGGGAGAGGGATTTAGGGTGAGGGCTAAACGAGTTTCGTGATTCACTGAGTATTGGCAGTGGCAACTAGAACGATAAGGACTAACGCGATGACGAATTCAACCAAGTGGGTAGATGTTGCTGTCATGATTGGCAGTGTGTTGGTGATTGGGGTTTGTGCGGCTTGGCTGTTCATCAGCGGGACGTTCAGCTTTGCGCTGAGTCAAGACGAGAAGCTGATATGGCATCTTATACGCTCGTCGGGGATGGTGGCCTATGTGCTGTTGTTGGCCTCCACTGTTTGGGGGCTGTTTATCAGCAGCCAGTTTGTGAAGGACTGGTCACCGGGCGCGGTTTCGATGACGATGCACAGCACGATTTCTTGGCTGGCCTTGCTCTTAGGGCTAGGGCATGGCCTCATGCTGATGCTTGATGACTATTTTCACTATAGCCTGTTCGATGTCTTGGTGCCGTTTAGCGGGCCATATCGCCCGCTGGTGGTGGGGCTTGGCACGTTGGCGTTCTGGATCATCGTTGGGGTTGCCCTTAGCTTTCCCATCAAGAAATACATCGGACACGTCACATGGAAGCGCCTGCACTTGCTGAGTTATGTCGCTTTCGGCATGGTGTCGGTGCATGGGCTGCTCGCCGGGACGGACGGCCACTTACTCGGCTTTCGGATTTTGGTCGGCTTAGGGGTCGTTAGCGTGGTTCTGTTGTTGGGGATGCGTATGGGCAAAGATCAAGCCAAACCCATCCGCAAGATTGCATCATGAAAGACAGAGCCATCATGAACGCAACAACCAACTTCACAGACAAAACCCTACTCTATGGCACACGCCCCCAACGGTTTATTCGAGAGTTTATAACGCACAGTGGCATCTTCTGGCTGTTCGATGCTGTGACGAATATCGGCAGCAATGGGTTATCTGCCTATCTGGTTTATTTGCCTCAATGGGTGATGTTTATAGCGGCGTTGGTACAATCTTGGATCATTAGCCAAGATACCCGACGCTTCCGCTGGTGGTACGTTTTTATTGCCCCTGCGCTTTATACAGTGGTGGATATTGGCATCGAAGGCTGGTCATCCTACATCACCGAGGGCTATCACCTGTTTTATTGGGTCTGGGCCGCCTGTATGGGTGTTGCCTATGGGTTGAATCCTGTGGTGGCTACGCTATCTGTGTTTTTACGGGCGCTCTTGCTGGCGATACTGCTACCTGCGCTGTACTTCTTCGCAGAAATTGATGGTGGGCTTGTTATAGATAGTTCAGCAGCCCTGAGAACCTATTGGCTGGCGGATAGCGCCCATTACTTTATTTTGTTCGGTTCAATCGTGTTAGGGGTTGTGCTTGGCACCATTAACTTGTTGCGCGAACGCTTCGAACGGTTACTCTATGATTTAGCCTCCCATTTTGAGGAAATCGCCTCATGGTCGTTCGACACAGCGTTAATGCAGCAAGCCTATCACGATAGGAATGCCCTACAACTTCAGCGCATTGAGCGAACCTTATTGTTCATGGACATTCGCGGCTTTACGCCTTGGTCTGAGCAGCACACCCCGGCGGAAGTGGTTGAGATGGTTAATCGGTTTTATCGCGTTTCAGAACCTATTATCCAACAACACAATGGCTTCAAAATCCAGATGACCGGCGATGAAATTATGACACGCTTTACCTGTGCCGAAGATGCAGTTACCGCGGCACAGTCGCTACAATCTGCTGTTCGGGGGGTACTAACCCCGTTAGGGCTGAGTGCTGGCATTGGAATTCATACCGGAGAAGTCATTGAAGGATTAGTGGGTAGTGAGCATACCCACCAATACGGCATCTTCGGTGACACTGTGAATACAGCGGCACGGTTGCAAGGGCAGGCACAGGCCAACGAAATCGTTATCAGCGGGTTGACGTGGGAGCGTGTTCAACACAAACCGCCCTTTGCCACCTTAGCCGTTATACAACGAGACTTAATGTTGAAAGGCAAGGCCGAGTCCATGAAAGCAGTAGTTATCCCAAACCACCATGGGGATCAAACGCCGTAAACGCAATTTCACTGTAGATCCTGTGTTGAAGGTCAAGAGGGAACGTCAGAAACGATGGGAAGGGAG
>JBMOFU010000087.1:0-13680 GCA_049318725.1 Phototrophicaceae bacterium | reverse complement strand
CCGCAATTGCGCCTGTAATTGGGCGGCGTCTAGCTGATAGAGGGCATCCCGAAAGGGGCGCAGGGAGGCTTTGTTTCGGGCATGGATGTCTGTCATCATGAGGGTTACAATTTACTCCCCTGCTTTGGTTGCATCGTCGAAGAAGGATGGCGGCTTTGAACCGATGAACTGTATCACCTTTTCAACGTCATAGCCCGCTTGTTCCAGCACATTGAAAATGTCAATCAGCACAAGGTTTTCCGCCAGCTTCCGTTGCCCATCGCGTTCTTCAATCCGCCAAAAATCCATGTAGCGGATTTTGATCGTCTGCTGGGTAGCCGGAATACCGAGCCAATTCTTAGCAAATGTGGTGGTCTGGAAGCCTGTTCCAGCCACCCAATCACCTTCAGCAATCCGCACAATGTCGTGGGCGTTCTTGTCTGGAAAGGCATTGATGAACGGTTGACGGTAAACATGCTCAAACTCGTCTAGCCCGTGCATGGTGCCTACCCCTGTGGGGCCTTCCCACACCATATCCTCAAACCAATACTGTTGCATCAGCCCAAGCACATTCTTGTTCATGGCCGCATACATATCATCAACAAGCTGTTTGTTCTGGTCAGATTGTTCTGTCATAATCGCCTTCCTTAAGTTTAGGATAAAAATTCTATGGCGTCGGCGTGTGGCTTACAGCGCAAGCCATGCCTTACCCCTTCACGGCACCAGATGCTAAGCCGCTGACAAGGTGCTTCTGGAAGAAGATAATAATTAGCAAAATTGGCAAGGTGATAGACACCGAAGCCGCCGCCGCTAATGTGATGTGACCGGGGTCTTCGCCGCCGGTGAACTGCGAGATGCCAACTGGCAACGTAAGGTTGGTTTGCATCAAAATGCGAGCAAACAGGAAGTCGTTATAGGCCAACAGCAGGGTGAACAGCCCCGTCGTGATGATGCCCGGCCACATGATGGGGATAATGACAGCAGTAAACGCTTGTAAGCGTCCAGCGCCGTCAATCATCGCGGCCTCTTCAATCTCACGCGGAATTTCCATGAAGAAGCTACGCAACATCCAAATTGTAAACGGCTGGTTCACCGCCACCAACGACAGGATTAGCAAAATATGCGTGTCATAAAAGCCAGAAAGTTGCCCCAAATAGTAGTAGGGCAGTACAAACGCTAACCCCGGCAATGCACGGAACGCTAACGCTGCCGTTAGAATGACCACAGACAAGAAGCCCCTGTAGCGTGCCAACCCATACCCGGCCAGTGCGCCAATGGTCAAAGACACCGTTAAGGTGCCGATGGTCACGATGATGCTGTTCAGAGAGTAATCATAGAATTCCGCAAAGTTGACAAATTGAGGCAGGCTGAACAGCGCAGCAAGGATAACAGAGGCAATTATAAGGTACGTTACACCTTGAGAAATAGGAAAACGCTTGCTGAAAAGCGCAACGCCAACCGCCAATCCCACCAGTGCCAACAGCCCAAACCCATACGGCGCGAAGCGTTCCAGAGAGATGTCTAACCAGAGGTCAGTGTAATTGTCCAAAGTCGGCTGGAAGATAAAACGCGGCGTGCGGGCGTTGGCGTCCTTAGGAAGTTTGACAGAGTTGAGTGCCGTCCAGACGAACGGTAGCACACTGTAAAGGAAAAAGACAACCAACACGGAATAGATGCTGAACTGTACGAGTGGGTTTTTGCTGCGTGGCATGGGTTATGCATCCTTCAACTGTTCGCGGTAGGTAAAAATCAGGAAGGGGACTAAGGTGAAGAATATCCCAACCACCGTAATCATGCTGATGGCACTGGCTTTATCTAGCCGCCCAAAGCTGAGGGCAACTTGAAAGTTGTAGTACATAATCGTTTCTGCATTAAAGATCGGGTTTTGTTGAGTTAGCACCAACACACTATCGAAGATGCGGTAGGTGTCCATAATAGAAATCAGCGTGATAAACACGAACAGCGAACGCAAGTGCGGCAGGGCGATATACCATAATTGGGGCAGCCATCCAGCCCCGTCTACGCGGGCGGCTTCCACGATTTCAGCGGGTAGGCTTTGCAAGCCCGCAAATAATACGATCATAGCAAACGGCGTAGAGACCCAAATAATGTGGAGCATAATCAACAGCTGTACTGTTGGCGCGTTCATCGTCAGCCGATAGCCAAACCACTCGTTGAGCAGGTAGAAATACAGCCCGCCACGGTCGAACATATCACGGAAGATGAGCGTGCCGACCACTGGCGTAAGCACAAAGGGGACTAACGCCCCGGCCATAAACAGCCCCCGAAAGCGCCAAATCTGATCTAGCAGTAACGCAAAGGTCAACCCCAACACAATGCGAATCGGCACGGTAATTACCACGATGACCACTGTGAACTGTACCGAACTCCAAAATTCTGGGTCTTGTAGTACCTCTTGATAGTTCTGTAAGCCCACCCACGTTGGTGCGTCTAGGTTGCGAAAAGTGACAAAATACAGCCCCATCACAAGCGAGGCAATCAGCGGCACAATCATTAACGCGACCATGATAAGCACGCTCGGCGTGACAAACATAAAAAAGGTTGATCTTTTCATCTGATGGCACCCCTAAACCTTTGGTGAGTAATGACGGTGGGCATGGGTTATGCTACCTCACGGATGATGGCTAACACCGCGTTCACCACGCTCTGTGGTTGCTCGCGGTGAATGGCATGGCCGGCATCCAGCCACGTCACAGTAACGTTGTCTGTTTGGGTCGTGACCGCCAATTGCATGGCCTGCCACATGCGTGTCGTGGTCTGTTGATATGGGTCGGGGTCGGCGGGCAACTGTGACGCGACCATCACCTGTAGGGGCAAATTACGGCGCAGCTGTTTACGCTGCACTTGCGCCCCGCGCGTCACTGCAAACTGGTTCTGCCAATAGTACGTCCACCAATAATGCGGGCTATTGAGGATCAAACGCAGGTAGCGCTGGCCGTGTTGTTCCAGCACACTAGGGGTAATCCAGCCGGCGATATGTTCGCGGGTAAGTTGTCCGTGTGTGGCGAGTTCGGCAAAGCCCCGAATTTGTTCCATGCGGGTTTGTGTCTCTTGCCAATAGCGGTCGGGGTAGGCATGAATAGCCCAAGCATCATAGTTCGGCGGCGTTGCGTCCAGTAGCACCAGCCCGGCCACCCGTTCGGGATGGTCTGCTGCAAAAGCCCGTGCCACCAGCCCGCCTGCTGACCAAGCGACAATGATGATGGGGTCACGCTCACCGAGCGCGTCTAGTAGTGCAGTGAACTCGTCTGCTTCATTTTGCGCGGTGCGGTAGATGTCACGCGGTGACGTCCAGCCTGTGCCAGCGCGGTCATACGCCATCACGCGGGTATGGTGCGCCAGTAGGGTTTGTAGCGCCCCCCAACCCAGTGTTGTGCCGAGCAACCCATTTTCTAGCCATACGGTCGGCCTACCCGAGGTTTGCCCCATGCCGTAGACATGCACTGCCCACCCACTTACGTCCACAAGATGACCCAGCGGTTCACCAAGATTGTAGGAAGATAGCGGGTATTGCGACATAAGACGGCCATGCCTTTTTCAAACGGAAACGATGTAAAAAAGGGTTAAGGGGCAGGGTAGAAGAAAATCCCCCACCCCGCCCCCAAAGACGGTTATAACCTATGGATATGCCCTAACGCATATTCACAAGGCTTATTCAGCGATGAAGCCCTGTGCAGTGGCTTCGGCGATATAGGCAGCTTCTGCCGCGATGAGGATTTCCTCAACAGTCATGTCACCCGCCATCACCTGCGGCAAGAAGTTATCTAACACCGGGTTCAACACTGCCCCAATCACTGGCGCGTTACTGCCCTCTACGCCGCCTGCAATGGTCTCAAAGACGGCCGGTAGGTAACGGGCATCGGTGTTTGCGGCCACTTCTGAACGGCTAGCCACACCAAATGCGGCAGCCCCGGTTTGGCTTTGCAGGTCAAGCGCTTCCATCATCACCAAGAAGGCAACTTCGGGGTCAACGCCTGTGTTGGCGGGGATGCCCAGACCAGCACCCGTGCCGCCCGTCATGGCGTAAGGCCCATCTACCACAGCGCGCGGTGCCGGGGCAAATTCGATTTGACCGACAAAATCAGAAAAGTCTGGGTTGTCCATGGCAGCCGCACGGGTTGCCCACGTTTGCATCATGGCTAGGCCACCCGTTGCCATCCCGATTTGGCTGTCATCAATGCTATAGGTTAAACCTTCTTCGCCCATGCACGCTTCTACCACTTCAACGATTTTGCTCAAGGCCATGACGCCTTCAGGACTGTTGAACGCCGGGGTATTGTCTTCATTGATGAGGCTGCCGCCGAAGCCCAACAGCATATCGCTGAACTCTATGCGCCAAGCCCAACCCGCATGGAGGTTCATCGTGAAGGGCAGCTCAATGCTGTCTTCTTCGGCCAATACGCCACAGGCAGCAATCACATCATCGTAGGTTTGCGGCACTTCAATGCCGTATTGCTCAAGCAGGTCTGGGCGATAGTAAAAGTGGCGGGTGTTCAGTTCCATCGGCAGGCCATAGATCATGCCATCTACCGTCAGGTCGTCAATGCCCGCCATGTCAGAGATGTTGTATTCCTCATCGTACTTCTCAATGAGGTCGTTTAGCGGGTACATCCAGCCTTCGGCAACGTAAGAATTCACGTCACCTTCGGTCACCATGATGATGCCGTAAGGCACTTCACCGCCAGCACCCAACGCCAAACGCAATTGGTCATGGGCTGCGCCGCTGTCTAATAGTTGTGCATTTACTTCTAGGTTGTCTACATCGTTGCAGCGTTCCATTTCATCCACATAGAAGTCAATGATGGGGTAAGTCCAGCCAATCATGTTCACAGTGGCGGCGCTTTGTGGGGCGGGCAGGTCACAGGCGTTTTCATCCTGTGCAAAGGCAGTGACGGAAAACGTCATCGCCAGTAGAACGAACAGCAAAGTCAACTTTTTCATGGGGTTCCTCTCTCAAATAAACAGCGTCATTCACGATAATAAAAAGGTGTCGTCCCAGCATGTGGGGCTTCACCACCTTTTTCAGTATTTGGCACCCATCAGGGGCGGTGAATCTGCTTGAGGAGCGCGAACTCATCAAACAGCGTCCACTCTTGTTGAATCTTTTGATCCCGGATGAGGTGATGGCTTACGCCCAAAAGGTTGATGCGCTTGCCAGTTGGCTCTGCATAGATGCCGTAGCCTGTATGCGTCCCCTTGATCCGCCAGCGGGTAGCGGTCTTGTAGCCGGTTGCGTCGTCGCCGATGACACAAAAATGCTCTACCGTCAGCGCTAAGTCTGGGAAGGGCGCTAGCAACGACAGCACATAGGCCTGATAATCGCTGTGACCTTGCACACGGCGTTTGGATGCCCCCTCTAGCGATACGGTTTCGGCAAAGTAAGTACGCACGGTGTTGAGCAAACGCCAGTTCCACACTTCATGGAACATGCGGCGTATGAAGTTTTCTGGCTCGAAGGTCGCCGTGGGCGGGAGCATTGACGGCGGCAATTGCCCGACCCCGCGCTCTACATCCCCAGTGATTTCTGGCAATGTGCCTTTTTCGGCCAGCTTGCCCGTTATCATTTTGGCAGTGGCAACCGGGTCTAGGCCTAGTTGATGGACGAGCGTCAGCTCATCACGGATCAACCACTCTTCAACGATCATGTTGCGCAACACCACACAATCGGCAATGGCGCGGTATTGAATCCGCTTGCCGGTGGGTGCGCCATACGGCGACCAACCCCGGTTGGTTCCGGTGTGGGTAATGCGGTGGGAGGAATAAAACCCGTGTTGATCGTCCCCGCCCCAAATCACTTCATCACCGTTTAGGTGGCGGTCGGGGTAGGCCGCCAGCGTGCCGAGTGTGCCAGCAAGCACGGCATCGCGCCCATAGATGGTGCCGTCTGACGTGTGGATTTGCACCGTATTGGCATAATAGTCGTACAGCTTGCCGACGGCTTTTTCTTCCCAAATTTCGTGCGTAATGCGGATGATGTAATCCACAATATCGGCAAATTGTGGGTCGAAGCCGTCCATCGGTTGGCGACGAGTGCCATTAGCGTGCTGTATAAACTGGATATCTAGCTTGTCGTGTAGGGCGATGGGTTGGGGAGAAGTTGTCGCCACTCCGGTTTGCTCACTCATAAAACCCCTTACGGTGTATTTTTGTCTGTTGGCTCTGAAGGAATTTTGAAGAAAAAATCTACAAAACGCATTCGGTTTTAGGGGCGCCACCTGTAGCGTCCGCGTTCCTATAGTTCACAGTTGACCGAAAGCATTTTCAGATTATGCTTAGCCTAACATAGTTTGCATACGTATGCAACTTTTGGTCAAAATTCGGTTAAAGTAACTAAAAAGATTTTATAAACCGTTGACAATTTTGCTGAAATAAGGCATGTTTTGCATACGTATGCAGCGAAACGTCCTTCTACCCATGACTGAGGAGAATAGCATATGGAAAACACCAAGCAAACCACAGCAAGCATGGCACAAGGGGTCATGCGCTTCAATGAGCTGAAGGATAAAGGCGTTCCGATCATGTTTATTGACAGCATCTTGCCCAACCACTACCGCATGAATTACGCGGTCATCGGCGACACCGCCAGCGAAAACCCCGACTTTGACGTACAACGCGCCATCACCACCCCCCACAACTTCCAAATCGGCATGGGCTGGGCGCCGCCGGGCAACGGCCCAGCATGGCATACCCACGACTACATCGAAAGCTTTTTTATCCTTACCGGGCCGTGGCGCTTCTACTGGGGCAATTCCAGCAATCCAGAGGAAGCAGAGGGCTACTTTGACCTTGATGTGTGGGACATGATCTCGCTACCGCCGAAGGTTTACCGCCGCTTTGAATATACAGGGGATCAAATTGGTTGGT
The DNA here is from genome assembly GCA_049318725.1 of Phototrophicaceae bacterium. Classification (GTDB taxonomy): domain Bacteria; phylum Chloroflexota; class Anaerolineae; order Aggregatilineales; family Phototrophicaceae; genus CAIRDJ01. The sequence goes on along the minus strand of JBMOFU010000087.1, from coordinate 6,816 downwards.
TCTTTGCGGTGCTGGAATCTCACAAGGTATTTGAAGGCAAAGACCCGTACTGGTCGCCACAGGTCGAACAAGCAGCCGCCCGCATGGGCTATCAAGCGGATGTGCTTGGCAAGATGGTTCACCCACAAACGTACCCACAGGACAAGCAAGACCACATGCAACGCCTGTTAGAGATGTTTCAACAGTACAACGGTGTTGATTTGAAGAACTTCCAACCGCCACGCTAAGACGAAACTCCGTTTGTCCTCGCTTGTGGTGAGGGCAAACACGAAGGATTTTTCAGGGGGGCAACGCTACTATAGTGTATAATACAAATGTGCATTTTTATTAATATAAATAAGGATTGTCTATGAAGCACAGCATCAACCGTATTCTGACCACGCATGTTGGCAGTATGCCGCGCCCACAATATGTTGTGGATCAATTGTTTGCGCAAGATCGGGGTGAGGGCTACAACGCCGCCGAGTTCGACGCCGTCATGAAGCGCGCCGTAAAAGAAGTGGCGCACAAGCAAGTAGAAGCTGGGGTAGACATCATCAGCGACGGCGAGATGAGCAAGATCAGCTATGCGACGTACATCCGCCACCGCCTAACGGGGTTTGAAATTGCCGAAGTGCCACGGGCGACCCCCAAAGACCTTGACGACTTTCCGGGGTTTAAGGAACGGCTGGCACAACAAGGCGGCACCCCCAAATATCACCGCCCCGTGGTACGCGGCGCAATCCAGATTAAAGACCTTGAACCGCTGGAAAAAGACATCGCAAATCTAAAGGCGGCGTTGGCAGAGGCTACCCCCACCGAAGGTTTTATGAACGCTGCCTCGCCGGGGGTGATTGCCGTGTTCCAGCCCAACGAGTATTACGCCAACGACGAGGACTACCTGCAAGCCCTCGCAGAGGTGATGAAGGTCGAGTATGAGAAGATCATCGAGGCTGGTTTGCTGTTGCAAGTGGACTGCCCAGACTTGGCGATGGGGCGGCATATTCGCTTTCGTGATGCTGACCTTGCAACGTTTAAAGCGGCGGCGCAGCGGCAGGTTGAGGCGCTGAACTACGCCCTAGAAAATGTACCGGCTGACCGCGTGCGGATGCACCTGTGCTGGGGCAACTATGAAGGGCCTCATACCCACGACGTTGACCTGCACGAGATCATTGATATTGTATTGAGCGCCAAGCCACAGGCCATTCAGTTTGAGGCGGCAAACCCGCGTCATGCCCATGAAAGCCATGTATGGCAAGAAGCAACCATCCCGGACGACAAAATTTTAATCCCCGGCGTGCTAGACACCACCACGAACTTTGTCGAACATCCCGATTTGGTGGCCGAACGCATCTTGAAATTTACCGATATTGTGGGGCGTGAACGGGTGATCGCTGGCACCGATTGCGGCTTTGGCACGTTTGCCGGCTTCGGCGCGGTTCACCCAGACATCGCCTATGCCAAGCTCGGCTCGCTGGCAGAAGGCGCCCGCCGCGCCAGTGCTAAACTGTGGAGGTAAAAGCCTGTGCATCCCGGTTTTCCCTTGCTTCTGTTGCCCGGCACACTCTGTTCAGAGGCGTTGTTTGCCCCTCAGCTGACGGCCTTAGCGGATGTGTGCGCGCCGCAGGTAGTCGCGGTGCATTTACAGGATCAGTTGGCGGCAGTGGCGCAGTATGTGCTGACACAGGTGCAGGGGAAAATCGCGGTGGCAGGGCTGTCTTACGGCGGCATCGTCGCGCTAGAGATGTGGCGGCAGGCTCCAGAGCGCATCTTGAAGTTGGCGCTGCTGAACACCAACCCGCACGCGGCTTCGGCACAAACACGGGCGAACCAGCAACGGTTCGTGGGCATGGCACATCTAGGCGAGTTCCGCGAAATTACGACAGACTTCCTGAAAGATACCATGCTCCACCCCGATCACCAGCAGGATATTGCTTTACGGCAGACCGTGCTTCATATGGCAGAACAGATCGGGGCAGCCGGATTTGTCAATACCGTCAAGGCACAGCTTGCCCGCCCGAACGCTGTGCCTAATTTGCCTCACATCACCTGCCCAACGTTGGTACTCACCGGGCGTGAAGATCGGGTCGTCCCGTTGTCAATCCATGAGGCCATGGCAGCGGCGCTGCCCAACAGCCGCCTTGTGGTGCTGGAGCAGTGCGGCCATTTAAGCACCTTAGAACAGCCCGCCCGCGTGAACGCCGCCTTGCGCGACTGGCTGATGGGCGTGGGCATTTGGAATGATGAGGGAGCAGCACCATGAAACCGAATCGGCTACGGCAGCTTTGGGCAGGTGGCAACAGTGTGGTCAATGGCTGGTTGCACATCCCTAGTATGTGGTCAGCAGAGGTGATGGCAAACGCGGGTTGGGATAGCCTAACGGTAGATTTGCAACACGGGATGCACAGCATCGAAACGGCCATCCAACTAATGCAGGCCATCGCCACAACACAGACCGTGCCACTGGCGCGCGTGAACTGGAACGAACCCGGCAGCATCATGCGCCTGTTAGACGCAGGCGCCTACGGGATTATCTGCCCAATGATTAATACGCGGGCAGAGTGTGAGACGTTTGTCGGGGCGTGCCGCTACCCGCCGTTGGGGTATCGCAGTTTAGGCCCCACGCGGGCGCGGGTGATCTATGGGGCAGACTACGCCCAACACGCCAACGACCAAGTCATCACTATGGCGATGGTAGAAACGAAGGAAGCGCTAGACAACCTTGACGAGATTGCCGCTGTACCCGGTTTGGACATGATCTTCGTCGGAACAGGCGACTTAGGCTTAAGCCTCACCGGGGAAGTTGGCAACGATATGGGGCATCCAGCAGTGGAAGCCGCGTTAGATGTGATCTTGGCCGCGTGCCAGCGCCACAAAATTCTAGCGGGGTTGTTTGTCACCTCACCTAGCTATGGCGCGCAAATGGTCAAGCGCGGGTTTCGTTTTGTGACCGTCAAAACAGATAGCCTAATTCTAACGGAGTATGCCCAGCAGGTTGTACAACAAACGCGGCAGGGCATCGCCTCTAACGAACCCTAGCGCTGTTCTTGCGCCCATTGATTAAACCATCCACCATCAGATGCAAAACAGGAGTTTAGACCTTATGACCGTACAATACTTAAAACGTGGTAAGTCGGTGGACGAAAAAGCTCAGTCCGACGCAAAAGTACAAGAGCTTGTACGCGCTATTCTGGCAGATGTCGCCGCCCGCAAGGATGAGGCCGTGCGCGAACTTTCTGCGAAGTTTGACAAGTGGAACCCAGAGCGCTTCAGGCTATCTGATGCCCAGATTGAGCAGATCATCGCCGGGTTGCCGCAACAGGTCATTGATGATATTCAGTTCGCCCAGCAGCAGGTACGCAACTTTGCCCGCGTCCAGCGCGCTGCCTTGCAAGACGTTGAAGTAGAAACCTTGCCGGGCGTGTTTTTGGGGCATAAGAACATCCCAATCAGCCGTGTGGGGTGTTATGTACCGGGCGGACGCTACCCGATGGTGGCCTCGGCGCATATGAGCGTGCTTACCGCCAAAACCGCCGGGGTAGATTATGTGGTCGCCTGTACCCCACCGATCAATGGGGAACTGCCCGCCGCAACAATTGCGGCAATGCACTTGGGCGGCGCAGATGAGATTTACATCTTGGGCGGCACCCAAGCAATGGCAGCCATGGCGTATGGCGCGGTTGGCATTGCGCCAGTAGACATGATTGTAGGCCCCGGCAACGCTTACGTTGCAGAGGCCAAACGTCAACTGTTCGGCACGGTGGGCATTGATCTGCTGGCCGGGCCAACCGAGGTGTTGGTGATTGCAGACGACACCGCCGACGCCGAAATGTGCGCTACAGACTTGCTCGGCCAAGCGGAACACGGGCCTAATTCGCCTGCAGTGCTACTGACGACCAGCAAGCGCCTTGCGGATGAAATCGAAGCGGAAATTGGGCGGCAACTGGAACACCTTTCGACCGCAGATTTAGCCGGGGTGTCTTGGCGAGATTACGGCGAGATCATCCTGTGCGATACAGAAGCAGAGTTGCTACAAGTGGCCGATGACATTGCAAGTGAGCATGTTGAAGTGTTGACGGCGAACCCTAAATTTTTCCTCGACAATATGCGCAATTACGGCGCGTTGTTCCTTGGGCCGCGTACCAATGTGGCCTTTGGGGATAAAGTCATCGGCACCAACCACACACTACCGACCAAGAAGGCAGCGCGTTACACGGGCGGCTTATGGGTAGGCAAGTTCATCAAGACCGTGACCTATCAACGGGTAGAAACCGATGAGGCGAGCGCGTTGGTCGGCGCGTATGGTAGCCGTTTATGCGCCATTGAGGGGTTTATGGGTCACAAAGAACAGTGCGATTTGCGGGTGCGGCGTTATGGGGCAACGGAACCCGTCGCCAATTAAGCGGAATGCGCCTAGAATAAGCAGTAAATGAGGGTTCTGTAAGGGCGCGAATGCAGCCCTACAGAACCATGACCGTTTGTTTTGCAGAACGTGTTTGCTCTGCTTTATTCAAGGCTACTGAGCGTATATGAGCAAAAAAATTACATCCATTGAAGTTGCTAAGCACGCTGGGGTGTCGCAATCTACCGTCTCACGGGTATTCGGGAGCCGCAGGGCGACGGTGTCTCCAGAAGCGTGTGAGCGCGTCTTAAAGGCGGCGGTGGAACTTGGCTATCAGCCGAATGCAATTGCCCGCATGATGAGCACGCGCCAAACCCACATTATCGGCCTAGTGATGGCGCAAATCACCAGCCCGTTTTACCCCTACGTGCTGGAAAAATTTCTTGAGGAACTACGTGCCATTGACCGTCAAGTGTTGTTATTTACTGCCTCTGACCAGCAGAGCATTGACGACCTGCTACCGCTGGTGATGAGCTATCAAGTGGATGCGCTGATTATTACGTCGGCTACGCTGTCGTCTGCGCTGGCACAGACGACAGCAGAGCGGGGTACGCCCGTGATTTTGTTCAACCGTGTTGTGCATGATCCCAACATTAGTGCAGTCTGCGCGGATAATGTCGCCGGGGGGCGCACCGCAGCCGACGTGCTGGTGGATGCAGGGCATCAACGCTTTGCCTACATTGCGGGGGTGCAAAATACCTCCACCAGCCAAGACCGTGAGCGCGGATTTACCGAGCGCCTCCGTGAGCGTGGGGTCACAACTTGGGAACGTGCTAAGGGACATTACACCTATGAAAGCGGCTACGCCGCAACACAAACCCTGCTCCGCCAACCTCAAGCCCCCGACGCACTGTTCTGTGCCAACGATATTATGGCGCTAGGGGCAATTGATGCCTGCCGAGGCGAGGGATTGCGTGTAGGAACGGATGTGAGCGTTATTGGCTTTGACAATATCCCCATGGCGGGCTGGTTAGCCTATCAACTCACCACACTCAGCCAAGAGGTAGACGCGATGATTGCCGCAACACTAGATATTCTGCTGGAGCAGATCGAAAACCCGCAGCATCCGTCGCGGGTGGTGCAAATACCGGGCAGGCTGGTGATTCGTGGCTCAGTGCGCGGGCTGAGGGAGGCGGTACAAACTGATGAGTGAGCGATTGAACGGCAAAATTGCGCTGGTGACGGGCGGCGGCGGTGGAATCGGTAGCGCAATCTGCCATCGGTTGGCACGCGCTGGGGCAACAGTGGTGGTGACCTACAATAGGAACGCAGACAAAGCCGAAGCAGTGGCCGCGGCGTTGGCAGGGGCAGGACACTGGACGATGCGTGCGCCGGTCAACGACAGCGCGGCACAAACAGTACTGGCAGCGGCAATTACGGCGAAGCACGGGACGTTAGATATTTTGGTGAACAATGCTGGCGTCACTGTTCCCGTGCCGCACCATGACTTAGACGCGCTCACGGATGAAATCATTGACAACATCTTCAACGTGAATGTGCGCGGTGCGCTCGCATCCGTGCGGGCGATGCAGGCATTGCTCAGTGTTGGGGAAGGCGGTGTAGTGGTCAACATCAGTTCGATTGCAGCACGCACTGCCGTCGGGAGCAATGTTGCTTACTGTGCCAGCAAGGCCGCGCTAGATAACATCACGCTGAGCTTGGCGCGGGCATTGGCTCCAAAAATCCGTGTGGTGAGCGTTTCACCGGGTTGGGTGGAAGGCGACTATGCTCAACAGATGCCACCAGAGGTGATCCAGCAGCAACGCGATCTGACCCCGTTGGGGCGCATTGCGTCCAGTGAGGATGTTGCCGAGGCGGTGTATGCAGTGGCAACACACCTGACGTTTACCACGGGGGCGGTTATCCCCGTTGATGGGGGGCGTCCGTTGCGATGAAGATTGCGGCATACCAGTCTACAAGGGGTGACTTTAACAAGTGTGCAACGAAGTGTACTATTTTTCAGGTTCGAGGACGGAAAAGTTCATTCACATCGTGCTTGACGAAACCCCATGAATGATGTCATATGGCATTCATGAGGTCGCTGACAAAACAGGGAGATGCCCTCTCGTATCCTCTTTTTTATCTGTCAACGCAGATTAATATATTATGTAATGTTATTAACGCAGTTTTCCAGCTACGATGTGAATGAACAATCCTGTATTCGACCCCGAAAAATAGTACACTTCGTTGCACACTTGTTAAAGTCACCCCCTCTACCAGCGTTTGGAATGCGAGTCGCCTAGCCCCTGATTTTTGATGGTCTCCTAATTGCAAGTCTAAAACGTCTCGCACGCGGCTACTAAAAACGTACCGCATATGGATTGTTCATGCGCGGTACGTTGACCGTCCTATAATCTATTACCAGACTTCCCCGTTTTCTCTGTATATAGGGGAGTTACTTTCCTCCATATCGCAATATACTTATCAGAGTTTCT
>JBMOFU010000086.1:0-13706 GCA_049318725.1 Phototrophicaceae bacterium | reverse complement strand
ATGTTAAAACAAGGCACTAGCAGCATCATGCTCACGGGGATTGCTGTCGGGGTTGCCCTCATTCAAGCCTTTGACATCCTTATTCACGCCGCAACCGACCAACTAGAACCGATTCGCGTTACCTCAAATATCCTCATACTGCTGTGGTTAGTGTTGTTGGCAAGTGGCCGATTCAATACAAGGGGCGTTATCACAGCACTAGGCGCCATCGGGGTATATTTGACATTGAATGTTGTTTTTCTTGCCGTTAACGGGGTAACCAATCCCGAACAAGGGGGCGAGTTGCGCGTTATGCTCTTTGTCTTGGTTTTCTTGACAGTTACATTGGGGGCTGTGCTGGCTTCCCTTCAGCAACGCAATCAAGGTGGCGCAGGGGCATAAGTTGCCTTATGCCCCTACACAATGCTTGCTAGGAATTGCCTAGTGACAGGACATACGCCACCAAGTCGTTGAGTTGATCTTCGGTCAAGACTTCGCTGTAGTTCTGTGGCATCAAGTTTTCTGGGTAGGGGACGCCGTTGGCATCGGGCGGCACGATATAATCCATCGGGTGCAAAATAGAGTTGCGAACGTAAGTCACTGGGTCTGGGTCGCCAGTTTCAGCAATCCGAACTTCGCCAGCGCGTGCGGCAACACCATACAGACCGGGGCCGATCAGCCGCAATTGATCCTCACCGACAGAGTGACAACTGGCGCAGACCCACGGGCCAGAAGCGGTCGTAAATGACTGATTGAAGATCGCCTGCCCGTTAACCGGGTTCCCGGCAGCGATAGCATCTGCAACCAACACATCAAAGCTCGGCGCGGCAGCAACTTCTGTCGGGGCTTCTGTTGGCGCTTCGGTGGCGGCGACGGTTGGCGCTAGGGTCGGTACTTCGGTGGGGGCGGCAGTCGGTTCTAGCGTTGGGGTGGGGGTTGTGGTGGACGTTGGCGTAACAGTCGGTGCGATGGCGGTTTCATAGGCAGACGTTTCGCGGATTGCCACTTGGGTGGTATCGCGTTCGGCGATGATCGTCGCTTCCCATTCTGGGGTAGCCACAGTGCCACAGGCGGCTATCGTCAGCGCGACGATAGCGAGTAGTGCAAATGAAGTCAGTTTGCGTAGCATAGATTTTGCCCTGCTCTTTGTGCAAATTGGAACAAACGGTGGCTTGATTGTAGCGCAGGATGGCTGATCTACCAAGCCTAGCCGCACAAATTAGCGGCATCATCTACCCTGCCCTACGGGAAATTATCAGGTTTTGGAGCGCACGATTGCCCTAGAACATGGGGTATAATGATCGTTCAATTCGATCTCTGTGTGCTAAAGGCGCCCTATCCATGACCGAACCTAGCCAAAATACCCTCTACTACGGCGATAACATTGATATTCTCACACTATATATTCCCGACGAATCGGTAGACTTGATCTATCTTGATCCGCCGTTCAATAGCAGCCGTGACTATAACCTGCTGTTCAAAGAGTCCACGGGCAAAGAATCTCAGGCGCAGATCAAGGCATTCAAAGATACATGGGTGTGGGATCGCACGGCTGCCGACACTTACGATGAGCTTGCCATGCACGCGCCGGAAAAAGTCTCCAAGGTGATTCAGGCATTGCGCGCACTGGTCGGCACTAACGAAATGATGGCCTACTTGGTGATGATGGCGGCACGGCTTGTGAGGTTGCACCGCGTCCTCAAGCCCACGGGTTCACTGTATTTGCACTGCGACCCGACAGCAGGACATTACCTGAAAGTAATATTAGATGCCGTATTTGGCGTTGAGCGCTTTGTGAACCACATTAATTGGCTTCGTAGCGATACCCATAGTGACGCCAAGAAAAAGCTTCCTGCAACGACAGACTATATTCTCTACTACACCAAAACAGACCAGTTTACGCTAAATCCACAATATAAGGCCTATCCTGAGCGCACAATGCGAGAATGGTATCTCTATCTAGAGTTGCCTGATGGCACTGTACGTAAAATGACCCCTGAAGAACGTAAGACGCAAACTATCCCACAGGGGGCTAGACGCTTTAATACCGGAGACATGAGCGCTCCAGCGGGCGGCGGAATGGCGAAAATCAATCAGAAAACAGGCAAACCCAATGGGTGGTATGATTGGAAGGGCTATGCGCCGCCAGAACGAGGTTGGCGCTACAGCCCCGAAACAATGACTAAATTAGATCAAGCGGGAAAGCTCTTATACCCCACTGAGTCAAGCGGACGGGTGATGTTGAAGCGTTATTTGGATGAACAAAAAGGGGTGATGGTTTCAGACAACTGGATTGACATTCAACAGATCCGCGCCCAATCGAAAGAGCGGCTTGGCTACCCGACGCAAAAGCCAGTAGCACTGCTAGAGCGCATCATCCAAATGAGCAGTAACCCCGGCGATGTGATCCTAGACCCGTTCGCAGGCTGCGGAACCACCGTCGTGGCCGCGCAGAAGCTAGGCCGCCGCTGGATCGGGGTAGACATCACCCACTTAGGGATAGCCATGCTCAAGCATCGCCTGTTAGATGGTTTCGGCATCGAAAGCGGCGCCGATTATAAAGTGGTTGGCGAGCCGAAAAGCGTGGAAGATGCGCGGGCGTTGGCGGTAGACAAAGACAACGACGGGCGCTATCAGTTCCAGTTTTGGGCGCTGTCGTTGGTGGCGGCGCGGCCACTCGGCGGCAGTGAGGGCGAGCGCAAGGGCAAAAAGGGCGCAGACAAAGGCATTGACGGCCTGATTACCTTCCCCGACAGCGCCAAAGGTCAAAACAGCTTCCGCGATGTCTTGGTTCAGGTCAAGAGCGGCAAGGTGAGCAGTGCCACGCTCCGCGACTTGCTCGGCACCGTAGAGCGTGAAGGCGCGGCCATCGGCGTGTTGATTACGCTGGAACCCGCCACCCGCGATATGCTCACCGAAGCGGTGAATGCGGGCAAGTTCACCTCAAAGGCGTGGGGCAAAGACTACCCCAAAATTCAAATTTTGACGATTGAGGACTTGCTCTTGCACGGCGCACGGATTGACATGCCGCCGCAATCACGGATGTTTGCCAAAGGCGAAGTGATCTCTGACCAGCAACAGCCGCCGCTGTTATGAGGCGCTAGAGGGCTGCAATGGGAGCAGATTGGCAATTGTTTCGGCGGCAATCTGCATGGACTGCCGCGCTTGCGGCGGTTTTGGTGCTGCTGCTGTGGAACATCCCGTTACTGGACGGGGTGGTGTATCCGCTGCGCCTGTTTGTGACTTTCATCCACGAGGCCGGGCATGGGCTGGCGGCGTTGCTGACGGGCGGCGAATTCATCCGCTTTGAAATCATGGCGAACGGTGCAGGCTTGGCGACCACACGCGGCGGGTTGCGGGCGGTGATCTTGCCTGCGGGCTATATCGGCGCGGCGCTGTTCGGCACGGTCTTGTTCTATATCAACAACCGTGTGCCGTATCCGCGCGTGGTGGCGGCGGGGGTGGCGGGCGCGTTGGCCTTGCTCTCGTTGATCTATGGGGAAACCAGCCGCGTGGCATTGCTCATCGGCGGGATCAGCGCTGGCGTGTTATTGTTGCTGGCACTGTTGGCGAACCGCCCAACGTTGGGCGTGGTGATGAACCTCTTGGCGCTGATGACCGCGCTCAACGCCGTGCTAGATTTGTTCACGCTGACGCGCACGACGCAAACCGTCACTGCCGATGGCCGCGTGCTGAACGATGCCGCCGCCTTTGCGCTAGAGGTCATGCCGGGGTCGTCGCCTGCGGTGTGGGCGTGGCTGTGGGCGATGGGGTCGGCGGGGTTGTTGGGGATTGTGGTCTACCGCAGCATCTTGCGCCCGCTGTGGGTTGAAACGCTCGTCCATCGGCAACAGACAAGAAAGCTGCAAGGGCAAGTCACGAGTAAGTACAGTGACGAGTAACCGCAGTAAAAGCAGTGATGAGGAAGGGCAGTAACCACAGTGATAAGTAAAAGCAGTCACCAAAGTAACGAGTAACAATACTCATTACTGTAGTTACTCGTCACTGTAGTTACTCATCTCTCGTGACTTCGGGCTGGCCGGCCAGCGCAAAGAGCATGACCCCCGCAGACGCCGCCCCAAAGGAAATCAGCAACCCGACCATCTGAATTGGGCCGAACAGAATATCTTCCCCAAGTCGCCGCAAGTTAGAGCCAAACCCCAACACATCTGCCAACGCGCCCAACGCGGCAAAGGTCAAGCCGGTGAGCGCCAAGCGTATACCGATCTGTTGCGCTAACGTCAACGGTTGGTTGGCGTAGAACATAAAGCGCACAAACGTCAGCGCGCCCAAAATCAGCAGGCTTAAGCCGCCAATCATCAGCAGGATTTGCGTTACCCCGACGCCGGGCGTGGGCGGGAAGCCGATCAAGCCGGGGAACAAGCCCATAAAGGTGATAACGATCCCCAGCAGTGCCATCGCAATCCCAAGTTGCGCCACGCGGATCACGGTAACACCTGCCGCAGCTTGCGTAAGAAGTTGCCGCCCACAATGGCTTCAACGTCCGTTGGGCTGTAGCCGCGCCCGGTCAGGTGATTGACCAGCCACCACAGGTCGCCAACGGTGTCCATACCAGCGGGAATGGAGTTGAGGCCGAAGCCGCCGTCAAAGTCTGAGCCGATGCCGACATGCGCGGCGCTGCCCGTCAGTTGGCACACATAGTCAATGGCGTCTACCAAGCGGGTAAAGGGGACGGCATCGCGTGCGTCGCCCGGTTGCCATGTGGGGTGCAAAAAGCGGTTGTAGGGGACGATGCCCATCACGCCGTCGCGCTCTGCCAATAGGCGGATCATCTCATCAGACAGGTGACGGTCTGTATCCTTGAAGCGGCGCGGGTTGCTGTGGCTGGCAATGATGACGCCGTCATAGCGCTCTAGCGCCTCATAGAAGGCTTGCTCGGCCATGTGAGACAGGTCTAGCATGGCGTTGAAGCCGCGCATGGTCTCTAACAGTTGGAAGCCCAACGTCGTCAAGCCGCCCGGCGCGCCCGTGCCGCCTGAATAGCGCGTGCGCCCCCACGCCGGCCCCACGATCCGCACGCCGCGTCCATACCATTCTTCAAACTGTTTCGGCTCCAGAATAGGGTCGGCATTTTCCATCAGCAGTACCAGCCCCTGTACCCGCTTAGAAAGCGATGCTAACGGGGCGGTTGGGTCAGCCGGCTGCCACTGGCTCAACACGGCGTCAAGGTCAGCAGCGGTGGTCACTAACCGAATTTGGTCGTTTTCGTCGGCCAAGCGCTGATAGTAATCCCACTGGGCGGTGGCCGCTTGATAGGCTTCACGCGGGGTATTGTAGATCGGCGGTGTACCGCCTTCGGTTAAGGCACTGCCCGCAGGTTCGACAAACAGCGTGGCAAACACCAACGCCACCCGCCCCAGTAGCGCGTCTGGCAGGCCAGCGGTGACAACCCCCGGCCCGTGGATGGGGTGCCAGTTATGGTGCAATTCTGCGCGGCGTTTCTTGTAAACGGGCAGGCTATAGTTGCGCCCAAACGTCAGCGCGTTATAGGCAATATCTTGATGTGCATCTACAAGGATCATAATTTTGTGCGATGGTAAGGCAGGGCAACACAGGGGTTGCCCCGCGAGCGGTCAAGAGTGGGGTTAATTCCCGGTGACGGGGGCAAAACTTTCTGCCCGCTCAAATGTGACGGGGATCGGCTTGCTGTCTGGGTTGCGGAATACACCAACGCTGGCAGGCAACCAAGCGTTGGTCACGGTGCCGTCTGGACAAGTGACTTCTAGCTCATAGTGAGACGTTTCCCGCGTGCGGCTCAGTACCAACCACTCACGCGGCGGCAACTGACAGATCACCGCGCCGTCGGGGATGTTGGTCACGCCTTGCGTCACAGAGGTGATGAAGAACGGCTCACGAGCGGGGATGGGGCTAGGGGGTTCTGGTATGGTGCTGACCGGAACGAGCAAACTGCTGTTGTTCTGGAACGCCCCCACCGTGACCGAAATCCAGCCTGTGCGCGATGCGCCATCGGTGCAAGTGGCGGCAATTTGATAGTACGTGCTGTTTTCATTGCGCCCCACCACCACGAAGGTCGCCCCCGGCACGTTACACAGGACGTTTGCGGCATCTGCCACCGGCAGGCCATAAAGCGGTTGCTCAGAAAAGACCACGAATGCCGGGCCGTCCAGCGGTTGAGAGGTCAGCGCACCGTCTGCCGAGCCATCCGTAGCGGCAATGCCGCGCCCAGTGGGATTGCGGAAGACGCCGGCATCGCGGTTAATCCAGCCAATGACAGGGGTGCCGTCGGCGCAAGTGGCATCAACCTGATACCACGCCGCTTCTGAATCGCGCCCTAGCAGCAGGTATTCACCCGCCGCGACTTCACAGATGTAGGTTTCGTAGCGGTCTTCGGGCGTGCTGTAGACCGTTTGCGGTAAGAAGGTGACAAAAGTGGCAGGGATTAGCCGCCCAAAGGCAGCATCGGTTAAATCTGGGACGGCGCGTAAATCGCCGCGCAAAATCAGCAATTCAGCGGCAATCCAGCCTTCAACAATGCCATCAGCGGTTCGCACGCGCCACCACGCATTTTCGCGCGCACGTCCTGTGGCTTCTAACAAGATGCCGCCCTGAGTCAGTGCCACCGGGAAGTAACCCGCGCTGGGGCCTTCACGCAGGATGATCGGTGAAAAGTTGGTGATGAGGTAGCCGTCGAATAGCTCTGGCGTGATGTTTTGGCTGGCATCAATCACCGGTAGGGTGGTGATGCTAGGGGGAAGCTGGTTAGTGGTGCTTTGTGCAGTGGCGACAAAAGCGTGTGCGAGCAACAGGAGGATAAACGTCCCCATGAGAACTGCGCGTTTTGAGTAAACCATGATCGCATTTTCTCCCTGCGTGTGTGGCGGCGGCCTGCCGCACGATTTGGGTTTGAACCGTATTATAGTCCTTCAAACGGATTGTAGCGAATTTTAGCCGGGCGGTTCCGTCGGCGGGGTTGGAAGTTGCCCGCCTTTCGTCCCGCGCCGAATGTGTTGTTCCCACGGGGGCTTGGCTTCCCCACTGTACCCCAGTTCGCGCAGGCGTTGGCGTTCCAGCGCTTCCAGTTGGTCGGCCACTGCGCCATAATCGCTGTTGGGGATAGGGCGCTGCACGCCGTTGGGGGCTAAATACACATAGCCTGCGCCCGCGCACCAGTCGCATTCTGCGGGGCTGTCGCTGAAGTCATCGGTCAGCCAGCCGTAGCCCTCACACGACGGGCAACGGATAATCTGTTCAAGCGTCATCAACCGCCCCCCTGACCGCCATCTACATAGAGCGTTTGCCCCGTGATGAAGCTGGCTGCCCCCGAACATAGGAACAGCACCGCCTGCGCGACTTCATCGGCGGTGCCGCTGCGCCCCAAGGGGGAAAGCGTGGGCGTGGGGAAGTCTGGCGTGGCGATATTGCCGTAGGCGACAGCGTTCACGCGCACATTGAACGGGGCAAACTCCAGCGCTAACTGGCGCGTCATGCCGATGATCCCTGCTTTGCTGGCGATATACCCCACCGCCGGGTCGCTGGCATTGCCCGTCAGCGCGTGGCTTTCGGTCAAGTTGACCATTGCGCCGCCGCCTTCTTCGGCCATCACCCGCCCTAACAGTTGGCTGGTGAAAAACGCCCCCGTCAGGTTGACATCCAGCGCCCGCCGCCAGTCCCATTCATCCAGCGCTTGGGCTTTGCCGCGCTTGATGACGCCCGCCGCGTTGACCAACAGGTCAACACGGCCAAAGCGGTCACGCGCTTCTTCGATCAACGACCCCACCTGAAAGCGATTAGAGACATCCGCTTGCCAGCCAAACGCCCGCCCGCCGAGCGCGTGAATTTCATCCGCCACTTCATCGGGCGTCGTGGGGTTGATGTCGTTGACGCACACCGCTGCGCCTGCCTGTGCAAAGGCCAACGCCAATGCACGGCCTAGCCCATTGCCCGCACCAGTGATGATGACGGCTTTATTGCTCAAGTCAAAGTAAGGTTGTAGGTTCATGGTCAAGTATCCTGCGGATAGCGTAACATCCTAATAATCTACGGTGATTGATAGTTCATGTTTTTGGCCTATTTTGCGGACAAGGCAAGCCTTGTCCCTACAGAATGGGGTTGCATTGCAACGGTTGTGTAGGGACTACACCCTGTGGCGTCCGTCTCTGTGGCGTTAGGGACATGATACAGCCCCTACGCATCTAATCTAACGCTTGGTAGGGTTAGGTGAACAATACCTCAAACGTCAGCGCGTAACTGGCGTGTTGGTCTTGGATGACGATTTCGATCTTGCCTTGCCCGGCCTGCGCCGGAGAGATGGTGACCTTCCCTAGCAGATCGTTGCCGCCGCGCAGGAAGAAATCTTCTTCCCACAGTTCTAGCTCGATCGGCCCGGTCAAGCCACTAAAGCGAAAGTCGTCTGGGCGCATTTTTGGCTCGTCACGCCAACCGTTCATCCCCAACGCACGCGAGCGCACAAAGTCGAACTCGCTCACTTCGATCTGCTTGCTAGGCTTGTGGTGCATCTTGCGGTTGAGTTGGGAATCTGCCCGCCAAATCGTTTGCCCATCTACCTTGAGCATGATCTCGTCGCCGTCGTTCTCTTGGGCGTTGATGCAACGCAGCCCCAACAGTTGCAGGGTGTGCCGTCCGCTACGGGCGATGGCAAGCCGTTCGCGCTCTTGCTTTTCCATGTCTTCAGGGATGGCGGTTTTTGCCTCTGGCACACCCCACACTACCACGCTACCATCTTTAAGGCCAACGGCCAACAGTTCCCCCACACGGCTAAAGCCCAACGTAGAGACAAACGTCCCCTGTCGCAGGCGTACCGAAGGCTTTGCCCCTTCAATAATCGTCAACTTGACGGTTTTATCTTGCGCGATCATTAACACTGACCCTTCTGGGGTGTAGCGCACAAAGTCCCCTGCCACCATCTCTAACACGGGGGCGTCTTCCTCAATGCGCCACAGCGTTACGCGGTTGGCATAATCGGCGGCGGCCACTTGACGCCCATCGGGAGAAAACGCCACCGACAATACCCAGTCCTTGAGCGCTTTTACCTCACGGATCAGCTCGCCGCTTTGGGTATTGTAAAAGCGGATCGCCATATCCCGCACGGCCATTTCGCTGCCGTGCGCGGTGACCACCACAGCGCCATCTGGACTAAGGGCAAAGTCATTAATCGGGGAGGGCGTTTTGATGGTTTGTAAAAGCGCGCCGTCTTTGACTTGCCACACATAGATGATGCCGCTGGTATCGGCAGAAATCAGCCATTCCCCACTCGGATGAAACACTGCGCCCACCACGCGTGCGCCATGACGGGTGAACTTTAGCACTTCGCCGCCGTCGGTAGGGTTCCACAGGCGTACACTGTTGTCGTCTTGGTTGTTGAAGTACCCGCTAGAAGATGCTAACAGCGCACCATCTGGGCTAAAGGCCAAGTTGGTGACTTCGGCGCGGTGTTCGGTCAGCAAAAGCGTTTGCTCCAGCGTGGCGCTGTTCCACAAGCAGATGCGGTCAGCGCTGCTGGCGGCCATCATCATATTGTCTGGGCTAAACGCCACCGCATTCACTGGCGCTCTGCCTACCTCCAACACACAGAACTGCTCAATGCGGTAGCCTTCTGCGCTGGCGGGGTCAATCCGCCCGCCGATTTTGTCCAGCAGGCCGCCAGTGGGGGGCAACAAGTTCCACAGCCGCAGCGCTTTGCTGAACTGGGCATAGTCGTCCCCACAAACCAGCATATCTCCGAACGGGCTAAAGGCCGTCGGATGGCTCCCCTTGAGGCTCCGCACCAAGCGCCCAGAGGGAACATCATACAAGCGCACAGAGCCGCCCTTTTGATTGCTGCTGACCATCAATAAAGAGCCATCGGTATTTAGGCTGACTTCCCGCGGGAAGGTGGTCGGGATAATGGGGGAAAGCGCTTCCCCGCTGGCAATGTCATAAACGCGGATGTGGTCACTCATCCCCGCAAGCGCGGCAATGCGGTTGCCTAGCCCGTTGAAGGCCAACTTCCGTATGCCGTTTAGCCCGCTTTGAATCTGCTGCACCGCCGTATAAGATTCTTGGGTGGGGTGCAGTTGAATGCCCCCTTCGGCGTCGCCGAGCGCCATCGTTTCGCCGTCGGCGCTAAAGGCGACGGTCTGTGCGTTGGCATGGATGGCAAAGGTCTTGATCGAAGATTTATCGTCAGCGTATAGCAAGAATAGGCGGTCTTCGGGGAGGTTCTTGGCGGTTGCGGCAATCACTGGACGGCCTTCACGGGTGAGCGTGCCAGCCAAGACGTTAAAGGCCGCTTGCGTCTGTTCAAACACAGGGACGAATTGTTGGTTGGCCTCCAAGCGCAATACCGTTAATTTTTCATTGCGCCCGATGACAAACAAAGTCGGTTGGGTCGTGGTTGGGTCTTGCCCAAATACCAGCCCGACCACGCTGTCTGGGCGGATGCTATATTCGCCCCAGAGCGTGTCATCGCTGATGTGCCAAACCTTCACATTGCCCTCAACATCGCCAGCGGCCAACAATTGCCCGGTGGGATCGTAGGTGACGGCGGTCAAAAAATTAGGGTAGGTGCCAAACAACCGTGAAGGGGTGAGGTGGGCGATATTTTGTGAGGTGATCGGCTCAACCACGATGAAACTCTCCATCTAAATAGCGCTGCTCTATGATTCATAGAGTATAGTGGGCAGAGAGGTTACACGCTATATTTTGGCAATCTTGGGGATGGGTAGGGGCGCAATGCATTGCGCCCCTGCGGTGGAATGGTTTGATTTTCGGAAACACGATTAGCCCGCCGCTGTTGGAACTGCCGTTGCTGATTGAGGCGTACGCGCCGGGGGAACCAGCGCGCCGGGCGTTGGGCTAACGGGCGTGGACACACTTGGCGGCAAGGTGGGCATGGCAGTTGGCAGCGGTGGGGGGGGCGGGTCAATGTCAATTTCCAGCGCGGCTGGGTTGAAGTTCTGGCAATTGAGCGTGTCTAGCGCGCCCCAGCCGCGCAAGGCGCCCTCTAGTTGCACGCGCACCCATGCCCCGCTGTTGTCGCGGGCGTCCACCAACACAGAGCTACCTAACGGAATCGTGGCGATCTGTTGGTTGAGCGGGGAAGGGCCGTCGAGCAAGATGACATCGGCACTTAGCGGCGTACAGATGGGGTCAACCACTTCAAGGGTGAAGGTATCACGGTAGGGGTTGCCAAGCGCGTCTTGGCTGTACAGTTCAATGACAAGCGGGTCAAGCGCCCGCCCGTTGATATTGGTCAGCACGTCAGAGGCGGCATAGCGCTGGTTGGGGTCTAGGTTGTCTGTTGTGAAGGCGTCTAGCCCGCTGATTTGGACGTAGGCGGCGTTTTCTAGCTGCCAGCGCAAGCTCAACGTTTGGATGACGTTGCGGACGAGTTGCTGTGGGTCGGCTTCAAACAACGCTACCCGCACAGGATCGTAGATTTGGATGCCCTCTTCGTCCGTGCTGGTCTTGTTGCGGCTGCGCGCCTCTAGGCGGATCATCACGTTTTCGGGCAGGGTGCTGCTTTCTATGATGTACTCCCTAGCCAGTGGATCAATGACGGCCAACAGCGTTTGATCTGCGAACAGCTCTAGGGTTTGCGTGTCTGTGACTTCATATTGGATGACGATGGCCTCGCCGCGTGGAATGCGGGGCTGTGGCACGGTCAGGCTCACGATTTGCGGGGTCGGGGCAGTGATGAGCCACGTCAGCCACGCCACAAACGCGACAATGCCCACAAACAGCGTCCCCAACAGCGCGGGCGACCACGACGGCAACATGGCGGTTTGTTCTACGGTGCCGCCCACCACGACCATAAAGTGAGACGAATCTTGAGCGCGCAACACAATATCAAACGGCACGGCTTGCTTGCGCCCGATTAAGGGGCGGTGCAGCGCCTTGACTTGCCCCTGAAGCAATAACTTTTGGCCGGGCGCTAAGGCAACCTGCGCCGACGACACCAACTCTATGGTAGCGTTGGGCGTGCGCGGGCTGCCGCCCACCGCCAGCGTGAGCGTGGCGTTGCCGTGGTTGTGAACGTGCAGCCTAAAGCGCTCCCCAACGGCTAATTTATGCTGTTCCAGCGCGGCGCCAAAGCCGCTGTAAGGGACGACATCCAGCTGGGTGAGGGCAGTGATGGGGCGCTCTGGCAAGGCTTCATCCGTCACCGTCACGTTGATGTCATAGAGGCGCGGCTCGGTTTCTGGCACGCGGGCGGGCTTGATGTTAATCACCACCTGTCCCGCCTCTTGCGGGTCGAGCATCAGGCGCGGGCGGTCTACGCGCACCCACGCGGCGGGAACCCCGCTCACTTGGACGGTGTAAAAGGCTTGCGCCGCGCTGTTGTTGATAACCGTTAGTTCCGCTGAAGCGTGCGCGCCGGGCGGGATCGAAATTGGCGGCGGGTACAAGCTGAGTGTGAACGGCTCATCTTCGCTCAGGATTTGCTGGGTGATGTGTGTGGACGGGATCGGCTGCGTCGGCAGTTCGTCCAGCACATGGAACAAAATCCGCAGGTGGCCGATGCTGATTTCTTCACCGCCCGCCAATACCACATAGTCGCCTTCCGGCACACGCACGCCGTCTACAAACGTCCCGTTCTGAGATTCGCTATCGCTCAGGCGCACTTCGCCCTCGTGGTTGCTGAGGCTAAAGTGATAGCGTGAAATGGTTTCTGTATCCAATTGAATTGTCGTGCCGGGCGAGCGCCCTACCGACACATTCGCTAACGTGAGCGGGAAGGAACGAAACGTTCCGTCCGGCCAAAACACATCTAAACGACCATAGGGCATGGGTGCCAAACTCCCCATTCGTGAACGCAACAAAAAGATCAGGGCAAAGCGCGGCAAATGCCCCGCTTTGCGCGTTGCCCTATTGTAGACGATGTTTGCCCCGCAAGCCAAACCCCAGACCTGCCCGCGCAGGGCAAACAATAACGATTTCGTAGGGGCGTAGCCCTCTTATGCCGCTACACATCGCCCCATCTGCGCCGATAGGCTATAATGAACGGTGGTTTTGCCAATCACCATAGGGGGTGCATCCATGCCAGATTTTCCGATTCGGGAATTGACGCTCTACAAAAACGGGATTGGGCATTTCGTCCGTGAGGGCAAGGCCGCTGGCGAAGTCGTCACGCTGGCGTTTGACCCCGACGCCGTGAACGATGTGCTAAAAAGCCTCAACGTCAGTGACCGCAACGGCGGGCAAGTATTGGGTTTTGACTATGAAGCCGTGTACGTCCGCACATCTGATATGCCCAAGCCCGCCCCGCACAGCCTGATGGAACTGCTCCAGAATTTGCGCGGCAAACGGCTCACCTTCAACTTTGAGCGCGTCAGCGACCAACGCACCATCAGCAATACCCACATTGGCGAAATCGCCCATCTGTTTCAAGAGCTACGCCCGATGCAGATCGCCATTTTGGACGATAAAGGCGGGCTGCACCTGTACGCCATTGAACACCTCAAGACCGTGCAGGGCGCAGGGCGTGCCGATGTCATCGGCGGTGAACCGATCCCTGACAGCGACAAAAGCCGCGTGATTATCCGCATGAGCGGCGGCGAGCATGATCTTGTGTTGACCTATATTGCGCCTTCCCCCACATGGCGCGTGAGCTACAGAGTGTTGGCAGAGAGCAACACCGACGGCAACGCGGGCAAGTTGACGCTCTTGGGCTGGGGATTATTCGACAACCTGATAGAGGATTTAACCAACGTGCGCGTGACGTTGGTAGCGGGCAGCCCCATCTC
>JBMOFU010000085.1:0-13719 GCA_049318725.1 Phototrophicaceae bacterium | reverse complement strand
CCCAACCGTTGGCCGAGCGCATTTTGCACACGCTGTTACAACTGCCAGAAGCCCTCCATGGCGACCTTGCGGGCAGCATCCGTCGGGCGCGGCCTACCATCGGGGATGTAGACATTCTCATCGCCAGCGACAGCCCGAAGCCGATTATGGATTTATTCGTCGGCCTGCCGCAAGTGACACGGATACTGGGTCATGGCGACAAGAAAAGTTCTGTCGAACTAAGCAACGGCCTACAAGTAGACGTGCGCGTATTAGACCCCAAGAGCTACGGCACTGGGCTACAGTACTTTTCAGGCAGCCAACAGCACAATATCCGCGTGCGTGAAATTGCCCTAGCGCAGGGCTATAGCCTCAATGAACATGCGCTCACGCCGGTTGCGCCCGACGGCACGCTGATTCACGAGCAGGCGATCTATTGCGCCACTGAGGAAGAAGTCTACGCGCGGGTGGGGCTGCCTTATATTGCGCCCGAACTGCGTGAAGATCGCGGGGAAATTGAAGCGGCCAAAGCGGGCAAGCTCCCCAAGTTGATTACGCTGGCGGATATTCGTAGTGACCTACACATGCACACCACTTGGAGCGATGGCCGCCTCAGTGTGCGAGAAATGGCCGAAGAAGCGCGCAAGCGTGGCCGTGAGTACATTGTGATTACTGACCATTCACCGGGCTTAGGGGTGGCAAACGGCCTTTCAATAGAGCGCTTGATGCAAAAGGGCGAAGAAGTGCGCCGCGTCAATGCAGAAATGGGCGACGACTTTCATGTGTTTCACGGCACAGAGATGGACATCCTCGCTGACGGCACCATGGATTATCCCGACGAGGTGTTGGCCGAACTTGACTTTGTGATTGCCTCGCTGCATGTGAGCCTCGGCCAGCCGCGTGACGTGATTACAAACCGGATGCTGAATGCCATCAACAACCCGCACGTTGACCTGATCGGCCATCCGCGTGCACAACAGATCGGGCGGCGTGACCCTGCCGACCTTGACATGGAAGCGGTGTTTGCCGCCGCTGCTAAAACGGGCGTCGCGCTAGAGATCAACAGCAACCCCGCACGGCTTGACCTAGAGGCACAATACGCCCGCCGTGCAGTAGAAATGGGCATCTTGATTTCGATCAACACTGACGCGCACAATGCCTCTAACATGGATTTACTCAGCTACGGCGTCCGTACAGCCCGCCGCGCATGGATCGAACCACAGCACGTTATCAATACGTGGCCGCTAGATCAATTCTTGGCGTGGACGCGCGCACGGGGCAAGCAGGCATGAGCGATCAATTGCCCTTGAGTGAAGCCCCCTTGCCGCCGCCGACCTTTCGAGCAAGCCCGTTTTTCTTGCCGTTGTGGTCGTTGTTGTTGATGTTGCTCTGCGTTGGGGCGGTCGTCTTTGCTGGCGTGGCGGCGCTCTATGCGGTTGGGGGGCGTATACCCAGTATCAGCACGCCACAAGTGCAGATTGCCACCGCTCCGCCAGAGCGCCTACAAGCGGATGCTACACCGCTAGGCGTCAGCGGATTCTTACAGGGGGCAGTGCCATCCCCCAACTTTGTACTGAGTGGGCCAACCCTAGCGCCTGTATACCTGACACCGACACCGGATGTTATCACGCTAGGGCGGACGGTTTTGGTGGTGAATGTGGGTGAATCTGGCTTGAATGTGCGCCAAACGCCGGGGATCAACAGCGAACTGCTGTTCACCGCCCGCGAGAACAGCCTTTTAGAGGTGATTGATGGGCCACGCGCCGCCGAAAATGACGGCTTTACGTGGTGGCAGGTACGTGATCCGTTCACCCAACAGGCGGGGTGGGCGGTGGATATCTACATGCAGGTTCAGCCGCTAGGGGGAACAACGCCATGACGCCAGAACAAGCCGTACAGCGCGCCGCCGAACTGCGCGAGCAGTTGCACTATCACAGCTACCGCTACTACATCCTCAGCGACCCGCAAATTTCCGACGGCGACTATGACCGCCTATTCAACGAATTACGCGCAATTGAGGCCGAATATCCCGAATTGGCGACGCTAGATTCCCCCACGCGGCGCACGGGCAACGACCTTGTAGACGACTTTGCCAAAGTCACCCACCCCGCGCCGATTTTGAGCCTGAGCAACGCCTATTCTCCAGAGGATTTACAGGCGTGGGAAGAACGCAACCGCAAGCTGTTGCCACAAGACATTGCGCTGGACTATACCCTAGAGCCGAAGCTCGACGGCTTGACGGTGGTGCTGACCTATGAGCAGGGCATACTGGTCAAGGCGGCTTCACGCGGCAACGGCGAAATTGGCGACGACATCACCGCCAACGTCCGCACCATTAAAAATATCCCCCTTAAAATTCCGTCTGATCCAAGCGCCCCACCTGCTCCGGCACGTTTGGTCGTTCGCGGGGAAGTCCTGTTCTTGCTGGCAGATTTCGCCCGCTTAAATGAAGAACGGATCGCGGCGGGTGAAGTTCCCTACATTAACCCGCGCAATACCGCCTCTGGCGCGCTCAAACAGAAGGATTCGCGTATTACCGCCCAACGCCCGTTGACGGCCTACTTCTATGATGTGGTCGTCGTTGAGGGCATCGCATGGGAAAAGCGTGCAGAGATGTTGGAATCTTTGCGGGGGTGGGGCTTGCCCGTTGCGCCGAATATCCAACTTTATCCCACACTAGACCACATTATCCAGCATATCCCACAGTGGGAGAAAGCCCGCCCAACGTTGAACTATGAAATTGACGGCGTGGTCGTCAAGCTGAATACCTTTAGGCTTTACCGCGAATTAGGCTTTGCCGGCAAAGACCCACGCGGCGCCACCGCCTACAAGTATCCGAGCCAAGAAGCCACAACAAAACTGCTGGATGTCGTCGTCAACGTCGGGCGTACTGGGCGCATCGTCCCCAGTGCGGTGCTAGAGCCGGTGTTTGTCGCGGGGGTGACCATCAGCAACGCGACGCTGCACAATTACGATGTCGTGGCAAAGTACGACATTCGGCGCGGCGACCATGTCGTTATCAAACGCTCTGGGGAGGTCATCCCCTATGTGATTGGGCCAGTCCTCAGCGCACGCACGGGGGAAGAAACGCCGATCCTGCCGCCGACCCATTGCCCGTTCTGCAATACCCCAATCATCAAGCGCGATGATGAAGTGGATTACTTTTGCCCTAACCTTGAGTGTCCTGAGCGAGTTTTCCGGCGCATTGACTTTTTCACCTCAAAGGGCGGCCTAGATATTGAAGGGTTCGGCACGCAAACCGTGCGCGTCTTGCTGGACGCCGGCTTGATCCATGATGAGGCGGACATTTTCACGCTTGACCCTGCTGCCTTAATGGAATTAGACCGCTTTGGCAAGAAAAAAGTAGAGAACCTCATGCAGGGGATTGAAGCGGCCAAACAACGCCCCTTTAGCCAAACGCTGACGGCGTTAGGGATTGATGGCATTGGCAATACAGTGGGCAAACTGTTCGCAGCGCACTTTCTCTCGGTTGACGCGATTATGGCCGCCAGCGTTGAGCAACTCTCTGAGGTCGGCGGCGTCGGCGGGGTGATTGCCGAAAGCGTGGTGAACTGGTTCAGTGTGGAACACAATCAGCACCTGCTGGCGAAGCTCAAGGCGGCGGGCGTGCGCTGGCAAGGCGAACCTACTGCCCGCGCCAGCGCGGGGCTAGAGGGAATGACGTTCGTCCTGACCGGAACATTACCCACGCTCACCCGCGATGAAGCCACCGCCTTGATCGAGTCGCACAGCGGCAAGGTCATCAGTAGCGTCAGCAAGAAAACCAGCCATCTTGTGGCAGGCGAGTCTGCCGGGAGCAAGCTGGAAAAGGCGCAAAAGCTCGGCGTGCCAGTGCTAGATGAAGCTGGCTTATACGCACTCATTCAACAGCGCCAACAAGAACAGGAACCCAACAATGCCTAACGCCGTTATCACCATCAAGCACGGCAAAGAAAAAGCCATCCAAAACCGTCACCCGTGGGTATTTTCGGGCGCCATCCAGAGTGTGACGGGCAACCCTGCCCCCGCTGATGTAGTCTGCGTACAAACCCACGATGGGCAGTTGTTGGGCTATGGCACCTATAACGCAACCTCACAAATCCGCGTGCGGATGCTCACTTGGCAGGATGAGGCTATCACGCCAGACTGGTGGCGTGGCAAGCTACAACAGGCCATTACCGCTCGTGCAGGCGATCAAGCGCAGTGGCGCAACGGTACGCCCAACGCGGTACGGCTCATCAATGCAGAAAACGACTATCTACCCGGCCTTGTGGTAGACCGCTACGGCGATTGGCTGGTCTTGCAGGCGCTTACACTGGGGATAGATGCGCGCAAGCAGGAAATCGCCGCGACGCTGGCCGAACTGCTCCAGCCCGCAGGCATCTACGAACGCAGCGACGTAGACATCCGCCAAAAAGAAGGCTTGCGCGAGGTCAAAGGGCTGCTATGGGGTCAAGAGCCGCCCGACACGATTGAGATTATCGAAAATGGCCTGTCCTTTCCGGTAGATGTGCGTCACGGCCATAAAACTGGCTTCTACCTTGACCAGCGGGAAAACCGCGCCACCGTCCGCCGTGCGCTGGAATCTATCGCGGCGCGGCGTGTGCTGAATATGTTCAGCTATACGGGCGGGTTTGGGGTGTATGCGCTGGCGGGCGGGGCAAATGATGTCATCAACGTAGACAGTTCAGGCCCTGCGTTAGCGTTGGCCGAAGCAACGGTCAAGTTGAACGGGCTAGACCCCGATGCCGCGACCTTCATCGAGGGCGACGCCTTTACCGTACTGCGCGACTACGCCGCACACGGCGAACAGTTCGACGCGATCATCCTAGACCCGCCCAAGTTCGCCCAATCTGAAAAGCAGGTAGAACGCGCCACACGCGGCTACAAAGATTTGAACTTGCACGCCTTTAAGTTGCTCAAGCCGGGCGGATTGCTGTTTACGTTCAGTTGCAGCGGGGCAATTACAACCGATTTGTTCCAAAAGGTGGTATTCGGCGCGCTGGCGGATAGTGGCCGCCAAGCACAGATTGTGCGGCACTTAGGCGGCAGTGAAGATCACCCTGTCGCGCTGACCTTCCCAGAGGGGGCATACCTCAAGGGGCTAATGTGCAGGGTGGTCTAGGGGGCGGCTGATCCGCCCTAGCTGCCTAAACACAAACGCCTCTAGCGCGGATACACCGCCAACACCGACGGCACGGGATCAAACGAGGTGAAGGCGATGTCTTGCGTCCCTGCCCGCACACTCAACAGGCTAGAGCCACCGCCGTCGAGGTTAAGGGCGTTGACCAGTTGCAGGTCACTTTCTGCTAGGTAGATGGCAAGGTCTAACAGCGTGATTCCGCCAAAGGTCGTGACCAAGATCACCACGCGCCCCTGCGAATCTAGCCCGATCACGGTGCGGCGGGTGGCGCGGTCTGGGCGCTGGTCAAAGTAGGAACGTGCACCGTCGGTGATTAGCATCGGGAAGGCTTGCACGGCCTGATCGTACGCTTCGCCCTGATATTGGCGCACCAAATGGCTGAACATCCCCGGCACGCCGTTTTGCATGTAAAACGTACCGCCTCGGTTGCGGTAGCTTTCTCCGTAGCGCACGCCGTCGGCAATCAACATGCCTGTGATTTCGTCGGCACTATCGAAGAAGTTGGTGTTGATGAGGATGGCCGCATCGGGGTAGGCGTTGCGCCACTGCATCACAGTGCGCGGCGCTTGTGGGCTGTAGTGAGACTGAATCGTCACCTGCGCCGGATCAATCCGTAGCACAGTGAGCCGCGCTAACCACGCTGGGCTGTAGCTTCGCTGTTCAATGCCGGGGGCAATCTGTTGCCAATCGGCGCTGGATTGAGGCATTACAGTAGCGGCGGGGGTCGGTGTGGGTAGCGCGACCATGATACAGCCCGCCCCCCAGAGAATGATGCCAGCAAACCACGCTGGACGGCTCAACCGCCGTAGCATCATTACGAACAAGCGCGGGAATCCGTCACGGCGCACGCGCCACACGATCACGCGCCACCAATAGCCGCGTTTATGGTCTGGGGGATAGATTTGCAATTGGCAGCATTACCGTCCTTGTCAACAGTTAATGCCCATGCTACAATATCTGAATATGAAGTCAAGACGGGCGATTAGCTCAGTTGGTTAGAGCGCACGGTTCACATCCGTGAGGTCGGGAGTTCAAGTCTCTCATCGCCCATGATAAACGCAAAACGGTGTCCTACAGGGGATGCCGTTTTTTTGTTAGGGATACCATTACCATTGATCCACATTGAACGTGCCACCAGTGAAGACCTACACGAGATTTGGCCGCTGGCTGCCGACTTCATCCATAATCCCGCGCAGGGGGAGCGTGTCGTGAGCGCGGTCAACGCCAAGCGCTGTTATGTCGCCAAACAGGGCTGGAGCGTGGTTGGCGCACTGATCCGCGAAGATCACTTCTTCGGCTATCCGTTATTGTCCTTGTTGGTCGTGCATCCCGACCACCCGCGTGATGTGGTCGTGACGGCGCTATTCCACTATGCAGAACAGGCTACCCCCGCCCGCCCGATTTTCAGCGCGTGCGCGGCCAACGATAGCGCAAGCCAGCACTTGCTGGTATCCTTTGGCTATCTACCCGCCGGGCAGGTGCTGTATACCCGCTCTGATGGCCTTGCTGAGGCGTTGTTTGGGAAGCTACCATGACCCTTTCTTACACCAATATCACGCTGTTTGAAGTGGATCAAGGCGAAGCCGCCGAATGGCTGGCCGAGAACGGCTGTATTGCTGCGGTTTCCCCCATGATTGACGGCATTACGGTCGTTTACGAGAATGTATTGGCATCTAGCGAATCGGTGCCAAGTGAGGACGAAGCCGACGACATCAACGACGGGCTAGACCGCCTGTTGCAGATCGCGTCTGAATCTAGCTATGAGTTGGGCTGCGTGTCGTGGCTGGTGATTGTTGAGGGCGATGTGCTGGCGTACTCGCTGTTTGAAGCGGGCGAACTGTTGGATAGCTACGGCATCAAGGCGGGGGAAGCCCCCGAAGGCGGCGACGCTGAAGTCTTGGCCGACGCGATTGGTTGCCTCAAGCGCACCATTCGCGGCATCCGTACGGTGTTGGTCGGCAATGAACCCGACCCCTACGAGCGCCATAAGAAGCTGCTCAACGCGCTCCAGTTGCCTAACTTGGCCGCTGGACTGGGCTATCACGATTTGGTCGCGGGGGCGTTGCCCATCGGGGTCGAGAGCGCCGACGAAATCGTATGGATTGAACCGGATAATGATGAAGAAGAAGATAATGCCCTCCTGTAGGGGCGCAATGCATTGCGCCCCTACACGATAACCGCCTCAACAATGGATTATTGATGACAACCTACACCAACATCACCCTATTTGGCACCACCCAAGATGAATTGGTTACCTACTGCGAAGTCAGCGCGATTACGGCCTATATCTCACCAACGCTGGACGACATCACCGTGATTTATCCGCCGCTGGTGGGGGAACCGCTCTGGCAACTGGCAGAGGCGGTATCCTTGCGCCTGAACTGTAGCGCATTGGCGGTGGCAGTGGCCGACGACGCGCAATTGGTCTATCGGCTGTATGTTGGCGGGCGGATGACCGACGAGTACAGTTCACGCTACGGCCAAACCCCGCTTGGCGGCAATCCGCAAGTGTTGGCCGAAGCGTTCGACGCCGCCGAAGAAGTAGACGCTGTGCGCGCCGCGTTGCTGCGCGATACGCTTTTGGCTTCTGAGCGCCACTATGAAATTGCCGACGCGCTGATCTTGCCGTTGATGATGGTGGATATTGGCTTTGAGTACCTTGAAGACGGCGAAAAGCCACGCGGCGTAGACGATCACGACGACGTGGTTTTTGTCGGTGAAATGGCCTTTGACGACAGCACGCCGCTGGATGACTATCCAGACGATGAAGAACCCGTCTAACATCGCTCGCTATCCCCTGTTGGCCGCCGTCTTGATTGTCCTATTGGCGGTTGCCCTGCGGATTTTCGGTACCACCGATCAATCCTTGTGGCTGGATGAAGGCTTTACCTATAACGTGATTGCGCGTGCGGCGCAGTCTTGGGGGGCGATGTTTGCCGAAATCGCCCAAGATACGCACCCGCCGCTTTACTTCGTCCTCTTGCGCCTATGGGTGATGGCCGCTGGCGATAGCGTCTTGGCGTTGCGCCTGTTCTCTGGGTTTGAGGCCATCCTTGCCGTTGCGGTGATGTTCCCCTTAGCGCGGCGTGCCGGACTTGCTCCAGTGGGTGTGATGGTGGCGGCGTTGTTGCTGGCGCTGTGGGACGCCGATATATTCCTTGCCCAAGAAACGCGCATGTACGCCCAACGGACGTTACTCGCTTGCTTTTCGATGTGGGCATACCTGCATTGGCTGGCAAAACCAACCCTACGCCGCGCCATCCTCTGGATTTTGGCAAACGCCGCAATCGTGTACACCCAATATCTCGGCGCTTATATCCCGTTGGTGCAGGGGGTGCATCTCACGTTTATCACCATATATCACGTTATCCGTAGGGGCGTCCCATGGGACGCCCCTACACAACATGCCCCTACGCGCCAACGATTCATCGCAGGCGTTACCGCATTGGCCGCTGCTGGCGTGATCTTCCTCCCGTGGTTCGTCGGCGTGACGTTGAATCAAGCCGCCACCCCGCCGGACTATGAGATGCTCAACGCGCCGTCTTCCACATGGCGCACGCTGATGGATTTGAATCGGCAATACTTTGGCGGGCAATGGGCGCTGTTGTTCGCGCTGATGGTGTGGGGAAACCCCTATCCCCAACCCTTTCCCCCACAGGGAGAAAGGGGGCAATCCAAGTCCCTCTCCCGCAGGGGGAGGGATTTAGGGAGGGGTGTATTGTGGCTATGGCTTGTTGTCCCTGTCGCGCTGACATTTGTTGCCAATACGCGCTTCCCGCTATTGATGCCGCGCAATTTGTCTTTGATTACGCCTGCGGCGGCGCTCTTGGTGGCCGCTGGCATCGCTGCACTAGACCGCCGCGCCCGCGCCTTGATTCTGGTGGCGATTGTGGCGAATGCGCTCACCAGCGTGGATTTCTATGAGGTCAAAGCGCCGTTTGACGACTTTGGCGCGAACGTGGCGCGCTATGCACAAGACGGCGATGTGGCGCTCATGGAAGTCGGCAATGGCGGCTACCCGCTGCAATACTACCTCGATCATCTGTTGCCGCCGTCGGTGGTGTCGCTCAACCTTGCCCGCGCCCGCGCCGATGATCCGCGTGCGGCAGATGACCAACTCGACGCGCTACTTGCCACAACCGATACGGTCTGGTTGGCGCACTGGTCGCCCGCTGTGGGGATATTTGATGTGTTGCAAACTGCCGGATTCCAGCGTAGCGCCACGCTGACGGTGGATCACGTCGGTAACGCGCTGAATACCTATCGCTATGACCGTGTGCCTTCGTCTGCACCGCTGGCAACGTTTGAAAATGGGATGGTATTGGTGCGGGGGAACCCCTCCCCCCAACCCCCTCCCCTCAAGCGGAGAGGGGGAGTGTTCCAAGTCCCTCTCCCGCAGGGGGAGGGATTTAGGGATGGGTATCTTGATCTGTTATGGCACACCGAAACGCTGATGGATGCCGACTACACCGTGAGCGTGTTTGCGCTGGACGCCAACGGCGCGTTACTCGCCCAGCATGACAGCTATCCGTTGATGGGCGCACGCCCCACGAGCG
The DNA here is from genome assembly GCA_049318725.1 of Phototrophicaceae bacterium. GTDB lineage: Bacteria > Chloroflexota > Anaerolineae > Aggregatilineales > Phototrophicaceae > CAIRDJ01. The sequence continues at coordinate 4,041 of JBMOFU010000085.1, read as the reverse complement.
CATGGGGCGTGGGCGATTGGGTCTATGATCCGCACCCGTTGGTGTGGCCTGCCGAGACGGTCACGCTGGGGGTGAAGGTCTATACATGGTGGGATAGCAAGGTAATTTTTACAACTGCGGGGGACGAATGGGTGACGCTATTCCCCTGAAATTCTGCTAAAATCATCGGTCTTAGATGAGACAAACGCGGGGACGGTTTGCTCGGTTATGTCCGTCAGTGACGACATCAAATCACGCCTAGACATTGTAGATTACGTTGGCAAGTTCGTGCCGCTCAAGAAGTCTGGACGGTATCATAAAGCGCCGTGTCCGTTCCACCAAGAGAAAACACCGTCGTTTGTCGTCAATGAAGACCATCAAACGTGGCGTTGCTTCGGCGCGTGTGCCGAAGGCGGCGACCTGTTCACCTTTGCGATGAAGTTGCACGGCTGGAGCTTTAACGACGCCCTGCAAGAGCTAGGGGCGTTGGCTGGCGTGGAAGTGCGCCCGCAAACCCCCGCTGACAAGCAAGCCGGTGAGCGCAACGAGCGCCTGCTAGGGATTGTCAAAGAGGCCGCCCAAGCCTATCACCACAAACTGTTTGACCCCAACGACAGCGGCGCAGCAGAAGCCTTGCGCTATGCCCGCGAAAAGCGCGGCATGACCGAAGCCACGCTCCGTACTTTTCAAATTGGCTACGCCCCGCCGGGCTATGACCTGATGTTTAATCACCTGCATGAACTGGGCTACGATGAAGAATCCATCCTGCTCACGGGGATTGCGGGCAAGAACGACAGCGGGCGTGTGTATGACCGCTTCCGCAACCGCTTGATGGTGCCGATACGAGATCGTCAAGGCGCGATTGTCGGCTTCGGCGGCAGAATTTTAGACCCGAACGACAACCCGAAGTATCTCAACTCGCCAGAAACGCCGCTGTTCAACAAGAGCCACCTGCTGTTTGGGCTGGATATGGCCGCACGCGCCATCCGTGACAGCGAAACGGCGGTGATTGTTGAAGGCTACATGGACGCCATCACCGCCCATCAAGCCGGCTATACCAACGTCGTCGCGCAAATGGGGACGGCGCTCACCGAAGCGCAACTCAAGCTGATTGCGCCCAAGTGGGCAAAGCGCATCGTTTTGGCGCTAGACAGCGACGCCGCCGGACAATCTGCCACCAAGCGCAGCCTAGAAGTGGTGCGCGCCACACTGCAAGAAAATCCCGCCGAACGGATTAAACTTGACTTGCGCGTGCTGCACATCCCCAACGCCAAAGACCCCGACGACCTCATCCGTGAAACGCCGCACGAATGGGAACGGCTGATTGCCGAAGCCGTGCCGATGGCCGATTATCTCATCGCCGCAGAAACCGCCGACCTGCCGCCAGAAGCGACCATCCAAGAGCGCGAAGCTGCCGCACGGCGGATTATCCCGCTGTTGTTAGCGACTGAAGATAGCCTGTACCGCCAAACCAACGTGCAAAAGTTGGCAATGCGCTTGCACATCCCAGAGCGTGAACTGCTCCAAATCGCGGCGATGATCCAAAAAGAGGCGCAAGCCCGCCCTGCACGGCGTGTGATCCCTGCGCCGCCTAAAACAGCCAGCCCCGCCGAAGCGCCCGCGCCTATCATCGGCTATGATGAGCCGCCGCCGCGCAACTACGATAACGAAGTGCCGCCGCCCAGTGATTACCCAGATTCCCCCATCCCAGAAGCGGAATCTAGCGCACAGCCAAGCCGCACAATTCCGGCGCTAGGCCAACGGTCTGCCGCGCTTTCTCCGATGATGACCGCGCAATGGCAGGCGGAAGCTCACCTGTTGCTCAACTTGCTAGACATCCCCAACCTGTATTACAAGATCAACGGCAAACTGCGCGAATTGGGCGTGCAACAGCCAGAACTGGCCGGCGTATTGACTCCCCTTCGCGGGGAAGACTTCACCCATACGGGGATGCGTGGGCTGTTGGCGCTGTTTATCGAGTCTTTGTATCAAGATGATTTGCCCGTCAGCGATTATGTGGCCGCCAGCGCCAGCGGGGACTTGCAGGACGCGCTCACTTTCGTTATGGTGAACGCGCTCACGGTGAAGTTAAAAGACCCGTCAAAGGTCGGCCAGCGCGATTTGATGCAGGTACACGATCAAATCCGCCGTTCGGGAGGCGGGGCAAAGCCCGAACACGACATCGTGGCGCAGGGGATTCGCTTGCGGGCGCGGCGGCTCATGCGCGAACGTGAAGAACTGCTCTTGATGCAGCGTGGCGCGCAGGCCGAAGGCGACCACGACTTGATCGGCCATTGTACCGAACAGTTGCCGCGTTTGGCGCGGGCGGTGCATGTACTGGCAACGGAAGAGCAAGCGCTCCAGCGTTTGCTATAATGATGAAAAAGCCCTTATTAACCGAACGCGATATGATGAACGCCCACCAACAACATGGACGAGCCAATGGATAAATTTCGGGGGGAAGACGAGTTTGAAGGCGATGAACTCGAGGCAGAAGACAGTGAATATAGCGGGTCACTGCGGCTAGAAGGTGCAGATAGCAGCGGGTTGATTGCACAGGAAGAAGCGCTGAACGAAGAACTGGACGACGAGGAAGAAGAAGACTTCGACGCGGAGTTTGAGGGCGAAAATGACACTGCCCTTGCGCCGTCTGATGACCCAGTGCGCCAATACCTGAAAGAGATCGGTCAAGTGCCGTTGTTAGATGGCACCCACGAGATGTGGCTCAGTGTGATGATGGCTGCCGAAACGTTGCTAGACACGCAGCGCGACCAATCCGCGCTTATCCCAGAGGGGCAAGAACGGGTCATCAGCCAGTCGTTTGAGGTCACGCTAGGGGAAGTGCTGCTCGGCTACCTGAAAGAACGTTGGGAAACGCTCAAGGTGACGGCGCACAAGTTCAATGTGCAAATGCCAGACATCCGCGACCTTGTGGACGAAGCGCAGATGATCTTTGAGAACTGGCACGCGGTTACGCCCTCTAAGTTGCGCGAGTACCTCAAGCAAGAGGAATGGGGCAAGAACGAGGCGTGGGCAGAGGTCGCACGGACTGCGTTTAATGTGGTGCAGGCGGTCTACCTGTTGCCGTTTGACCTGCAAATTTGGTTGCGCGGCTACGCCATCCAACACCATGACCTGCCGCCACTGGAAGAAATGCTGGCTAAACTGCACGACCATCCAGACCGCACCGAGCAACTGCACGACCTGTTCCAGCAGATCGAAAATACCGCCCAGCAAGCCAGCGAAGACCTCACCCGCGCCAACTTGCGCTTGGTGGTCAGCGTGGCAAAGCGCTACATGGGGCGTGGGATCAACTTCTTAGACTTGATCCAAGAGGGCAATATCGGCCTGTTGCGGGCGGTGTCTAAGTTTGACCACACCAAAGGCTTTAAGTTCAGCACCTACGCCACATGGTGGATCCGCCAAGCCATCAGCCGCGCTATTGCTGACCAAGCGCGCACGATCCGCATTCCGGTGCATATGGTCGAAACGATCAACCGCCTGATGCGAATTCAGCGCGACCTTGTGCAACAGTTGGGCGCTGAACCCACGCCCGAACAACTGGCAATTGAAATGGACTTCTTAGAGCCTGCCGATACCAAAAAAATCCGTGAGTTGAAGCTAGAGGGCAAGCCGCTTGACCAGAACCTCCAGCGCAAATTGCGGCGGGCGGCGCAAAAAGTCCGCAAGATTATGCGGATTTCGCAGGAACCGATGAGCCTAGAAATGCCCATCGGCCAAGAAGATAGCAGTCAACTAGGCGACTTCATCGAGGACGACAAAGCCCCCGCCCCCGCAGAAGCGGCCAGCAAGCAACTGCTCAAAGAACAATTGCGCTCGGCATTGGGGATTTTGAGTGACCGCGAGCGCGAAGTGTTAGAAATGCGCTTTGGCCTGCTGGACGGCCACGACAGCACCCTAGAGGAAGTCGGGCGGCACTTTGGCGTCACCCGTGAACGTATTCGGCAGATTGAATCGAAGGCGCTGCGGAAGTTGCGGCATCCCACCCGTAGCCGCCAATTGCGCGACTACCTCGAAATGTAAATACTCTGTTTTATGTAT
>JBMOFU010000084.1:0-13804 GCA_049318725.1 Phototrophicaceae bacterium | reverse complement strand
GTGGTGGCGGCGTAGGGCTTAATCTCTCGTTATTGCGACCACGTCATGCGTATGTGAAGGGTGTGAATGGTCGTTCCAGTGGGTCAGTCAGTTGGGGCGCGCTCTATAGCTTTGTCACAGGCTTGATTGAGCAGGGCGGATGCTTTAGTCCAGATGCTCGCATCGCCACCGATAAAGGCTTGATCCCTGCTGCTGAACTTGCAGATCGTATGGACGCTGGCGAAACCTTCCATGCTCAAACACACAAGGGGCTGCGTCAAGTGACCGCCCGCTTCCGTAATGGGGTGAAGCCACTCTATGAACTGACAACCGAACGCGGCTATCGGGTAAAGATCACCGAAGATCACAAGGTTGCCGTGTTGATGGATGGTCAAATCACCACAATGGCGTTGAAGTATCTTCAGCCGGGCGACGAGATGTTGTTGTTGTTGGGTGAGGCAACCGATGGTGAAGAAGTTCCGCTCAAAGAAGTGGACTATCAACGCTCTATCATGAGTACCACTCTAAATACAGAAGTCACTTTTCCTAGCACCCTGAATACAGATTTAGCCTATTGGTTAGGCTACGCGCACGGTGATGGCTATGTTCATATCGGTAAAAAGGTCAACTGGACAGCCCCAAAAGCAATCAAGCTGGCAACTTCTGATGATTACCCCATGATTCGCCAGCGTCTCGTTGAAATCACAGAGCAGCTTTTTGGGATCACCCCCAAGATTGAGCAAGGTGATGGAGCGGTAAAGAATATTGGCATCTACTCCCGCATGTTGATGGAATGGCTCATCCAGAATCAAATGTTGAAAGCGCACAGTGAAGATGTACGTGTTCCTGAAGTCATCTTCCGTTCGCCTGCTGCGGTTCAATGTGCCTTCATTGCAGGCTATTTCGATGCGGATGGCTGTGATCGCGGTCGCAAGGGTGGTTACGGTTTCGATAGTGTAAGCAGTGGCATGGTAGAAGATATTCAACAATTGCTTGCTGCCAATGGGATCGTTAGTAGTATCAACGCCACTGACCGTAGCGCACAAGGTTGGCGCACTATTTATCGTTTGTCAGTGACGGGGGCTTCCTTCAAGAAGCGTTTTGCGGCGTTAGTTGATGCTGAAAAAGTGACTGAACATACCACCGAAAAGCGTGATATGTATGTGACATACCCTTCCACCGTTTGGTGGAAGTTAGGCGCACGTTCTAAATATCGCCAACGGATTTATGATGGTGTATCCGAGCGGATCTCTTATGGTCAGTTGACAGCTATCCGTGAGCGGTTATTTGCTGATGGTCAGTTGGAAACAGCCCAACAGATTGACGCGCTGCAACGGGTTATGCCAGATACCATCCTCTCCATTGAGCCAGTGGGTGAATCAGAAGTCTTTGACTTTGAAGTGGACGATGTTCACTTACTCAGCGGCAATGGCATTTATACGTCTAATTCGCGGCGCGGCGCTTTGATGTTAATACTCAATGACTGGCACCCAGACATATTCGACTTTATTAACAGCAAGCGCGAAGCGGGTAAGATCACCAACGCCAATATCAGCGTGGGGATTTCTGATACGTTTATGGAAGCCGTCAAAGCCGATGCCGACTGGGACTTGATGTTCCCAGACACCAGCGACGCGGCCTATGACAGCCTATGGGACGGCGACCTAGAGAAGTGGATTGCCGCAGGTCGTAAGGTCATCCGCTACAAGACGGTCAAGGCGCGTGAAGTGTGGCAGGCGATCATCGAAAGCGCGTGGGCAAGCGCCGAGCCGGGCATCTGGTTCCGTGAGCGCAGCAACAAGATGTCCAACAGTTGGTATTTCAATAGTTTGATAGCTACTAATCCATGTGGCGAGCAAAGCCTCGGTGGATTCTCTGTCTGCAACCTCGGTGCGTTGAATTTGGCGAAGTTCTACGACCCCATCACCGATGATGTAGCATGGGATGACTTGCGGCAGGGCGTGAGCTACGCGGTACGCTTCCTCGACAATGTGATTGACTCCACGATGTACTTCTTTGAGGAAAACCGCCAAGTGCAAACGTCCGAACGGCGCGTGGGACTCGGTACAATGGGTATTGCCGAACTGCTGGTCAAGCTGAAAATTCGCTACGGCAGCCCAGAAAGCGTTGAGTTCATTGATAACCTCTATCATGAAATTGCCCGTGTTGCTTATGTCACCTCGTCAGAAATCGCCGCGCAAAAGGGCGCTTTCCCGCAGTTCGATGCCGAAAAATTCCTGCAAAGTGGCTTCATGTTGGGCATGGATGAAGATGTTCGCCAGCACATCGCCCAACACGGGATAAGAAATGTGACACTATTAACGCAGGCACCTACAGGCACGACAGGAACCCTAGTCAACACCTCCACGGGCATTGAGCCGTTCTTCTCGTGGGTGTACTACCGCAAAAGCCGCTTGGGGCTGCATGAAGAAAAAGTCCCGTTGGCGCAGGAATACTACGACCAGCACCCTGACGAAACCCAATTGCCAGACTACTTCATCACCGCAATGGAACTTGCGCCAGAAGAACACGTCAACGTACAGGCCGCCTTCCAACGTTGGGTAGACTCGTCCATCTCGAAGACCTGTAACGTGCCAAATGACTACACCATTGAACAAGTCGCGGAACTCTATCAGCAAATGTATGACATGGGCTGCAAGGGCGGCACGATCTACCGCGACGGCAGCCGCGATGAACAAGTCTTGATGCTCAAGACCGATGAGAAGCCCAAAGAGAAGGAAAAATCCCAAGAAGCGCCCAAGTCCAAGTCGACAGAGGTCATCGAACAAGTGACCACGCCCCATCGTGTGTATCCGCGCCCCAAGCAGTTGCGCGGCGTGACGATCAAGGCGCAGACGCCCTTCGGGACAGCCTATATCACGATGAATGCCGACGAACACGGCAACCCGTTTGAAGTGTTTATCACATCGCCCGGCAAAGCAGGCAGCGATCTCCAAGCTGACGCAGAAGGGCTAGGGCGCATGATCTCGCTGTCATTGCGGACGACTGCGCCGCAAAACCGCCGTGAGATGCTCAAGTTAATCGTAGAACAGCTTCAGGGCATCGGTGGCACGCGCTCGGTGGGCTTTGGCCCGGCGCGGGTGATCTCCTTACCCGACGCCGTAGCACACGCCATTGAGGAATACTTCTTCCCGAAGGTAGACGCACAACAACTTGAATTGCTCCCAATGGCGCTGACCCAACCCATGCCAGCTACGCCAAGCACCCCTGTACAAACCCCGTTATCCCCCACCAATGGGCATACCCATGGGGTATTGGCGGGCGCGGATATGTGTCCGTCGTGCGGCACTATTTCGTTTGTGCGGGTTGAGGGCTGTAAGAAGTGTATGACCTGCGAATATAGCGAGTGCTAGTGCGATTCGGTTTTTAGGTCGAATCTGGTCGGTGGGGATGTTATAATCCTCGCCGACAAGTGCCTACGCCCTAAAGGATAATAAATCATGCTTGACTTCCCGATGACTGATGGTGGCGCAAACGAACCAGATTTCATCCTGAACTACATTGTTGCCGGGCTGGTAAACGGCATTGGCGTAGAAATTGGCATCACGCTGATGTTGCGCGGTCTGGTGATGACCGGCACGATGGTGAGCGAAAAAACCTACCTTGAAGGCGTGACCAAAACGCTCACTGAACAAATTGATTTCAACGACCCCAACACCCCCCCCGAAGTGCGCGAATCCATCCGTCAAATTCTTGACCTGCGTGACCTCACAGAGTTCAGCATGGCCGACTATATGATGGCAAACGCGGCACAGATGGAGGAGTATGAAGACGATGACGAAGACGACGATTTTGACGATGACGACTACGCCCCAGACATCCCGCCGCCTTTGCAGTACCTGCACATCAAAGACCCGATGATGCTGGCCGGTGACCCGCCTGTGGCCTTCAGTGAGGGGAGTGGCGTCGTGATCCGCATACGGATGCAGTCCATTGACGGTTGGATGCTCGGACGCCTGTTGCCCAATACGCCACCAGATGACTTCCTTGATTTTGGTGGCGACGATAGCGTGCGGCACTAGCTCGTGAAGCGCAGGCTTTTACAGTGGGCAATGGGGGGACTATTGCTCTGGATCGTCGGTTCGGTCGTGCTGATTCTGGCAATTGTCTTTTACGGCGTGCGTGATGCCGCCATCCCTAGCGCAGCGATTATCATCCTTGGCGCAGGGGTGGAAGCGGACGGTACCGCCTCACAAACGTTACAGGTACGTGCAGAACAAGGCGCACACCTATGGCAACAGGGGCTTGCGCCAATCATCATCTGTACCGGTGGCGTTGTTGGGCAAGCCCCACGTAGTGAGGCTGAAGTCTGCCAAGCGGTTCTGATTGCCGGTGGCGTTCCGTCTAGCGCAATTCGGCTGGAATCCAGCAGCAGCAACACGGAAGAAAACGTCCGCTATGCCCGCGACCTGATGCAGGCCGAAGGCTTGGCCGATGCTGTGGTCGTCAGTTCGCGTTATCACCTGTTGCGGGCGCGCTGGCTATTTTGGCGGGCTGGCGTGGACGTGGTGATGAGTCCCGCGCCGATTGGATACCTTACCCCAGTAGAAATCGCCTACAGCTATTTTAGGGAATGGGGCGCGTTTCACTATCAACTGCTGCGCGATGTGTTCCGCCTGCCGCATATCTATATCCCTGTGCCTTAAGCCCCTATTGCCTTCCCCCTACAGACTTGCCCACCTTTCTGTTATACTCTGCGGATGCAAATCTCTATATCTCTATAACGGAACCGCTGCTCGGTAACAGGCTACTGAACAGCAGGTCAAAGGATAAAACCCACTATGAGTCTGGACAAAGAAATCAAGACGAACATCATCACCAAACATGCCCGTCACGAGGGCGACACCGGTTCGCCAGAAGTGCAAATCGCCCTTCTGACCAAGCGGATTGAAGAACTGACCCGCCACATGCAAGAACACAAACACGACCAACATTCACGGCGTGGGTTGTTGAAGTTGGTTGGGCAACGTCGGCGTCAATTGAAGTACCTTAGCCAAACCAAACCAGAAAGTTACCGCTCACTGATTCAAGAGCTTGGCTTACGCCGCTAGAATCGGGGCGGGGTGGGGTTCTCGGCAACGAAACGTGTTGCCGACCCCCTGCGGCGATTTTTCGACTTTGAAGTACACGCTTGGTCACGCAGAGATTGGCGAATGGGGCTATACCCACCCCATAGCCTTATTCGCCAGTCCCTGAACGCCGAGCGTAACGGTTTTATCAAGGAGCTACACCACAAGATGACCCATAAGTTTACAGCGATGCTCGGCTCTGAAGAGATCACGATAGAAACAGGCAAGTTTGCTGAACAAGCCAGTGCCAGCGTGACCGTCCAACAGGCTGATACGATGGTGTTCGGCGTTGTTATGCTCAACAAAAACGCCCGCGCAGAAACAGACTTCTTCCCCCTCAGCGTAGACTACGAAGAAAAAATGTACGCCGCTGGCAGAATCCCCAGCAGCTTCTTCCGTCGTGAGGGCAAACCTAGCGAAGGGGCAATCCTTATCGGTCGTTTGACCGACCGTGCCATCCGCCCATTGTTCCCCAAGTTCATGCGGAATGAAGTGCAAGTCGTTCTCAATGCCTTCAGCCATGACCAAGTGCATCACATTGATATTCTGGGCATTACCGCTGCCAGCGCAGCCCTGATGATTTCTGAAATTCCGTGGGATGGCCCAGTGGCCGGCGTGCGGATTGGGATGGTGAACGGCGAGTTTATCGTTAACCCCACCATCAACCAAATGGAAAACAGCGTGCTTGACCTGCGCGTTGCTGGAACCCGCGACGCCATCAATATGGTGGAGTGCGGCGCAGAAGAAGTCACCGAAGAAGTGATGATTGCCGCGTTGATGTTGGCGCACCAGTCTATTCAACCGTTGATTGACCTGCAAATCCAAATGCGTGAACAACTGGGCAAGGCAAAAGTTGCCATTGTCGAAGTCAAGCCCGACGAAGCCCTGAATCACGAAGTTTCAGAAAAGACACTAGACGCTGTGCGCGATATTTTGGTCAACAAAACTGACCGCACCGAGCGCGCCGCAGCAATGGACGCGCTCAAGGCCAACCTACTTGCCGAGTATGCTGCGCGCAACGCTGCTCTTGCAGAAGGGCAGTCCGCAGTCAGCTTGAAAATGGTCGAAGAAGCGCTTGAAGATGTTATGAAGGGCGTGGTACGCAACCGCATCCTTGAAGAAGGCATTCGTCCTGATGGGCGTGGCCTGACGCAACTCCGCCAACTTTCTGCTGAAGTCGGCGTGATCCCGCGTGTACACGGGTCGGGGTTGTTCCAACGCGGTCAAACGCAAGTGCTGACCATTGCCACACTGGGGACGCCGCGTGACTCGCAAAACCTTGATGGCCTGTTCCCAGAAGACACCAAGCGCTATTTGCACCACTATAACTTCCCGCCCTATAGCACGGGAGAAACAGGCCGCATTGGTAGCCCGCGCCGTCGTGAAATTGGTCATGGTGCGCTGGCCGAAACCGCGCTCCGCTCGATGATCCCTGACGAAAAGAGCTTCCCTTACACCATTCGTCTGGTCAGCGAAGTGATGAGTTCAAACGGCAGCACCTCAATGGCAAGCGTGTGCGGCAGTACCCTTGCCCTGATGGACGCTGGTGTGCCGATCAAGCAACCCGTCGCTGGCATTGCGATGGGGCTTATCAAAGACGATGAAGCCATTGCCGTCTTGACTGATATTCAGGGGCTAGAAGATCACCTCGGTGATATGGACTTTAAGGTCGCCGGAACACGCAACGGCATCACCGCCTTGCAGATGGACATCAAGATTGACGGCGTTTCAGAGCAAGTATTGCGCCAAGCATTGGCACAAGCCCTTGATGCGCGGATGCAAGTCATGGATGTGATGATGGCCGCCATCGCACAGCCACGCGCAGAACTGAGCGCGTTTGCCCCACGCATGATTACCATCAAGATTGACCCAGAAAAGATCGGTATGGTGATTGGGCCGGGCGGTAAGACCGTTCGTAGCCTGCAAGAGCGCCATAATGTGAAGATTGACATCGAAAACGAAGGCTTAGTGTTCATCGGTGGATTAGATGCTGCTTCGGTTTCGTTGGCGCTGGAAGAAATTCAGGGCATGACCGAAGATGCCGAAGTAGGCCGCATTTACACCGGCAAGGTCAAGCGGATTGAAGATTACGGTGTGTTTGTGGAGTTCCTGCCCGGCAAAGATGGCATGGTACATATTTCTCAACTGTCTGACCATCATGTGGTGTCTGCCGCAGATGAAGTCAGTTTGGGCGATGAAATTATGGTCATGGTCACGTCGGTAGACGAGCAGGGCAAAGTCCGTTTGAGCCGCCAAGCCGTGTTAGAAGGCTGGACTGCCGAAGAAGCCCGCGAGAAAGACCGTCGTCCAAGTGGCGGCGGCGGGCGGGATCGCGGTGGAGATCGTGGTCGTTCTGGCGGCGGAGATCGTGGTGGGGATCGCGGTCGTTCTGGTGGTGGGGATCGCGGCGGAGATCGTGGTCGTTCTGGCGGCGGTTCCGGCGGGAGTGACCCTAGCCGTTACGGTGGCGGCGGGGATCGCAGTACCTCTAGCGGCAGCGGGGATCGTGGTCGCTCTGGCGGCGGCGGTTCTAGCGGTGGTGACCGCAGCCGTTATTAACGGTGTGTTTTCTAAGCAGGGCATGTGCTGAACACATGCCCTGCTTTCTCTGTTCAATGATATTGCTGGGGTGATGCCTACTGATGTCGCAAAATACCAATTCTTCTCCCTCTCCGAGTTGGAACCTTGAACTTAAGCGGATCATCGGCGTAATTGCCTTTGTGATTATCGCGCTGTTGATTTGGCAGTTTCGGGGTGTGTTGCCGTTGGTGTTCACGGCCATTGTGTTGGCCTACCTGCTCAACCCAGTGGCGAACTTCATCCAAAGGCGCTTCTTTGATGGGCGGATGCGCGGCCTTGCGGTGGTATTCACTTTCTTGGGCTTTGTCTTGCTACTCATCCTTGCCATTCTTTTTGTCGTTCCGGCATTGGTGGAGCAAATTCAAGCCGTGATTTCAGGCATCCCCAATTTCTTGCGTACCCTGCAAGAAACCATTTTGACTCAACTCCAGAACCAAATAGACCTCACCGGAACCCCACTAGAGCGCTTTTTGCCAGAGCCAACCACTGTTGCCCAGTTGATCGGTGTGCAGTTGAATGAAGGCGAAACGCTAGAAGTGTTTGACCTGTTGGTGTCTCAGGTGAGCAACTTTGATGCGGTGGCAATTGCCCAACAACTGGGCAGTTCCATTACCTCACTTGGTGGCTCGGCATTCAGTGTCTTGGGCGGTGCGTTGAGTTTCACCCTGAACTTCATCTTCTTGTTGACGATGACCTTTTACCTGATGGGGGACGGCACCACGTTGGTGAATGCCATCGAACGCGGGATGCCAGAGGGCTATCAGTCCGATTTTCGTCGGCTGTTGCGTGAACTCGGCAATGTCTGGAACGCCTACCTGCGCGGTCAATTGGTGCTGGCGTTGATTATGGGATCATTGATGTTCTTATTGGCGTCTATTTTAGGGATACCCAACGCAATCTTCTTGGGCATCTTCGCTGGCCTTATGGAATTCATCCCGAATGTCGGGCCAACCCTTGCGATGGTTCCGGCGGCGGGGGTCGCGCTCTTTGCCGAATCCGCCACAATTCCGGGGTTGTCTGGCTTTTTCTTGGCAATCTCGGTGGTTATCGGCTGGACGATCCTCCAACAGATCGAAGCGGCGGTTTTAGTCCCGCGCATCGTTGGGGATAGCTTGAACCTACATCCGTTTGTCGTGATGGTGGCGGTCTTGGCGGGGTTAAGCATTGGCGGGATTTTTGCTGTGTTGATCGCTGCGCCGTTGGTCGCCAGTCTGCGCTTGATCGCCCAGTATATCTACGGCAAACTCTTTGACCGCGAACTCTTCCCCGTAGACCGCCGCACGGTAGAAGATCAACGCCGCGCCCGCCGCCCGATCCTCGTGCGCTTGGCAGACATCAGCGCGCAACGCGCCCGCAACTTATTGAGTGACCGCAGCATTACCAAAAGGAACGGTTAACGCCGATGGCCGAACGCGACAACCCGAAAGAAGATACCATCCTCCTCACTGAAAACTTTGAGGCGTGGGTATCTTACGAAGAAGATGATGAGCCAATCTATCACCTAGACACAGGCCGCGCAACGTTGCACTTCTTCCATGAAGAGTGGGAAGAATTGCGCGAATTGTTCCGCGAACTTGACAAGCAATCCAAGAAAAAGTAACGCAAAGGTCGTCGGTGGATGGCGTTAAAACCGCGTACTGCACAGTTGTTGATCGAGGCGATGGCGAAGCACTTGCCGCCGAGCGGCTCTACCTTGCGGTTATGGGATGTCGGCGGGCGCGTAGGGGAATTTTTACACGCCTTACGTCCAGATTTGCACATTGAGCCGATCCTCACGCCCTATCAAACGTGGCAAGCCCCCACTGAAGCGCTCGATAGCATTATGGGGCTGGATTTTCCGCACGCGCTAGAGGATGACTTCCTCACAACTGCTTTGCAGATGTTACGTCCGGGCGGGCGCTTGATCCTTGTGGATTCACAGGCCGAGCCGACCCGCGACCAAGTGACGGCGCTAGAGTCTAGCGGCCATACACGGATTCTGGTCGAAGACGCGATTGAATGTCCATTGCCCTTGGGCGTGTTGATGCGCGGCGAAAAGCCCCACACGACAGAAAGTACCTTTCGGCGGGTACGGGTTGCCTCTGATGTTGACCCCGATAACCTCCCGCTAACGGACTACGACGGCGTGTTTATATACCTGTTGGTGCGTCAATTGCCGAATAAGCCCGCATGGGCGCTGAATGAGGCCGATGTCATCACATGGGATGCCGTGACCGCTGCCCGCGACAGTCAGCCGATGGTATTGGCCTTTACCAGCCTACCCAAGGCCGTTAGCTTTATGCAGCCCGCCGTGATGCAAAACCTTGTAGATGGGGTGAACAAGGTCGGCAAGTTCAACCGCGATGCTGCAAGCGCTTGGGGCGTTCCGTTGTGGCTGAACCCGCCGCTGACTGATGTCAAGGCGTGGCCTGTGGGCTTCTTTTCGGTAGACCCCACTACTGCCGAACGTGCGGATGAGTAGACCGTTTACCCTCCAAGATGTCGCGTTTTTGACCTCCGCACGCGGTGACCGGTTGCTCAATCAGCTTGCTGCAATGGATATTACCCCGTTGAACCTGCCGCGCCTGCTGACCGAACTCCGCCGCGAGTATGACCCCACCGAAACCAGCGCCGCCCTAGAAACCGCGCAATTGCGCCGCAACGCCTTTGATAAGTTCGGCGCTGTTGCCGCGCACATGCTGTTCACGGGGGACGCGCTCGAACAAGCCAGCGACCCTTACATCCGCGCCTATCGTGCGCGTGAATTGGCCCAAGACGGTAGCACTCTGATAGATGCCTGTTGCAGCATTGGCACCGATGCCTTTGCCTTTGCCGCTACGGGAATAGAGGTCACAGCGCTAGACCTTGATCCGGTGCGGCTGGCGATGGCCGCCCGCAATGCCGCTGTGTTGGGCTATTCCGTTCAGTGGCAACAAGCTGACCTGACCGAACAGCTTCCCCCGCCCGCTGATGCCTTGTTTTTTGATCCCGCCCGCCGTGATGCTGATGGGCGGCGCGTGTTTCATGTGCAAGCCTATCAGCCGCCGCTCAATATGCTAGATCGTTGGCAGGGGCGCTACCAGTACATGCGCGCCAAACTCGCGCCGGGCGTCACCTTAGAGCATATACAAAGCTATGGCGGGCGCGTCCGTTTTTACTCAGTCAATGGCGACCTCAAAGAGGCTGAACTCACCGTAGGGGAGTCTGCACAGGTGACTGAAGCCGTATTATTCCATAACGGCCAAGCCCATCACTACGCGCCTACAGAGGCGATAGACGCACAAACCGACGTGCCAAGCGGTTGGTTGTGTGAGCCAGACCCCGCTGTGATCCGTGCGGGGTATGTGGCACACCTTGCCCACGACCTACACGGCACACAACTGGACGACAGCATCGCCTACTTCTGCACTGCCGATGAGCCGCAAAGCGTGTGGGTGCGGGCGTGGCAAATCCTTGAATGGATGCCGTTTCACGTCAAGCGCTTACGGGCGCTATTGCAGGCGCGTGGGATCGGGCAAGTGACGGTCAAGAAGCGCGGCAGCCCGCTCACGCCCGAAGCGTTGATCCCCCAATTGAAGCTCAAAGGCGAGGGCAGTTGTACGCTCGTCCTCACGCGCTTGCGGGGTGAGCCGATTGTACTCATCTGCAACGATATAGCCCCCCGTTGACCCCTGCGCCACACGCGGCTATGATTCAAAGACTGCGTTGGATTTAGCACCCTGAAAGAAGCTGCTATGCCGATTACACTGGGGGAACTTGCCCATGCCTTGCCGATGGGCGGCAGAATCTATGGTGACCCGGACGTGCTTATCACTGCGCCGATTACCGAAGACAGCCGCGACGCGCAAGTTGGCGGGTTATTTGTTGCACGGCGCGGCCTTGCCAATGACGGTCACGAATATCTTGCGGCGGCAGTTGCGCGTGGGGTTGCGGCGCTCGTCACTGAGCGCGAACTCCCAGATGCGAACACACCTTATTTGCGGGTGGATGACGCCGCTCAAGCGCTCGGATTTTTAGCCGCCGCTTACTACGGCTATCCGTCACGCGCCCTTACCGTGATCGGTGTGACAGGGACGGACGGCAAGACGACCACCAGCACACTGATTCACGCCATCCTGAAGGCTTCGCCCAACGTCAAAGCGGGCTTGATTAGCACCATCGCCGCTGACTTTGGCGACGGCGAAACCGCCGACACCGGCTTACACGTCACATCGCCCGGCGCGCCGCAATTGCAGGCGATTTTGGCGCAAATGCGCGATCGCGGCCTGACGCATGTTGTCTTAGAAGCCACCAGTCACGGGTTGGCACAGGGGCGCTTAAACGGCGTAGACCTAGACATTGCGGTGATGACCAACGTCACTCACGAACACCTAGACTATCACGGTACATGGGAAGCCTACCGCGACGCCAAAGCGCGCCTATTCCGTATGCTGATGGCCTCTGAGCGCACGCACGGCCAATCGAAGGTGGCCGTCATCAACCACGATGACCCGTCTGCTGATTACTTCTACGCGATCCCCGCCGAAGAAAAAATCCGTTATGGCTTAACGGCAGGGGCAGACGCCCGCGCCGAACAGATTGTGTATCTGCCGAATGAAACCCGCTTCACCGTCAGCCGCCAACCGATTCGACTCCAGTTGCCGGGCGCGTTCAACGTGCAAAACGCGCTGGCGGCGATTGCTGCCACCCGTGCAGGCTTGCGGATGGGCTTTGACAGCATCCAAGCCGGAATTGCCAGTGTGGAAAGCGTCAGCGGGCGGATGCAGCCGATTGATGAAGGGCAGGCGTTTATCGCGCTGGTGGATTTTGCTCACACGCCCAACGCGCTCCAGCGGGCGCTAGAGGCCGCCCGCACGATGGTGGCAGAGGGTGGGCGCTTGATCTGCGTATTCGGCTGCGCTGGACTGCGTGACCGCGAAAAGCGCCGTATGATGCCGCAAACCGCCGTCCAACTAGCAGACTTGAGCATCTTCACAGCAGAAGACCCGCGCACAGAGTCTTTAGAGGCGATTCTACAAACTATGAGTGAAGCCGCCGTTGCGGTTGGCGGCCAAGAAGGGCAGAACTTTATGCGTGTGGCAGATCGCGGTCAGGCGCTCTATGTGGCTTGTCAACAGGCCAAAGCCGGGGATGTGGTGATCGCCTGCGGCAAGGGGCATGAACAGAGCATGGCCTTTGGGACGGTTGAATACGCTTGGGATGACCGCGAAGCATTGCGTGCAGCCTTGCAGGGGATGCCATTAACCACGCTCCCCACTGCACAGCGTTGGCAATCATGAACCCGTCACAGCGTTGGACGTTTGGCGAATGGGGCTTTGTCGTAATCCTGTTGCTGATGGCGACAGCCATCCGCACCGTTGGGCTAGACTTCGGCCACCCCGACGCGGAATTGTTCCCCAGCTATCAAGCACTTGACCTCATTCACAGCAATTTGCCCATTCATCCCGACGAGTATAGCTACGTACAAAGCCCACTCAAAATGGTGCTGACGTGGGGGCGCAACCCAGAGTTTTATCATAACCCGGCCTTTTTACTGAGCCTGAACTATGTCACCTACCTTGTCACTGGTGAACGTTCACGCTTGCACTGGCAAGACCGCGCCACCCTAGACGCGCGCCAACAGGCACCCTTCCGCCTGTACTTTATCGGGCGGGTGTACTCGATGTTGTCTGGGGTGGTGCTAACCGCTGCCGCGTATGCGGTGGCGCGGCGGCTGTTTGGGCGCTATGCGGCGCTCAATGCAGGCCTGCTGATGGCGTTTTCGCTGTCGTTGGTACAACACGCGCACTACAGCAAATCCAGCAGTTTGGCGGCGACCTTTTGCGCCTTGACGCTGTGGGCGGCCTTTCATGCCTTGACCGCGAAACGCTTCCGCTGGAGCATGTTGGCCTTAGCTGGGGTGTGTGCCGGGTTCGCAGCAGGCAACCGCTACGACGCTGCCGGAATCAGCATTGTGGTTTTTCTGGTCGGCTGTGTTGTGATCTGGCGCGCACGCACGCTGCGGGTTACGCTACAGGTGATCCTTGCATGGGCGTTCTTCCCGACGGCGTTTATCTTAGCCATGCCGTGGGCGGTCTTTGATACAGTGCGCTTTCTTGAAGAAGTGACTTGGATCACCGGGCAGTACACACAGGGGATTCAGGAACACAATACACCACGCTGGTGGAGCCTGTTTT
>JBMOFU010000083.1:0-13853 GCA_049318725.1 Phototrophicaceae bacterium | reverse complement strand
ATTCTATCTCTCCCCGATTTTGTACCCACTTGACCGAATCCCCCCCCAATGGGCATGGATCGTCAAGATCAACCCCTTAGCCCCATTGTTAGAAGCCTATCACCGCATATTGCTGATGAATCAGCCCCCCCAGTGGGGAACGTTAGCCTATCCATTAGTCTTGGGTGTTGGGCTACTCGTCTATGGCTATTGGCGTTTTAAGGCACATGAAAGATTTCTCGCAGATTTTATCTAGCGAGTTTTCAGCCCTAGCCGCCTATAATGGCATTAAACCTGTTTAGCTGGCAACGATAAGGCATTTGATAATGGCAAACAACATCACTGCTGAACTGATTAGCATTGGCACAGAAATCCTACTGGGTGAACTGACCGACACCAACTCCGTATTTTTGGCGCGCACGCTACGCGATTTAGGGATCAACGTGTACTTCATGACCTCCGTTGGCGACAATCAACAACGCATCAGCGACGCCATTCAATTAGGGCTACAACGCGCTGATATCGTCATCACCTGTGGCGGGCTTGGCCCTACAGTGGATGATATGACGCGCGAATCGGTTGCAGCAGCTACAGGGCGCGGCTTGACCTTTCATCCTGCATTGCTAGAGCAAATTGCTGCCCGTTTTGAAAAGTTCGGCGTTCACATGACGGAAAACAACAAGCGCCAAGCCTATTTGCCAGACAATGCCGTTGTGATTGAAAATCCAGTGGGGACTGCCCCATCTTTTGCAGTAGAACTCCCGCGCAATCAAGCCGTGATTAGCTTGCCCGGCGTACCGCGTGAAATGAAATACCTGATGCTGGAAAAAGTCGTCCCTTACCTGCGGGAAAAATATAGCATCACTGAGCAAGTGATCTTGGCAAAAGTGCTGAAAACCGCCGGAATTGGTGAAAGCCTACTTGATGAGCGGATTGGCAATGAAATTTTGTCCCATCACAACCCCACAGTGGGGTTAAACGCCCACAGCGGCCAAATAGATATGCGTATCACCGCCAAAGCGGATACCCGCACGCAGGCCGAAGCCATGATCCAAGAGGTTGAAACCCAAATCCGCGCACGGGTGGGTGAACATATCTTCGGGGTCAATCAAGAAAAATTAGAGGACGCCTTTGCTGCCCTATTGAAAGCGAAGGGTGTTTCGCTGGTAATTGCTGAAACAGGCATTGGGGATGTCATTTCTCAGCGGTTAGCGCCGGCAATGCAGGCGGCAGGCGTACCCGTTGAAACCCATCAATATGCCTCACCTGAAGCGCTCGGTGAAGCCTTTCAACAACCCAGTGAAAGCCTCAAGGATTTAACCAACAGCACAGCCCATGCGCTTTTACAGTCCAGCGGCGCGCAGGTGGTGATTGCCGTAGTCAGCCGCCCAGACCTAGACGAGGAAAGTGACTTGGAATCTGGCACGGCGGTGGTTGTCGCTACCCCAACTGCCCAGCGTCGTCGCCAGTATGGGTTTGGCGGTAAATCCGCAGAGAATGTGCAGCAGTTCGCAGGCAATTGGAGCATTTCGATTGCGTGGCATATGGTCAAGGAATTGTTAGAGTCATGAACTTGTCATTTACGGAGCGCCTAACACAAATTCAAGCCGAAGAGGGAACCACTTGGGGGCTACTCTTACAGCCAATCCTGACAGAGATGCCCGCCCCCATGCACTTTGAGGATGACCCCTTCTTTCCCTTTAGCCGCGCCATCATCAATGCCACCCGTGACCTTGTGTGTGCCTACGTTTTCGATTTTGCCGCCTACATGGTACAAGGGGCGGCAGGGGCAATCGCGCTAGAGCGTTCAATTGCCTACGTGGGGGCAGGAACGCTCAAAATCCTAGATGGGATGTTTGCCACAGCACATTATCGCCCAATGGCCTACGATGCCTTCGGCGCGGATGCCGTCACGGTGGCGGACGCAGATACCCTAGCGGCCTTTCAAGCAGAAGGACGAACCGCTTTTGTGATCCAGCAGGGCAACCCTGCCGCGCTGGAATATCCCGCCTATTGGCTGACAAAAGATCGCCTGTCACTGCCCAGTGGTGAGTATATCAATGTCGCCAGTAAAACCGTGTTGTACACAAGCTATAGCGAAGATTTTGCGGAGGATTGCCGTAACGCTTTAATTGCGCTCAAATCTGGGAAATAGAGGTATGCGGGGGTAAATAAATCCCCCGCATGGTTTGGGCTTAATCGCTGTCGAGGCTCAACAGCGAAAGGAAGGCTTCCTGTGGAATTTCCACTTGGCCGACCATCTTCATGCGCTTCTTACCTTTTTTCTGCTTCTCGAGCAGTTTCTTTTTACGGCTGATGTCGCCGCCGTAGCACTTCGCCAACACATCTTTACGCATGGCCTTTACGTCCGCGCGGGAGATGATGTTCTTGCCCACCGCCGCCTGCACTGGAACGACAAACATCTGGCGCGGGATCAACTCTTTGAGCTTGCTCACCAGCTTTTGCCCCTTATGTTGGGCGTCACTGCGGTGGACGATCATGGCGAGGGCGTCTACTGGCTCGCGGTTGACCATCACATCCATTTTTACAAGGTCATCGCTGCGGTAGCTGTCAAATTGATAGTCAAGGCTGGCATAGCCGCGTGTGGCGCTCTTGAGCTTGTCGTAGAAGTCTACGATGACTTCAGAGAGCGGCATCTTAAAGTGGAGCATCACGCGGGTGGCGTCTAAATACTCGGTGTTGACGTATTCCCCGCGCTTCTTAATGACCAAATCCATGACCGTGCCAATATAGTCTTGCGGCACATAGATTTGAATCTTCATGATTGGTTCACGGACTTCGGCAATTTCGCTGGGGTCGGGTAGCTCGGCGGGGCTATCAATACGGATCAAATCCCCATTACGGAGGATGATCTCATACTCTACGCTGGGGGCGGTGGCGATGATGTCTAGGTCGTACTCGCGTTCTAGCCGCTCTTGCACGATTTCCATATGGAATAAGCCCAAGAAGCCCACACGGAAGCCAAAGTTAAGCGCCTGTGAACTTTCTGGCTCAAAAACCAACGCCGCGTCATTCAACTGGAGCTTTTCAAAAGCATCGCGCAAGGTGGGATATTCGTCATTGTCTACTGGGTAAAAGCCAGCAAACACCATCGGCTTCACTTGTTGATAGCCGGGGAGCGCCTCAGTAGCCCCATGCACAAACGTGGTGATCGTATCCCCAACGCGGCATTCGCGCAACGTCTTAAATCCGGTGGCGATATACCCTACTTCGCCCGCTTGCAGTAAATCAATCACCTGCATGGCCGGATTAAAGACGCCAATTTCAACAGGTTCAAAGCGGGCATCGGTTGCCATGAGCTTGAGCATATCTCGGCGTGTGAGTTGCCCCTCAATGACACGCACATACGCGACAACGCCCTTAAAAGCGTCGTAGTGCGAGTCAAACACGAGGGCTTGAAGCGGTGTGTCGGGCTTACCTGCTGGCGGCGGAACCCGCTTCACGACAGCCTCTAGCACTTGATCTACGTTAAGGCCGGTCTTGGCAGAAATCTTGACCATATCTTCAACCGGAACACCCAATAGATCGGCAATTTCTTGCGCGATGTCGTCTGGGCGGGCGGCAGGCAGGTCAATTTTATTGATAACTGGGATGATCTCTAGGTTTTGCTCAAGCGCCAAATAGAGGTTTGCCAGCGTTTGCGCCTCAATCCCCTGACTGGCGTCAACCACCAAAATTGCCCCTTCACATGCTTGTAGCGCACGGCTGACCTCATAAGTAAAGTCAACGTGGCCGGGGGTATCAATCAGGTTAACGAGGTACTCCTCACCGTCTTGGGCTTGGTAGACCATCCGCACCGCAGAGGCTTTAATCGTGACGCCACGCTCGCGCTCTAGATCCATATCATCAAGCAGTTGCGCTTTCATGTCACGGTCGCTGACAGTGCGTGTCATCTGCAAGAGACGGTCTGCGAGGGTGCTTTTGCCGTGATCTATGTGGGCGATGATACAGAAATTACGGATATTCTCAGGCTTTATTACGGCCACTGTAGGGGTTCCTTACATCGTCATGCTATTTAGGGTTCAGAAATGGGATGGGGTGTCGCGGCTATTTTAACAGGTTTCCCGCCAGAAGTATCTACCCACTAAGCAGCGGCAAGCGCGTCCTGAATCCATTGCACAATCTGCTCGGCTGTGGGGGCTTCCCCTTCTGTTTTGAGCCAGAGTAAAAACTCGGTATTGCCGTCCATCCCTTTTAGCGGAGAAACTATGACCCCCGCCACAATTAACCCTGTTTGCTCGGCAAAGGCGGTCACTTTCTCAAGTACACGCTGATGTACCGACGCCTGACGCACGATCCCCCCTTTGGGGACTTCTTCACGCCCGGCCTCAAATTGCGGTTTGACCAGTGTGACAATATCCGCAGGCGGCACAAGCCACTTCTGAATGGCAGGGAGCAACAGCCGCAACGAGATAAAAGACGCATCCACCACCACAAGGTTCACCGGCTCTGGCAGCGACTCTAGGTAGCGGGCATTGGTGCGCTCCATGACGATCACACGCGGATCCACCCGCACGCGATAATCCAGTTGTCCATAGCCGACATCAATGGCGTAGACCTTGCCGACCCCACGTTGGAGCAAGCAATCGGTGAATCCCCCTGTAGACGCACCCACATCCGCTGCAACCCGCCCATCAACGGGGATCGCAAAGGCCGTTAACGCCCCATCTAGTTTTTCTCCCCCACGGCTGACAAAACGCGGCTTGCTCTTGAGCGTGAATTGGTCACTGGCGTGAACCCGTGTGCCGGGCTTGTCTATCAACTTGCCGTTGACCTGCACTTCCCCCGCCATAATCAGCGCTTGGGCTTTGGTGCGGGTTTCGGCAAGCCCTGCTTCTTGGAGGGCAACATCAAGGCGTATCGTTTCTTTAGGCATGGTCAGTTTGGCATCAAATAGATCGTGAGTTCGAGTGGGTTTGCAGTGGTATCGGTGACTTCAAAACCGTCAGCCTGAATCGGCAAATAGCCGTCGGCCTGAATGATAACACTGTATGGCACAGGAAAATCTTCTGAAGAAATTTGCAATAAGCGCTCAAGCTGAAAGTATCCGTTGCGGTCTGTCGTGGCCTGTGCGTACAGTTGCGTCGCGTCCCAGACAAAATCCTCCACAGAAAACGCCTCACTAATCAATAAGAACGTCACCCCGGAGATGCCGCGCCCCGTTTTTGCGTCCAGAATATACCCCCCCACCTGCACCCCACTGACCTGTGCAAAGCGATCAATGGCTAACTGACCAATACCCACGCTGGCTTCTGCCCGTGCTAAAACCACTTGGTCAACCAGCAATTCAATGCTGTAGCGACCGTCTGGCAGCCCATCGGGTCGGGTGAGCGTGACAAGAAAGTTTTCCCCCTGCAAGGTCTGTGACCACACCAAGTGGCGCTCATAAAACAGATTGTCGTCTACCCGCCAGCGAATCGTCACCCGTGTGCCGGGAGAAATCTGGCTCCAGTTGAAAAAGGTGTAGATATTTTCAACATTGGTCACAAAAGAATTGCTATTGGGTAAGGCAATTGCTTCTTGTGGGCTGGCCGCAGCGGTGAGGCGAATATCACGGAATACACTAGGAAAGGCACCTTCACGTTCGCCAGCAATTGTAAAGTCAGAGGTCGCAGCCAAACGTCCGTCTAAGTAAAGCTCTAGGCGGTAACGCCCCGGCAACAAGCCATTTTGATCTTGAATGCTAATGGTTTTTGCGCCGCTTACCCCATCACGCCAGCTATCTGGCGGGGTACGAAAGACCTCTGCCCCTTCGTAGAACCAACGGGCGATCCAACTCACACCCTCTGGCATATTGCGGTAAATAAAGCGCGCACTGGCGACATTCCCGGCGGGCAAGACAAAGCCGTTGCCTAACGGCGTACCCGATTCATCTGATAACCCAAACACAAGGTCGCTCAGGGTGGGGGTTTCTACTGGAGCGCCCCCAATAACGATCGAGCTGGTGGCTTTGGCTATGCCATCTATGAACAACGTAAAATCATAGATGCCATTCGTTAGCGTTTGCCCCGTCGCGCCGATATACCATAACCCGCGCACCTCACCGCTCCAGCGCACTGGCGCAAGGCTAAAGGTTGAGTTGGGGATATTATCGGTACTCACCCGCAGCTCATAGGTTGTTTCTGGGGTCATATTGGCGTAATCAAAGAACAAGTACAGGCTATTGGCGCCCGTTGGCAGGCTACTGACAATGGTAGAGGGCAAACCCGCCTCGTTGACCGCTGATGAGAAAAATAACCGCGTAATTTGCGGCACAGGGTCAACGGCAGGGGTCAGCAAGGGGTTTGTCTCTAGTGCAGGGATTTCTACATTGAGTGCCAATGACGCGCCTCGCAAGAGTGGCCGTGCAAAATTCGCCGGACGAATAGCATTCACAAATTCACCAATGGGGATGCAGCGGTCATTGGCGTTGATAAGGCCGTCACGGGTCGTATCTTGCAACACTGGGCAGGAATCTACCTCTGCAACAGTAGCAGGCGCTGCTGTTGGGATTCCAACCAGTCTGCCATCTCGATTGTATGCCGCTCCGCCAGACATCGTCGCCGGGAAGGAAATACTGGTCTTAATCCAAGATTGTTCCCCTGCAAGCGGCTCGGCAATAAAGCTCACAATCGTTGCGCGCTCTATCCGAAGCGGCTGACTATCAATCGCCGGATACCCCACGACAGTCAGCGTTTCATCTAACTGCAAGAGCGATGAGTCTGCAACCTCCACAAACGGCAATGACAACTGGTTGCGGTCAAGGCGTCGTCCATCAAGGTCTTGGCTAATTTGCAACAGCGCCAAATCAAGGCCGTTGTCTGCCTGTACAATTTCTGCACGATAAACGGGGATCGGCGGTTCATTGCTGTCTACCGCCAAGGCAATAATCAGGGTA
Organism: Phototrophicaceae bacterium; assembly: GCA_049318725.1. GTDB lineage: Bacteria > Chloroflexota > Anaerolineae > Aggregatilineales > Phototrophicaceae > CAIRDJ01. The sequence continues at coordinate 6,976 of JBMOFU010000083.1, read as the reverse complement.
TCCCCCGGGCAGGCCGCATTCGGAAGCGTACTGTGGGCATTGGTCAAGATTAGCCCGCTGCGGCTGACTAACGTTCCCGATGCCACACAGGTGATAAATAAGTCATCTTGGGCGTTTTCTGCTTGGTAGATGAACACCGTCGCCTGTTGAATGCGGTTGAGTTGTGCCTCTAAGCCAGTTTGTGCCTGCACAACAGCGTGGCGCCCCAACAGTAACCCAATTAGGCACAACAAAAATTTGCGTCTCATGGGTATCAATACTCTAGCTGTTGTATAAAGGTCTCAAAACGAGGGAGCATGGCATCAAATTTCGTGGCGTCGGCCAATAGCGTCACAATAATGGACTGCCCTCGGCTGACAAACAACACATCTAGCCCTTGCACGACCACCGGAACTTGTTCCAAAAACGGGTTCAGGCTGGTTTCAACATAGGTATAGAGTACGGCAGTGGCCTCGACATCATTGGCCGGGATTTGATACGGCTGAATAGCAAGGGTACGGTAAGCCGCCAACGTTTGGGAGCGTTGAATCGCAAGAATATCAAACAGGGCGCGCTGGCTAGTTTGTGACCCAACTGGTAAGACCTGAATTTGATAGGTCGTTTTGAACCCGATGGCGCGCACGTCGCGCGCACGAAAAACCGCCCCTGCGGGTTCTTCGATGAGCCAAGATGCAGGGTAGACCGCACGAATCCCCGCCGTGTTGTTGATGTAAACACTACTGGCATTTAAGATGCTTTGCCGAAAGTTCCATGTGACCAACAGCCCCACAGCCCCCAAGACCAGCACAAAAAAGTGATTCCACAGTTGTCGGTTGATCCGCCGTGAAGTGCGCGAACTTTGAATGGCTACGGTCAAGGCGTTTCCTTCTCGGCGCGTTCTGCCACATTGAATAGAAAGCTCACAATCAAGATTACCAGCAGCAAAAATGCCACCGACAGCAATAGCATGAGCCATGTTCGCGGTGAACTCACTGGAATACCCAACGCCGAATTACTGAACGTTCCTGCAAGGGTCATCAATAAGCCAATCAGGGTCGAACTGATGGCAATAATTCCGGCAAGCCAAAATACAAACGGTCGGTCAAACTGGAGTTGTGCCATCCCATAGCCTAAAAATAAGCTGCCGATCCAGTGATAGTGAGTCACGATAAACACATCCAACGCCAAAAACCCTAGTGACAGAGCCGGTTGAGCAAGCGCAAAGTGCCACAATATGACGGTGATATAGCCCACACTCCCCGCCAGTGTATAGGCCAACGCATCAAGGCGTGTGCGGTAGGCATCCAACGGCACAAGGTAGTAAATCACTAAATATTTTAGCACCTCTTGGATGACGCCGAAGGTCAACGTACGCACAAGAATTTGCTCAAAGAGGGTTGCTTGTGCAATCCAATCATTGAGCGTCAAGACCCTTGTCAACAACGGATACCCTACTGCGTTTGCCACCAATGCGCTGATGACAGCAACCAACACAAGGTGCCTGCGGGGTTGAAGCGCCAATCGTTCAGCAGATAGGGAAAAAATTAACCAAAGGACTAGGGGGATTGACGCTATCACAATACGGACTGCGGGGAGGACGGGTTCTAAAAGGATATTTTGAATCCAGCCTTCAGCTAACCACAATGGTAAGACGAGAATCAACAAAAACAGCCACTCTAGTAGCAAACTACGCCATACCCGCCGATAAGGATAGCGGCTTTCTTCATCTGATGGGGGACGTATGAATTGTGGGCGGGAAGCAGTCACAGGCAGGTTATATCTGTCAGGTTAACGAAAGCATATGATAGACTCAAACACATTACCCACGATGCTAATGCATTCGACCGCAACAAGGAAGACTTAACCATGCGCCGTCTTTGGCTAGTAATCATTGGCCTGACTTTGGCCGCCTGCGGCACTGTTCCCACCCCAAACGCCCCAGTGCTGAATACGTTGACCTACGGCCTGACCTTAGACCCAAGCGGGTTTGACCCGCATATCCATAGCTCGTCAGAAATCGGGATTGTGTTGCGTCAAGTGTACGACACGCTCGTTTATCGTGACCCCCAAACGGGCGAATTTGTCCCCGGGTTAGCCGTCCAATGGGCAATTTCTGAAGACCAAATGACCTATACCTTCCGCTTGCGGCAAGATGTGCGCTTTCATGATGGCACCCCATTCAACGCCCAAGCAGTGGCCGTCAACCTAGACCGCATCGTTAACCCAGAAACAGCCTCGCAGCGGGCGGTCTTCATGTTGGGGAGCTATACAGGCTATGAACTGGTTGATGAGTATACGATTGCCCTCCAGCTTGAAGCCCCCTATAGCCCGCTATTGGATTCCCTCAGCCAGCCCTATTTAGGGATCGCCAGCCCAGCAGCGTTGGCAAGTTATTCCAAAGAGCGCTATCAGTTTCATCAAGTTGGCACTGGCCCCTACAAATATGTAGACTTCATCCCCGGCACGCATGTGATTTTAGAGCGCAACCCAAACTATACATGGGGGCCGAGCTTCTATACAACGCCTGCAAGTAACCCAGTAGAACGTGTGGAGTTCCGCTTTTTTACCGACCCTGTAGCGCGTGGACTGGCGTTAGAATCTGGTGAGGTAGAAATCATGGGCGAGCTTTTACCCGCCGACGCCCGCACGCTTGGCGCAAATGCTGCGCTACAAATCCTCCCTGTAGAAATCCCCGGCCAGCCGTTGCAGTTCATGATGAACACCGCCCAATACCCCACAGATACATTGGCGGTTCGCCAAGCGTTGATCTTAGGCGCGAACCGTGAAGAGATCGCCAACCTTGTTTTTGAGGCATTTTCGCCAGTGGCATGGGGGCCGCTATCCCAAACCACTGCGTTTTACAGCACGGGCGTCATCAACCGCTACAGCCATGACGCGCAAGCTGCCCGTGATTTACTAGAGAGCTTAGGCTACATTGACAGCGACAATGACGGCTTCTACGACATCAGCGGGGTGAAACTTATTGTGCAAGTGATTGTTCCCCCGTGGGGCTTAAGCCCAGAGGTTGCACAAGTGTTGCAGAATCAATGGCGCGTGATCGGCGTGGATAGTGTCCTGAAGACTGCCCCGACGTTTTCAGCCGTACTAGAAGAAGTTGAAGCCGCTGAATATAACCTTGTGGCGTTTAACGGTTTTGGGATTGATCCGTCTTTCTTGGCGCAGTTCTACGGCACAGACGGCGCACGCAATTGGATGAACTACACAGACGCCAACTTAGATAGCATCTTGGCGCTGGCTGCTAGTGAAGTAGACCCCACTGTTCGTGGGAATGCCTATGCCCAAGCACAACAGATTATCATGGATCAAGCACTGGTGCTACCCATTCGGGACTATGTGAACCTAAACGGCGTGAACCGACGGGTGCTTAACCTGCAATATGATCCCTACGGTTGGTTCCCGTTGTTGTACCCTATTAGCTTAACGCCAGCCAGCTAATTGATGGGGATGATGCGCGTTTTCAACCATTTGTTGCAGTTTGTGTTGTTGATAACGCTTGTATTCTGCTTGTTACGGGTGTTGCCGGGGGATGCCATCCAAGCGCAAATCTTGATGGGTGGCGGCACACAAGCGGCGGTTGACGAACAACGCGCACAGGTTGGGCTAGACCGCCCCATTTGGCAACAGTACATAGCTTACACAACTAGGCTATTGACTGGGGATTTAGGTCACTCGTTACAAGATGGGCAAGCAGTGCGTGAAAAGATTGCCGCACACCTTCCAGCAACATTGGCGTTAGCAAGTGTGGCATGGGGTGTTGCGGTGGTCTTAGGGGGCTGTTGTGGCTGGGCAATGGCAAGCCCTCATATGCCCATACGACAAACCGCGACCTTTATCGCAACCCTGAGCGTGAGCTTGCCCATTCACTGGTCTGGGACGCTGCTCATTTATGCAGGGGTGATCTGGTTTAGTCGCTTGCCGTCGCCAGACTCACCATTCATCCCCGGCCTGTTACTGGGCTTTCACAGTGCCGGTGCCATTGCCCAAGTCTTTGCCGCCCACTGGAAGCAAACCCAAGCGCTCCCGCATGTGTTGCTGGCACACGCCAAAGGGTTACCGCCGTTGTGTGTGCAGGGGGGGCATATTTTGCGGGTGATGGCCCCGGCACTGATTGCTGTTGCCACAGTGCAAGCGGCATTTCTACTCGGTGGCGTAGTGATTACCGAAACGCTATTCACCCGTGCAGGTCTGGGGCGGCTACTTTTGGATGGTGTACTTTCACAAGATTACCCGTTGGTGCAAGGCATTATGGTTTTCATTGCGCTGATGATTACCATTTTGAACATCCTTGCAGATGCCTTGACGTATTGGGCAGAGCCGAGGCTTCGCATTCAGGCAGGATCATGATCGGGTGGCGTGTTGGGCTGTTGTGTGGGGTGATCTTTTGCGTTAGTGCTGCCACCCTGCTTGCTCCTTATGATCCGTTGGCGATGTTCGGCGCCAATCAACCGCCAAACCTCACACATCCCTTCGGGACAGATTATCTGGGGCGGGACGTTTTAAGCCGCTTCCTCTGGGGCGGACAAAAAACATTGGCCGTCGCAATAACGGCTACGCTATCTAGTGGGGGGTTGGGCGTCGCTTTGGGGCTTATTGCAGGCGGTATCAAGGGTCTTCCTGCTAGGCTTAGCCTTTTCGCAATAGATACGCTGTGGGGAATCCCCAGTATGCTCACGGCGCTGGTTATCTTGACGCTCATGGGCGCGGGATTTTGGCCGTTAACGCTGGCAGTCGCCATCCCACAGGTGGCGCCCATTGCGCGGATCACCTATCAAGCAACCCGCACAGCCTATATTTTGCCCTACATCGAGGCTGCACGCGGGCTAGGGGCTACCCCACTGGGTATTTTGTGGCGGCACATCACCCGTGCGGTTGCCCCCGCTGTGATTGCCTATATCGGAGTTGTGTTTGGCTATACATTGCTGTTGGGCAGTGGATTGGCCTTCTTGGGCTTAGGGTGGCCGTTAGGCACCCCTGAGTGGGGGATCATGCTGGCAGAGGGGCGGGTGGGTTTCCGTACCGCCCCATGGGTGAGCCTCCCGCCCGGTATTGCCATCACAGGCTTGATTTGGCTCGTTAACGATACCTGCCAGCGTTTCGCTCAAGGGCTATAAAGGTGCGTCCCCACCGATTCATGCTCAAGGATCAAGCGACGCAATACCCCACGCTGTTGCCCATTGGCGATAAAAATAGATAGACCCTCTACTGCTTGTGCTAAGGCCAGCATATCTTCAACTTTGGTCAACATCCCGCCCGTGACATCGGTGCCGCGTGACCCGCCCAATGCCGGGCGGACGACATCCATATTGGCAGGTGTGATTTCTGGGAATACGGTAAAGGTCTCATCGTAGACCCCATTGACCTCCCCCAACAAGATGATTGTGCTTGGGCGCAATTGGCGGGCAAGATAAAAGAACACTTTTTCAGTGGAAATGACCGTCCCGCCGATTTCCCTATCAAAAGCCACATCGCCGTGTACTAACGGGATCAGATGATGGGCAAGCGCTTGCTCAATCGGGCTAAGGTGATATTGCACGATCTTGCCGCCCTCACCGGTTGCGGCGCTAGAGGGCGGCATCCGCAAGATGGGCAAACCGGCCTGCCGTAGGGTTTCCATCAACAGTGTGCTGAGTTGGGCAGCATCTGCCGCCACTTCAGCAAAGCCGCGCCACTGTTCTGGCGTTGTCACCCCCTTTGCCGTTTGATAGCGGTGGGCGCTGACATGCCCAAACGAGCCGCTCCCATGCCCGATCAACAGCGGCGGGCAACTGGGGTCTTGGATGATCTCGGCGAGTTCGCTTGCTAATTGTTCCGCGATGGCGCGGTGATAGGTCTTGGGCTGGGTCTTGTCGGTAATCAACGACCCGCCAATCTTGATAAATACAGTCATCTGTTTGCCTCCGTTGGCGTTAGACGGGTTTCAACCACTTGAACCGCCCCAGTGCTGGAAAGTGCCACTTTTACAGCCTCGTGCGTTTCAGGCGTTACCAGCGCAATCATATTGCCCCCGCCCCCACCGCCAGAGAGTTTAGCCCCTAATGCCCCTGCCGCCAGCGCTGCACTGACCAGATCATCCAACAACGGCAGCGACACCCCTAGCTGTTGCAAATGACCGTGATTTTCAGTGAGCAGCCCGCCAAGCGTGACCCCATCCCCAGATTCAAGCGCAGTGCGGGCTTGAATCACCAACGCGCCGATCTGGTCAAGGGTATGTTGAACTGTTATGCGGTCGGCCTCGTAGCGTTGACGAACAGCAGCCACAGTCAACATGGTGTTGGCAGTAATCCCTGTATTGGCAATCAAGAGGTAATATTCCCCCTGAAAGCGCACAGGTTGGGGCGCTTGTCCTTTCACAAAGTAGACGGGCTGCCCATAGACCACTGTGGTGTTATCAATGCCGCTGGGCGTACCATGAAAGTGTTTTTCGCTCTCAAAAACCAAGTTATTGAGAGCGGCAAGGTCAAGCCCCGTTTGGCAATAGCGGTTCAGCGCCTTGACCAACGTCGCGGCGATAGATGCTCCACTCCCCAAGCCACTGGCAACTGGAATTTCAGAGGTCAACACCACTTCAACATTAGGTAGTGAGATGCCTGTTTGTTGGGCAAAAGCAGCCGCAAGCGCGATCAAGGGATGGGTAAAATCACTCAATGAGAGTATTTCTTGGGTAGCTTCGGCACGAATGCGAAACGCCCCGTCGTGCGGTATCACAACCGCCTGCGACATCAGCCCATAGACGGGGAAGGCGATAGCAGGAACGCCATAGACAACAGCATGTTCACCACATAAGATCACCTTGGCAGGCGAACGAACCGTCACAGACATACCTAAACCTTCCTTTTAGCGGGCGGGAATTTAATCTGTTGCTATTGTGCCGAACGTCTACTTTTGTTGCCAGCCTCTGTTCAGCCGCAATATGTCCTGTAGGAAAGATTCCATGAAAGCACGTTGGATTTCCCTCACACTCTTGCTTCTGTACGGG
>JBMOFU010000082.1:0-13904 GCA_049318725.1 Phototrophicaceae bacterium | reverse complement strand
GACACCGCCGCCGCGATTGAGCGCTACATCGTGATTGCCAACACCTACGACTACCTCACCGCCACCGCTGCGGAGTCACTATGGCGGGCGGGCTACCTGTACGGCACGACGGGGCAAAGTACGCTCTCTTGGCAGACGTTCGAGACGTTGGCAGAAAGTTACCCCAACACCGAGCAAGCCCTCAGCGGGCTACGCTTGGGTGCGGCAGCCGCCTACGGTGAGGGGAACATCGCCAGTGCGGAACGGCTGTATGCGCGGCTGGCGACCATCAGCACGGGGGAAGACCGCGCCACCGCCTACTTTTGGCTAGGGCAAATTGCCCGTTCACGCGGCAACACACAGGGGATGACAACGGCGTTCCAAGAGGCGGCCAGTGCCGCGCCCGATAGCTTTTTTGCCGCCCGCGCCCAAGATATTCTCAACGGGGTAGCGGCATTCCAGCCGCCCGCGCAGGTCAATTTTGTGTTGGATGACCCGACTGAACGGGCGGAGGCGGAAGCGTGGTTACGATCCACGTTTGGGATTACGCAAGTGGGAGAACTTGCGGCGCTGTCTCCACAATTGAGTGCAGACCCGCGTTTACTGCGCGGGCTAGAGTTGTGGCAGTTGGCGGCCTATAGCGAAGCGCAAACCGAGTTCTTTGAACTGATTGACGAACGCAACGCCGCGCAAGACGCCCTTAGCTCATACCAATTGGCGGTCTATTTGCGCGCACAAGGGGCATACTACCCTTCGATCTTTGCCGCCGCCAATGTGATTAACCTTGCCGGAACGACGACGCTCAACGCCCCGCGCTACATTGCTAAAATGCGCTACCCGGCCTACTACGCCGATGTCGTCACGCAGGTGGCCGCCACCCGCCAGTTTGACCCGCTGGTGATGTTCGCCTTGATCCGCCAAGAAAGTCTGTTCAACGCTTACGCCACTGCTGCCGCCGGGGAAAAAGGGCTAACGCAGGTCATCCCACCCACTGGGGAATACATTGCCGAGCAATTGCAATGGCCGAACTATCAACACAGTGATTTATTCCGCCCGTATGCAGCCATTGCCTTTGGCGGATACTACTTTGGGGAACAACTACGCGGGTTTGAGGGCAATGTGATTGCAGCGTTGGCGGGGTATAACGCAGGCCCCGGACGTGCGATTGATTGGCTGGCGCTTTCTGGGGGCGATCCAGATTTGTTTATGTCTACCATCACCATAGACAGCACCCGCCAATACGTGCAGTTGATTTACCGCAATTACAACATTTATCGGGCGCTCTATGGGGGGTAAGCCAGCGCCCGCAATGTGGTTTGGCGCTATACGCCCGCTTCGTGAATCATCATGCGGACTTTGGTCACAAGGTCATGGTGTAAGATGGGTTTGAGCAAATAGGCGTTCGCCCCCGCTTCCATCCCGCGCATAATACTGTCAGAATCGTTGCGTGCAGACAGCATCAAGATTGGAACGGTGTTATTGGTAGGGCGCTTACGGATTTCCCCACAGAGCGAAATGCCGTCCATGCCGGGCATCATCACATCGAGGATAATCAGCGATGGTTGTTCTTGATCTAGTTGATCGAGCGCAACATAGGCATCTTTGGCTTTTAGCACTTCATAGCCGCCACGCTCTAGCATGATGCCTATGAGCGTAAGCGCCCCAATTTCATCATCCACGACTAAGATTTTCTCTGGCATAACACTATAATCTCCAAAGTCGTTATAAATCAACGGTGATTGCTAGGGCATGTTTTTTGGGGGACAAGACCTGCCTTGTCCCTACAGGGTATTGTAGCATTTTAACGATTTTGTAAAGACGACACCTGTGTCGTCCGTCTTTATTGCCTTAAAATCAGTCACTAGCAATCGGGTAAATCTTTGAATATCAATAAGGTCGGGGGATAAAGCGTTAATGACCCATAAAGCTCCCCTCGCTATCTTACTCATTCTATCATCATCAGGGGGAAGGACGCAACCTTAGGGATTAAGTGGGCGGGGGATTGTATCGAAGGCGGTGTTAACAAAGTGGAATCCCAAAGGCCACCCTCATTGAGGATGGCCTTTGGGGAGATGCTAGAATTAGGTGCCGCCAGACGGACTTGAACCGTCGACCCATGCATTTTCAGTGCATTGCTCTACCGACTGAGCTACAGCGGCTAACTTCTATAACTATAATCCAACGGGGCGTTGACGCGCAAGGGGGAAAATTCAGGCCGATTGTATCAAACTCAGGAATGACAAGTATAGTCGCATACGGGGATATTTGTAGGGGTATGGCGCGCCATGCCCCTACGGGCGGACAACACGATACACAAAGATGCCCCCCGGCGCGTAGACCGCTGTCAGTTCGTTATTTGCCCATGCGGGCGGGGGCGTATTGAACAGCACATAGTCGGCGTGGGGATACAGCGCGGCGCGGGCTGCGGGCGTGAGTGTATCGGCAAAATAGGCGGCGACTTCTACCTTTTTGCGTTCAGAATCGAGCGTTTCTGGCCCATGACCGACGTAGGTTCGTAAATCGCTGACCATTGGGATGCGGTTGCCGCTTTCATAATCGGCAAGGATCACCGCCCCACGCTCCGTAACGGGCGATTCGGTTTGAATCCAGCCGAGCGCGTCAATCAGCGCGCTGGACGTGTACAGTGTGCTATTGGAGCCTGTTGGGGCAACGGCAAGCATCCCCACATAAAAGAACAACGTTGTCGGTAACGCCAACGCCAATAGCGCAATCCGCCGAAAATCGCGCACAGGGGTGCTGGCTTGAATCCCCCAGAGCGCCAAGATTACCAACGGTAACAGCACCCCTTCAGCGAGCCGCCGCTGTATCGAAATCGGCAAGTAGACCAGTACCAGCCCGCAGGCCGCCCACGCAACCATCAACAAAGCGCGTTCGTTGCCGCTGCGCCACGCTTGACGGACGCCCCACGCGGCAAAGATCAAGTAGGGCAAGTAGGCCAGCGCGTAGTGCCACACAGGGGGCGCTGGCAAGATATTTTGTGCGCTCCATTGGGCAAAGGCCGCGTTTGCGCTAAAGACCCACAGGTTGTAGCCGAACAGCGGCAGCGTCACCCCAGCGGCGACCAAGCAGCGCCAGAACAGTTGAAGCGGGAAGCGCCGCCCACGCGCCCAGACCAATAGCCCCCATACCCCCAACAGCGCATAGAGTATCGCCAAGTAGAACGGCACAGCTAACCCAGTGATCCACCACAGTGCGCCCGCCCACACCGCCCGCCCGCGCACCGATGCAGAAGATAACAGTAGCATCAAGCCGCCGAGCATCGCTACACGCGCTAACAGCAAATGGGGCAGGCTGAACAGCGCTAAAAAGCTAAACGCCTCTGGGATGTAGAACTCTGGCGGGGTTTGGCCGAACGCAAACAAGATCACGCCAAGACCACCGCCGAGTGTGACCAAGACCAGCGCCAATAACTGGTCGTGCGCCAACGTGCGGCGGATGAAGTCAGCGGTAACAACAATCACCGCAAGGCCGAAAATCACGCGCATGATGTGATACGCCCACAGCAGCGCGCCCGTCCCTGCCGACGGGATCAAGCGCACGGCTTGGCCTGCGCCAATATACGGCAGGAACAGCAACGGCGCGCTGTCGTGATCTTCATCAGTGTAAAACAGATGAAAGTTCCACTCCCCGCGTAGGCCAAGCCGCATCTTGCCCACGTATGAGCGACCATCTTCCGCGCCAACCAGAAAGCCGTCATACACTTGGCCGTCTGGGGTGGCGTTCCATGCCAGCAGGTAGGGCAAACAAGTGAGCGCCATCACCCCAATGGCAAACGTCCAGACGATTAACCGATAACGAAAGGGGGGCATAACGCACTCTACTGCGGAATCTTGCAGATGCCGTCTTCGCACGGCTCTAGCTCAACGCCCATCCAGCGGTTGATGGTGTAACGGTTTTTGGCAATGAACTTGTACACGCGCTGGCCGACCCAATCCATGCCCGGCACCTGCAAGATCACCCACAGCGGCCAGCCGAGCGGCAAATCTCGCAACAGGCGGCGTGTGCCAAAGTAGCCCGCGTAGACGTGCGCTTGGTCATCCACCACATGAATTTCACCCATTGCCGCGTCATGGTCAAGCCACGGGTAGCGTGCGCTAACGGCCTCATGCTGATGCAGGTCTAAAAACTCAACGCGCTTGAACCAGTCCAGCGCGTTGACCACGCGCTGCGTCCCCTGACAAATCACACAGCGGCCATCAAAGATTGCAGTCGTCATCATACAAACCCGGCATAAGTGGGCATATAGCCCTATTATAGCACGAACTACTGCCCTACCCCATCCTGACATGCCGTTGCAAGCCGCCGCCCTCTAAACGATAATGGGGGCAAGCCCATTGCACCCTAAAAGAGCCATCCATGCCCCCGAAAACCCTCATTATCGTCCCGGCCTTAAACGAAAGCGGTAGCATCGTGCGGGTAGTCAGCGCCATCCGTGAACACGTCCCCTATGCCGATGTGGTGGTGATTAACGACGGCTCTACAGACAACACCGCCGAACTTGCGCGTCGGGCAGGCGCCATTGTGCTACAGATGCCCTACAATGTCGGCATCGGCGCGGCAGTGCAGACTGGATTCCTTTATGCTGCCCGTGCGGGCTATGAAGTAGCCGTACAGACCGACGGCGACGGCCAACACCCCCCGTCACAAATACCGGGGTTGATTGCCGCTCTGCACGAGCAATCCGCAGATATGATGATTGGCTCACGCTTCTTGCAACCCACAGGCTACGAACAGACGGCGGCGCGCCGTGCGGGGGGGATTCTGTTGGCGTGGATTTTGCGGCTTGCCACTGGGCAACCGATCAGTGACCCGACCAGCGGCTTTCGTGCCAGCGGGGTACGGGCAATCGCGCTGTGTGCGCGCTATTACCCGCACGACTACCCAGAGCCAGAAGCGGTGATCCTGTTACGGCGGGCGGGCTTGATCGTTAAAGAAACCCCCATAGAGATGCACCCCCGCCGCACGGGGCGTTCTTCCATTACCCCGTTGCGGAGCGGCTACTACATGGTCAAGGTCACGCTGGCGATTTTGATTCACCTGCTGCGGGCGCCACGCGCTGAAGCCTAACGTGGCTTGCCCGTGATCCGGCTCGGCACGTCAAGCCCTGCCTTGCGCCCGCGAACCGTTCCCCTGAGACACTGCCCCGACTTTGTTGCCATTACCGTTTATCGAAAAGTTATAGCTGACGCTAGAGGCCGCTTCATAATCCGCCACGTCAACATTACGGCGCTTCAAATAGCGAAGGATAGACTTAACGACTTGGGATTGGCTGACCTGCAACCATGAAGTAATATCAATGTAATCGTAGGTATGTTCAATGTCGCTGCCAAGCGCAACATCCCCCCGAAAGCGGTTGGTAAAGCACCCCAACAGCCACGAAAAAACTGTAATCGGCGCGGCAAGGGTGAAGATGAAACGGTCAAAATAGGTCACGCGGCCTAGCCCTAACGCCGACCAACGCACATAGAGGGCATTTTCAACGTAGTCCACGTAAAAAAATAAGCGAAATCTGCGATTGGTAACGGGTGTGCATTGTGGCGATGAGAAACTATTTGGTGGAATTGTTCGATATATCATTAGATGTAGACTTGATTGACTTGTTTAACCGAGCGCCGAGCGCCCGCAAAGTTGACCAGCAATATCTTAGAAAACGGATTGTACAACGGCGTATATTTGTAGTTGCCTTGCCCAAAGACTGCCGCTAACCCGACTAAGAAAATCACGGAGGTAACCACCAGCGGAAAAATAAAAAATGAGTTGTAGAAGTCCATCGTTATACCCCCTACGGGGCAATCATATTGTGGATATTAACCGGCTGCGGGGATGTTACCACAAAGTATATCGTCGTCGCAGGGGATGGGGGATGATATACGCGGGGACTTGTAGGGGCATGGCGCGCCATGCCCCTACGAAAAATAACGATTTCGTAGGGGGCGACCTGCGTGTCGCCCCACCGAAAACGGAGGCACACAGGTGCCTCCCACCGTAAAAACGCGATTTTTACCGCATATAACTGCATCTTATTTTGATGCGATTGCCTTCTGGTAAGTCCCTCTCCTGCAGGGGGAGGGACTTACCAGAGGGGTTGCCGTAGAAGGGATTTAGGGTGAGCTTACAGTAGGTAGTTTTCCTCAACCGTCAAGCTGAACGAACCGGGGTTCGCCACAGGCAACAGCGTAACGTGCATCGGGTGATTTTCGGCAATGGGGACGAACTTCACCTGATGAAAGACCACCGCGACGATAATCCGTTGCAAGACGGGCAGCATATATTCGGCCAAACAGTGATGATGTCCCGCGCCGAAGGGCATCATCGCGTCGGAATCTGCACTGTGGCGGGCGGGGTCAGTCCAGCGGTCTGGGTCGAACTGCTCTGGATCGGGAAAATATTCTGGCAGGTGATGGGTCAGCGTTTGGCCGATAATCACCTCTTGCCCGGCTTTCACGCTGTGGCCGAAGAACTCAAAATCCGTTCTAGCATTGCGAAAGGTCAACGGGGCGGGGGCGTGCAGCCGCAAGTTCTCTTTAATCGCGCCGTCAAGGGTTGGCAAGGCGTTGTCTACAAAGCTGCTAGCTTGAATGCCGTTGCTGTAAATCTTGTGGCTTTCTTCCAACACGCGCGCCAAGATCGTGTGGTGACGGGCGATTTCGTAGAACAAGAAGGCCGTAGACCCGCCGGTGTTGTCTGTGGAACCCAGATGCGCCAACATCGGGAACATATTCATGTCGTTTTGGGTCAAATCAGAGCCGTCTGGACGCTTTTCTTCCATCATGTAATCCATGGGGTCTTTGCGACGGCCAGTGACTTCTGGCTTATTGCGGCTGTGGTAGGTCACGCTGCGCTTGCCCACAGAGATAAGGTCGCCAATGGCGCGCTGATACATGGGCAGGCGGCTGGCCCATGTCGGTAAAAAGCCCAAAATGTAGATGGATGTCAATGCCCCGCTTGCGGTGATGATGGATGAAGTATGTTCGCGGGGAACGCGGCCATGGAACAAGTAGCCGATCAACTCTATGGTGAGCGCCTGCATTTGCGGGAACATCACCACTTTGTCGCCGACGTTCCACGTCCGCACCCGTTCTTCGATAATTTCAATCAGCTTTGGCAAGGTGTCAAAAATAATTTGCGGGTTAAAGTGGCGCTCAAAGGCGGCGCGGATGTGCTTATGGGTGTCGCCTTCGGCCATCAACAGGGTGAGGTCAGTGCCGAGCAAGCCTTCGAACGCGCCGAAGAAGACCGCAGAAGTCAGCGCGGTATGGCTTTCTTGGCGCAAAAAGCGGTTGGCCTCAATGCCAAGCATCAACACTTGATCTTGCCCAGTCCCCAGTTGTGCCATAAAGATTTTGCCCGTGTCATGGTAGTGCTTGATGAAAAATTTTTCGAGTTGGGTTCCCATTTCTAAAGAGTTGCCGATGATTGGCAATTGCGGGATCGTTGGCGGTTTAGGCGCGCTGTTTGCACCAATAGAGTACGGTTTTTCTGCGGTGGTCATGACGGGTTTCCTTCCCTTAAGCCATATAGCGCGGTCACTAAAAGCCCCTAAACGAGCATCCAAGCGCTTGAACGCTTGCCCTTAATTTTATGAGGGATTGATAACCGCCGCAAGCATTTCGGAAAACCGATACAGGGGGATGAGGGGGTAGGCATACGCCGATTAAGCATCGCCACAGTCTGAACAGGTACCGTAAAACTCCAGCAGATGCCCATTCAACTGCACGCCAAATTCTTCCTCTAGCCGCCGTTGCAGCGCGTCTAGGCCACAGTCTTCAAACTCAATGGTGCGGTTGCAGTTCATACAAACAATGTGATGATGGTGGCCGTCTGGCAGTAACACATATTGCGGGGCGTTGCCAATGGCATAGCTAGGGCGGATGATGTTCAACTGGGTGAATAGCTCTAGCGTGCGGAAGACACTGGCACGCCCAATGGACGTGTCAATGGCGTCTACAGCCATCAAGACATCCCCAGAGGTAGGGTGACCTTGAAACGCTTCCAGCGCTTGCAGCACAGTCATCCTCGCGTGGGTGATTTTGTTGCCGCTCTCTTTGAGGCGGCGCAACCGAGATTGATGGGGGCTTTCGTTGTGCATGGTCGAACCCAAACTCCATAACAGCACGCTTTGCAGATTGTACCATGATCGCGGGTTAAAGGCCGATTAAACGCTCATGGGTCGCTCATTGAAAGGCGCTACACTGCGTATTATTCAAAATGGGTCAATAAATGTTTCAAGTTTTATAGTAACAACACAGCAGGCGGGCAATCATCGCCCGTGGTTTTAGCGTTAGGTAGGATGTTATGGATCCGAGATTGTGGGCATTGTTAAACACCGCCGCAGGGGAAGTGTTCCTGCGGCGGATTTGGCTGGATTGTGCGGCCAATGTGTTGGTCTTGGAATGCAACTTGACGGCAAACGGCCATCAAAACAGCTTTCGGTTGCGCTTTACCGATTGCAGAGATTTACATTGGCAGGCCAATATGCCAGACACCAGCGGCGGCGACCTTCCCGCGCTAGGCTTGTTCTTAGGGCAGGCGCGCCATCACCGTGCGGCGGTGATTTATACAGGTGGAACAGAGATGAGCGTGCTGTACGGCCAACTGGAACTTGAACGTTAAGCGCGCTTATGTTGTAGCATGGTTACTTCCCCCGTATAGAGAACCCAATTAAACCCCGCCGCCCCAAATACCCCTAATTCCGAACGCCCCCCTGTTATCCCCTCACTTGCCGCCTATCCAGATTTTCGCTACAGTGAAGGCAGACCGTTCTGCCGTCGAGATAAGGGCGCACCCCTGTGAACGAAACCGAGCTGCTGAAACTGTTTTGGACGGAAGTCCGTGAATACCTAGACCTGATGAACGCCCAAATTATGGCCTTAGAGATGACGCTCACGGGTGAAGACAGCGGCGCATTTGTCGAGCGGCTGCGGGAGCTAAACCGCGTTGCCCACAGCATGAAGGGCGCGGCGCGGGCGGTGGGCATCAAGCCGATTGAGGTGCTGGCGCATCAACTGGAAGATGTCTTTGAGGCGTCGCTCAAGCGCGGTTTGGGGATTACGCCAGACATCGCCGATTTGCTCTACGACGCGCTGGATTTGATCGCCCAAACCGCAGATGGGGAAGCCGTCCCCACCGATAGCGTACAACAGGTGGCCGATGGGCTGGCCGCCCACGTCAAGTCCGCGCCAGTTGTGACCGACGCGGCATTAAACACCAACTTTGCCCTAACGCCGAGTTTCCCCACCGATACACATGAGCTGAACGGCTTCCCCGCCCTCGTGCTAGACGAACCGCTTGCCACTGCGCCGCCCATCCCGCGCAATAGTGCCACCACCCAAACGATTTTGATGCGCCCTGCCGAAGATACTGTGCGGGTACAGGTCAACAAGATTGACGCCCTGCTGGAAGAAGCCAGCGAATTGACCATCGCCCACTTGCAATTGCAAGAGCGCCGCCGCCAACTGGAAGCCGTGCGGCGCGTGCAGCGCAAATGGGCGCGGGATTGGCGCGCTGTGCGTGCAGATTACATCCGCTTGGCGCGTCAATTGCAATCCGGCGCTTTTCCGCCAGAGGTGCAAACGCTGTTCGACTTTTTAGAGCGCAACCAACAGTATTTAACCGAAACCACGCGCACCGCCGGGGCATTGGCTGCCGCCTTGACTGCGGACACTTTGCGCGTGGAAGCCTTAGCCGACTCGCTGCAAGATCAGTTGAACGCGCTGCGGCTGTTGCCGTTTGAAACGTTGACCGGGGTATTACAGCGCGCCTTGCGCGACGCCGCACGCCAAACGACCAAAGAAGTCCACCTAGACATTATTGGGGCGGCCACCGAGATTGATAAAACGGTGCTAGAAGCGCTTAAAGACCCGTTATTACACCTGCTCCGCAACGCGGTAGATCACGGCATTGAGCCGCTGGACGTGCGCGAGTTGGCGGGCAAGCCCCCTGTTGGTTGGATTGTGCTAGAGGTCGAATCACGCGGGAGCGAAATTGCCATTCACTTGCGCGATGATGGTGCAGGTATAGACCCTGCACAGGTGCGGGCGGCGGCAGTACGGGCGGGCATCCTCACGGGGAGCGCGGCAGACGCCCTCAGCGATGATGAAGCGCGGATGATGGTCTTTCACGCCGGGCTAACGACCCGTGAGCAGGTGGGGGCAATCAGCGGGCGCGGGATTGGCATGGATGTTGTGCGCGACCGCGTGGAGAGTTTGCGCGGGCGGGTGAGTTTAACCAGCGCCATCGGGCAGGGGACGACCGTCAGCTTGAGCGTGCCGGTGTCGCTAAACCGCATTCGGGCGGTGGTGTTACGCCTAGCGGATGAAACCTATGCCTTGCCCGCGCTTTCGATTGTGCGCCTAGAGCGTGTACCGCACGATGCCGTGTTGATGAGCGAAGGCCGCCCGCTGGTACGGATCAATGAGCGGACGTTGCCGCTGGTCAGCTTGGGCGCGCTGTTGGGGATTGCTGCCCAACCTGCCGTTGACGACCTGTTGCGCGTGATCGTGTTGCAGGCGGCAGACCGCCAAGCCGCGTTTGAGGTAGACGAGCTATTGACCGAACAAGAGTTGATCCTTAAGCCGTTGGGCGCAGAATTGGCCGACACCCCGTTGATGAGCGGCGCGGCGCTGCTCAACGACGGCGAAGTGATTTTGGTGCTAGACGCCAATGAACTCGTCCGCACTAGCAGCCAAGCGATTGTCGGCAGGCAGGCGCGCCCCTTTCATCCGCCGGCGGCGAAAGAGGCGGCGCGTGTGCGCGTGTTGATCGCCGACGACAGCATCACCACCCGCACGCTGGAAAAGAACATCCTAGAAACCGCTGGCTGTGATGTGCGTGTGGCCTATGACGGCCAGCAAGCGTGGGAAATTTTGCTAGAGACTGAATTTGACGTGGTGATTAGCGACGTAGAAATGCCGCGCATAGATGGCTTGGCGCTCACTCGGCGGATTAAAGAGCATCCCGCCACGCGCCATTTGCCCGTGATTTTGCTCACGTCGTTGGGCAAGCCCGAACAGCGTGAGGCGGGCTTGCTGGCGGGAGCCGATGCCTACCTGATTAAGTCGCAGTTTGACCAAGACGAATTGCTCAAGGCGATACAGGCGGTGGTGTGACGGGCGCGCTCACAAAAAACCGAATTGACAAGATAACCCTGATTGCTAGTGACCGATTTTAAGTCCACAGAGACGGACGCCACCTGTGTCATCCCTACGGGTTGTAGAATTTGCGCGCTTGCACGCCTTCGGGCAGGCGACTTTCGCCGTCGGTTTGCGAGCGGGCATAGCCGAGTTCCTGCATTAAGCGGGTGGGGGCGTTGCGTAAAAACAACGGAATCGCCAAATTGCCCGTAGATTCCACTTCGGCCAACGCCGCATACAGGCCATCATAGGCGGCGCGGTGCTTCGGGGCAGTCGCCATATAGACGGTACCGTGCGCCAAATTGATCCCCGCTTCGGGCAGGCCAACCGTTTCTACCGCACGGAATACCGCCGACGCCACCAACAGCGCGTTCGGGTCGGCCATCCCCACATCTTCGCTGGCAAAAATCACCATACGGCGGGCGATGAAAATCCCGTCTTCGCCGCCCGCGATCATGCGTGCAAGGTAGTACAACGCGGCGTCGGGGTCGCTGGCGCGCATACTCTTGATATAGGCACTGATCGTGTCGTAGTGTTCTTCGGCCTGTTTATCGTAGCGCACTAACTTGGACTGTAACGCCGCCTTGAGCGTCTCTAGCGTGATGACCGTACCGTACAGTTCAACAGCGGATTCTAACACGTTGAGCAGCTTACGGGCGTCCCCGTTGGCGTAGCCTGCCAGAAAGTCGGCGGCCTCTGGGGTGAGCGTTGCGCCTAGCGCTGCCGCCCCCTGTGCGATGATCTGCACAAGATCGCCCGCTGTGAGCGGATTCAGCACGAACACCTGACAACGCGAGAGCAAGGCGGAAATCACCTCAAAGCTCGGATTTTCAGTGGTCGCGCCGATGAGCGTCAGCGTGCCGTTTTCCACGTATGGCAACAGAAAATCTTGTTGGGCTTTATTGAAGCGGTGGATTTCATCCAAGAACAACACAGCGCTTTTGGCGGCGTTGGATTTTGGCTCTAATGCGCTGAACAGGTCAGGTTGGCGCGGCGTGCTTGCCCGCTGAATGGTTTCTATAATCTCTACCAGTTCTTTTTTGCCAGCAGACACCGCCGAAAGCTCGTAATACGGGCGGTTGGCTGCCTGCGCCAAAATCCGCCCCAGCGTGGTTTTACCCACACCCGGCGCTCCCCAAAACAACATAGAGCGCAAATTGCCGCTTTCGGCCATCAAACGTAAGGGTTTGCCTGCGCCGACCAAGTGTTTTTGGCCGATAAATGTGTCTAGGCTGTGCGGGCGGAGCCGATCTGCCAGCGGTTGCGAGCGGGTCATAAGATGGGTGTCCCTTTTATTGTATGGGAAGACGATGTACGTATTTGTCGGGGCTGATTTTAACGCCATAAAAACGGACGACACAGGTGTCGTCCCTACAAAACCGTTGAAAGGATATGAAACCCTATAAGGACAAGGTAGGCCTTGTCCGCAAAACAGGTCAAAAACATAAACTGGCAATCCCCGTATGTATTTGTCGGGGCATTCCGTTGAGGACGCCCCGACTGATTTTAACGCGGCTATTGGCCTAAAACACTCGTCCAACTCAAATGGCTCACTTGCTGGCCGCCCAATTCAATCATCGGCGCGGCGTTGCCGCCATCGGTATAGCCATAGTAAATGGATGCCCCATCATCAAAGGCCATGTAGCCCGCCGCAGGCCCCGGTTGGGGATTATCCCCCGCTAGGCCAAACGGATTCACCCCACCAATGCCGTAGGTGAACAGGGTCGGCGTGCCGTTTACCTCACAGCTAAAGAACAGCGTCACGGAATTGCTGTCAAAGCGCGGCGATTTACAGCTTGCGTCGGCGTCATTGATGCGTTGTACATTTTCTGGCGCGTCGGCACGGGCAACGGCAATGCGCTTGGTGCCGTCTGGCTGCACTTGTTCAAAGGCAATCAGCCGCGCATTTGGGGAATAGCTCCCCGCCGCGCCATTGGGGATCAACAACAACGGCGGTGTTCCCCCGCGCAGATTGATCTGATACAGCCCCGTTAAGCCATTAGCATCCTCTAGGGTGATGAGCAGCACTTCTGCGCCCGGCAACCATGCAGGGGCATCGTCGGTGAGGCGCAGCTCGGGCGTATCGCGGAACAAGGCCAACGACAACCCCC
Source organism: Phototrophicaceae bacterium (assembly GCA_049318725.1). Taxonomy (GTDB): domain Bacteria; phylum Chloroflexota; class Anaerolineae; order Aggregatilineales; family Phototrophicaceae; genus CAIRDJ01. The sequence goes on along the minus strand of JBMOFU010000082.1, from coordinate 661 downwards.
GCGACAGGTCGTGTAGCCGTAAGGAACGCTGGCCGTCTGGCGTTTGGCTTTGGAAGGCGATTAAATTGCCGCTTTCATCCAATGAGGGGAAGAAGTCGCTTTGCCCGGTGTTTTCAAACAACGGGATCACTTCTCCATTGACCAGCGCATAGAGTTGAGAAACGCCATCCGCGCCCATCGCTTGGAAGACGCCTGTCGGGGTGGGCAAATCTGCTGGCAAATTTAGCAAGTCTTCTGCCGGGATGCCTGTTTGTGCAGACAACGATAGCGCCAACGGGGCTGTTGGGCTAGTGATGCCTAAGGCTTCGCCAATCGTGGGGCCTGTAACCAACACGCTATTGGGCGTATAGGATACTGGCAGCGGCACATAGGCCGGGGGAATAACGATCTGCGCTGGCACAGCGGGGGCTGGCGTGTTGGTCGTGGTGGCCGTTGGCGTGGTGGTGGCTGTATTCGTCACGGTTGGCGTGTTGGTCGTCGTGGCCGTTGGCGTTGTGGTGGCCGTTGGTGTTGTGGTGGCCGTTGGCGTCGTCGTTGGGGTATTGGTCGTCGTGGCCGTGTTGTTAACAGCGGCTGTATTCGTCACGGTTGGGGTATGGGTCGTCGTGGCCGTTGGCGTCGTGGTCGCTGTATTCGTCGCGGTTGCGGTGGCTGTTGGGGT
>JBMOFU010000081.1:0-13914 GCA_049318725.1 Phototrophicaceae bacterium | reverse complement strand
AAACCCGTTCCTCTGGCTCAATGTAATCAACCGATTGAAAACCAACCCTCCAATTACTGTCTTCGTTTATGATGATATAAACCCTTCTAAAATCGTTAGAAATTGTATTTACAAGGTTAGGAAAATATTGAATACCATATAAAACTCGTTGGCTACACACCAAAACGACCATAGATTCTGGTGTGTAGGATAGCACACGCAATCCGATAATCTGCTCAAATACAAATTGTGAATTCGGACAAGCCAACAGGCCGAAGCAGATTTCTGACAAATACTTCTGTCTTTCTGTAAGTCTATCTAGCTGTACATCTACGGAGATAGTCTCATGCGCTGCAATATCTCTTGTTAATTCCTTGCTCAGGTAATTCCCAATAGCATTTAGGGCTTCTGGTGCATACTGCTGGGTGAGTTCAAGGTCATGCAAATCAGATGGCATATTGCTACAACCGAACACGATCAAGATGAAGAAAATGGATAGTTTATTCATGGGTTGTTCTCCATCATATCAAGTTTTACGGGCGAGACACGTCTCGCCCCTACAAGCGTCGGCCTGTGGGACGAGGCAGGCCTCGTCCGTGAGACCCTTTTTAACAGGCCTGTGCAAGATTTGTCGGTAAATTCTTGCTTGGTGCGTAACGTGAGATAGCAATACAACCGTCTGGGCGAGCCTACAGAATCGTTATGGTTGGTAGGGGCATGGCGCGCCATGCCCCATGTGTACCTACTTAACACGATCATGCACATTTTCGGGTTTTTGGGCGTTACACGGACGCGCCAGTGGCACGTCCCTACAGGTCACAACGGCTGTGTAGGGACGCCACCTGTGGCGTCCGTGTTTTACAGGCGAAAAACAATGGCAGCAAATCCTTAAGTTGGTGCCTATGGGGCATGGCGCGCCATGCCCCTACGAAACAATGCGCTTAATCCAGTGCTGCGCGTAGCGATTGACCAAGCGCCACCGCCGCCGCTGGTGACTCTTGCGCGGCACGCACCAACGCGCTGCCCACGATGAAGCCGTCTACCAGCGTATTCATGCTGCGCGCCTGCTCTGGCGTGCTGATGCCAAAGCCCAATACCAACGGTTGATCGGTGGCTTGGCGCAGGCGGGCGATGAAGTCGGTCAGGTCGGGCGGCAAGTCGCGCCGTGCGCCCGTGATCCCAGTGACGCTGACGACGTAGATAAAGCCGCGTGCATTCTGTGAGGCGATTTCGATCCGACGCGGGTTGCTGGTCGGCGCAAGGAAGAACACCAACGCCATCCCTTCGGCCTCACAATACGGGGCGAACAGGTCGGCTTCTTCGGCGGGCAAGTCTGGGATGATGAAGCCGTCGGCGCCAGCGGCCTTTGCATCACGGACGATCTGTTCTGCGCCGTAGGCCAACAACGGATTCAGGTAGCTAAAGACGAACATCGGCTGATGAACGCCCTGCGCCCGCAGCGTGCGAATCCCCTCTAGGCACTTGCGGACGGTGATCCCTTGTTCGAGGGCGGCAAGGGCGGCCATCTGTAATACAGGGCCGTCGGCCAGTGGGTCGCTAAACGGCACGCCGATCTCAAAGCCGTCTACGCCCGCGTCGGCCATCCCCTTGATGATCTCAAGCGAGGCGTCATAGTTGGGATACCCAAGCGTGAAGTAAGGCAAAAAGGCCGCCCGTTGTTCGGCTTTAGCTTGGGCAAACATGCCCGCGACGGCATCACGCCCCTGTAGGCGTGTGGAAGACTCATTCATTTTAGAACCCTTTCTGGTTGGATTAATTCGCGTTTGAGGGCGCTTAACCCGGCGGCAATCACTTCATTGGCAATTTCTACGCGGCGCACCCAATGGTCAGGATCAAGGTCATAGTCGTGTGCGGCTTCTTTTTGTTGCTCATCGTCGGCGGGGGCGTCGCTATAGCGGTCTGCGGTTTCATAGTCTAGGCCGTCTACTAACATCGCACTGATTTCAAAGCCCGCCCGCCGCGCCAAGATCACCCATTCAACATCCGTCCCAAACGGGTGTTGAGAGTCTCCATTGCTGGCAATAAACTGCGCCGCCCTGAGCGAAAACCCTTTTGACCCCGACGAAAAATCGAGTTGACGCCCCACAATGTGGGAAAACATCACGTTATAGGTGCGCTCGGTCTGGATCAAGGCTTGCGGGTGGGTTTCGTAGGCTTTTTCGGTGCGGCCAATCACCGCGCAATCGCTCTGTTGGATGCGTTCTAGGGTGCGCCGCAGTTCGTCCGGGCGGGTTTGCGCCCAACGGATGAGGCGGTCAAGGTCGGCATAGTGGATGTAGCTGGCGTCGCGTTCGGCGGCAAGGCGCAACGCTTCATAGCGCCCGCTTTTCCAGTCGTCCACCATAACCATCGTCACCTTCTTGAACTGCTTAAAGGCAATCACCATGCCAGCGTGCGTTTGCGGCGGCATGACGATGATGATCTCTTGATACAGTTCTGCCAACAGCGGGTACAACCGCCGTAAGCGCACGGTTTCTCCGTGGGGATGCCATGTTGCCGCCAATGTCACCGTCATATTGCCGCCTCGTTGTTGTGGGTGATGTTCATTCGTCGGTGTAGGGGCGACCCGCCGGGTCGCCCCTACACAATCATATTACAAATTGTCGCCCAATTCACGGATGACGGTATCAAGGTCTTTGTCGCCGCGCCCGCTAAGGTTCACCAAGATGATTTGGTCTGGCTTCATCGTCGGCGCACGCTTGATGGCCTCCGCGACGGCGTGCGAGCTTTCTAGCGCGGGGATGATCCCCTCTTGGCGGCACAAGGTCTGGAAGGCGGCCAACGCTTCATCGTCGGTGGCAAGGGTATAAAACGCCCGTTCACTGTCGCGCAGGTAGGCGTGTTCAGGCCCCACAGAGGCGTAATCTAGCCCGGCTGAAACGCTGTGGGTGTTCATGATTTGCCCATCTTCATTTTGCAACACATAAGAGCGCGTCCCCTGTAGCACGCCCAAGCGCCCCATCTTCGGGTCGGCAAAGCGTGCGGCATGTTCGCCGCTTAAGACGCCGTGACCACCCGCCTCAACGCCGATCAAGTCTACATCATCGTCGTCACGGAAGGCGTGGAACAGCCCCATCGCATTGCTACCGCCGCCCACACAGGCGATGCACACATCTGGCAAGCGCCCAACCATTGCCTGAATCTGTTCGCGGGCTTCAGTACCGATCACACTTTGGAAGTCGCGCACCATCATTGGGTAGGGGTGGGGGCCTAAGGCGCTGCCAAGCAGGTAAAACGTACTGCGGACGTTCGTCACCCAGTCCCGCAGCGTTTCGTTGATGGCGTCTTTGAGCGTTTTTGTGCCGCTTTCTACCGAGATCACATTGGCGCCGAGCAACTTCATGCGGAACACGTTCGGGCGCTGGCGGGCAATATCCACACTGCCCATGTACACATGGCATTCTAGGCCGAGCAAGGCCGACGCCGTAGCCGACGCCACGCCGTGTTGACCGGCGCCCGTTTCAGCGATCACGCGCCGCTTGCCCATCCGTTCGGCCAGCAGTGCCTGCCCTAGCGCGTTGTTGATCTTGTGCGCGCCGGTGTGGGCTAAATCTTCGCGCTTGAAGTAGATTTGCGCCCCGCCGAGTGAGTCGCTCAGGCGCTTGGCGTGGGTGATCGGGGTGGGGCGGCCTGTGTAGGTCTGTTGCAGGGTCATCAGCCGTTGCTGAAAGGCGGGGTCGGCCATGGCCTCTTTATAGGCGACTTCCAGTTCTTCAAGGGCGGGGACGAGCGTTTCTGGCACAAAGCGCCCGCCGAATTGCCCAAAGTAGCCGCGTGCGTTGGGAACGTCGGTGTTGTGCGTCTGAATATAAAGCGAATCGGTCATGAAGGTTGGTTTCCCTATATTTTTGTCGGATACATGATTTTGTAGGGGCATGGCGCGCCATGCCCCTACAACGGTGTATATGTTGATTCGTAGGGGCGACCCGCCGGGTCGCCCCTACAGTGTTACCTCCTACAACAGATTTTTGGCATTATGGATGAACGCCTGCATTTTGGCCGCGTCTTTGATCCCCGGCTGACCGTCTGGCTCAACGCCGCTGGCGACATCTACCCCCCATGGGGCAATGGCCTGCACGCGCGCCCCGACGTTTTCGGGCGTGAGTCCGCCCGCCAGCATCAAGCGCGGCACTTGCGCTTTAACGGCCAACGCCACATCCACGCTGGCGGTTTCTCCGGTGCCGCCGTAGAACTTGGGGTGATAGGCGTCCAGCAAGATCGAAGGGGCACGGGTGTCGGTGCAGAAGGTCGGCGCATAGTAGGCGGCATCCTCTAGCGCGATGGCTTGGCTTTGTGGGCGGATGCCCTTAAACGCCTTGCCGCGCAATTCGTGCAACAGCGCGTCAGACTCGTCTCCGCTCAGTTGGGCAAAGTCTAGCCCAACATCCTGCATGATGTTCAAAATCTCGTGGACGGGCGCGTTAACAAACACCCCGACCATCACTGGGCAAAAGCCCGCCAGTTGATGACGCAACTCTGCCACCAGCGCGGCAGCCTGTATGGGATCAAGATAGCGCGGCGACGGCTTATAAAAGTTCAGGCCGATCATGCTTGCGCCGAACTCGGCGGCCAAAAATGCGTCATTCAGGCGGGTGATCCCACAGATTTTGACGTTCATTGCGGGCGCCCCTGCGAACTCATGTCACGAACGGCAACAGCGATGTCTGGCGCAGTCACCAGCCCTTCACCAATCAGCACAGCGTGCGCGCCAAGCTCGCCCATCCGTTGCACATCGGCATGGGTTTTCATCCCGCTTTCAGCCACCAAAATCACATTAGCGGGAACTTGCTTCGCCACCCGCCCAGTGGTTTCAATGTCGGTATGGAAGGTACGTAAGTCGCGGTTATTGACGCCCACCAAGCGCGGCGTGAGGCGTAACGCCCGTTCAAGTTCGGCCTCGTCATGCACTTCTACCAGCGGCGTCATGCCCAGTTCTACAATCAGCGCGTGCAAGTCGGCTAAGGGGGCATCTTCCAGCGCGGCAGTGATGAGCAATACGGCATCCGCACCCGCCGCACGCGCTTCATAGACTTGATAGACATCTATGATAAATTCCTTGCGTAACAGCGGGATATTGACCGCTGAACGGATCGCCCGCAGGTAGTCTAGGTGACCCTTGAAGAAATCTTGATCGGTCAACACAGAAATCATCGCTGCACCGTTTTCGGCGTAGGTCGTCGCCAACTCTACCGGATGAAACGGCTCAATCAAGATGCCTTTGCTCGGTGACGCCTGTTTGACTTCGGCAATCAGCGCCACCGTTGAGCGGACGAGCGCCGTTAGCACATCAAGCGCGGCGGGGGCAGATTCGGCGGCGGCGCGCACGTCCGCCAATGGCACACGCAGCAGTGCCGCTTCGACTTCTTCGACCTTGCGCGCAAGGATTTTGTCTAGGATTGTGTCGGTTTTGATAAACGCACTCATGCGCTGACCGCCTGTGATAGATGCACCAAGTCGTTGAGTTTGCCTAATGCCGCGCCACTGTTGATGGCGTCGTCTGCCAGTTGAATCCCGTTGGGGATGTCTTGGGCTTTGCCCGCCACGACCAACGCCGCGCCTGCATTCAACAGTACCACGTCGCGCTTTGCCCCGCTGATGCTGCCGTCTAATATCCCGCGCAGGATGGCCGCGTTTTCTTCTGCTGTGCCGCCAAGCAAGTCAGCAATCGGCGCTGCACTAAACCCAAAGGATTGCGGATCAAGGTCATAGGTGTCTACTTTGCCGTTTTGATAGTGGCTGATGGTGTTTTCCCCTGTGGTGGTGAGTTCATCTAGCCCGCCGTAACCGCTGACGACCATTGCACTGATGGCGCCGAGTTCGCCCAATACGTGCGCCAAAAGCGGCGTGAGGTCAGCCGAAAACACGCCCATTAACTGGCGTTTGGCTCCAGCGGGGTTGGTGAGTGGCCCCAAAATATTGAAGATCGTGCGGATTGCCATATCACGGCGCGGGGCGGCCACATATTTCATGGCGGGGTGCAGCGTGCGGGCGAACAAAAAGCCAATGCCGATTTGATCTACGCATTGGCCGACCTGCTCTGCTGACAGGTTGATATTGACGCCTAACGCCTCTAGCACATCGGCGCTACCGGCTTTGCTGCTGGCGGCGCGGTTGCCGTGCTTGGCAACTGGAACCCCAACGGCAGCAGCGACAAACGCCACTGTTGTGCTGATATTGAACGTGCCAGATTTATCCCCGCCTGTGCCGCAGGTGTCTAGCAGGTCATCGGGGGAATACAGCGTCGGCACACGATGGGCTTGCTGGCGCATGGCGCGCGCGCTGCCCACAATTTCGCCGGGGGTTTCCCCCTTCATGCGTAAGGCCATTAAGTAGGCCGCAATTTGCGACTCAGTAGCGTTGCCTGCCATGATTTGATTCATCACGGCTTCGGCCTCATCTGCTTGCAAATGGCCGAACTTGCCGAGCATATCCAGCGCCCGTTGGATCGTCATTTCAGTCATGGGTGATTGTCCTTATCGGTGTAGTGACGCTGTGCGGTTACAGCGTCGCGGAGTTCTTGAATGCTATACGGCGGATTGCGGCGGTGAACCATGCGGTGACAGTTGGCGCACAGCAACACGATGTCGTCGGCGTCGGTGAACTGTTCCCCAGCAAAGTGGCTAATCGGTTCGGGGTGATGGGCTTCGATGTATCCCGCCCCCAGTTCCCCATAGACCTGCCCAAAGCTCATGCCGCACACCCCACAACGTAGATCGCCGTCGGTTTCTAAAGAGCGGCGCTTAACCTGATAGGTGAGGGCTTGGCTGCGCTGGCGTACCTGCCGCACGCGCACATTTGCCCGCCCTTCGGCATAGAGTAGCGGCGCTTCGGTGGGTTCGGCCAATTCTGGGCTGGATTGCCCGTCTTCACTGTGCCACAGGTATGCTAAGAGTGCAGCAGAATCATCGGTGAGGCGGCGCGGGCGGTATAACGAAACGGTGTTCAGCCGCCCATGACGGTTCAGGCGCAAACGGTCTGCGGTGCTGCTAAAGCGCAAGCTAAAGGTGATGTGTTGCTCGGTGAGGTTAATCCATTGCAGCGCTTGGGCGCTGTGGTCGGCGGCCAACAGATGCCAGCGGGCTTGGCGCAGGCTAAACGGATCGAGAAAGCGCCCGTCTTCGGCGGCGTCTATCCGTTCGCCAACCTGCAAGCGCCCAACGAGCAATAAATCCCCGCCACAGGCCGTAACCACCCACAGCACATCCCCGACGTTGACCGCTTGCAGCGTATTGCCGCTGAGGTGATCCAGCACGCCGCCGAAATAGTGATACTCCACCCGTTTTAGCGTCCAGTAGAACAGATAATGCGCTGACACAAGATTAACCTCAAAATAACGCCGCTTGAACGGTATTTTATCAAATTGCACCCAACTTGCGGCGGATCAACTGCATATTCATTAGGGCATGATGCTGTAAAACGACGGACGCCAAGAATGGCGTCCCTACACTGCCCATCATGCTTGCGCCGTGCCTAAAAACACCCCTTCCATAAAGTTTTGCAAAATCGTCTTGCCCTGCGGCGTGAGGATGCTTTCTGGGTGGAACTGTACACCGACAATCGGGTAGTCTGCGTGGCGTAAGCCCATGATCTCGCCGCTGTCGGCGGTGGCGGTTTCGATCAAGCAGGCTGGCAGGCTGGCGCGCTCCACGATCAAGCTGTGGTAGCGTGTGGCTTGAAAGGTTGTGGGGATGTTGGCAAAGAGCGGGTCGCCATTGTGGGTCACTTGGCTGGTTTTGCCGTGCATCAGCCGCTCGGCACGGATGACGTTGCCGCCGAACACATAGCCGATGGCCTGATGGCCTAAGCATACGCCTAGCGTGGGGATGGTTGGGCTGAGTTGGCGCAAGACCTCTAGCGATACGCCAGAATCGGTGGGGTCGCCGGGGCCGGGAGAGATCACAATATGCGACGGCGCCATTTGCCGAATTTGCTCAACGGTTAGGTCATTGTTGCGATAAACGCACAGTTCCGCGCCGAGTTCGCCCATTTCTTGCACGATGTTGTAGGTAAAGCTGTCGTAGTTGTCAATCACAAGAATCATGGTGGGATTCCCCCTGTTTTATGCGATAGATGATGTTGGTTTGTAGGGGCGCAATGCATTGCGCCCCTACGTAGATTGCAGGTGTTGTAGTGGCGTGGTGCGCCATGCCCCTACCAATCACAACAGGGGTTTTACAATCCCCGTTCGGCGTATTCAATAGCGGCCAAGACCGCACGGGCTTTGTTGTGGCATTCTTCAAATTCGCGGGTCGGGTCGCTGTCGGCCACGATCCCCGCGCCGGCCTGCACATAGACGGTATCGCCCTGCATCAACATCGAACGAATGGTGATACAGGTGTCCATGCTGCCGTCGTAGCTAAAATAGCCGACTGCGCCGCCATAGGTGGCGCGGCGGGTGCCTTCTAACTGTTCGATGATTTCCATTGCCCGCACTTTGGGCGCGCCGCTGAGCGTGCCAGCCGGGAAGGTCGCGCGCAACAGGTCGAAGGCGTCCATGCCTGCGCGTAGCTTGCCCGTCACACGGCTGACGATGTGCATCACATGGCTATAGCGCTCAATGAACATCATCTGCGGGACGCGCACCGTGCCGTAGTCGCACACACGACCTAGATCGTTGCGGCCTAAATCCACCAGCATGACGTGTTCGGCGCGCTCTTTTTCGTCGGCCAACAGTTCATCGCCAAGCGCTTTATCCTCTTGTTCGGTTTGGCCGCGCTTGCGTGTGCCAGCAATCGGGCGCGATTCAGCAATGCCGTCCTCTAGGCGCACCATCATCTCTGGCGAAGCGCCCATCAGCGTGAAGTCTGTGCCGAACTGCAAAAAGAACATATACGGGGATGGATTCGTTGCCCGCAACGCCCGATAGATGGTAAACGGCGGCGCGCTGGTGCGGCGCTTGAAGCGTTGCGACAGCACAATCTGGAAGGCGTCGCCCGCCGCGATGTATTCTTTGGCCTCACGGACGGCGGCTTCATAGTCGGCTTGGGACATATTCGATTCGGCGCTGTCGTTCATCACATAGGGCGCAACGGGGATGGTCGGCAACGGCTGCTTGACCGTTTGCACCAGCGCGTTGATGCGCGCCAGCGCGTTGTCATAGGCGCTGTCTGGACTATCTTCGGGGCGGGTGTTCGCCAAAATGGTGATTTGGCGCTTCACATGGTCGAAGATCACCAGCGTGTCGGGCAGCATAAAGGCCAACTCTGGCACGTCAATTTCTTGGCGGGCGGTCTTGGGCAACGCTTCTAAGTAGCGCACCACATCATAGCTGATGTAGCCCACTGCCCCGCCGACAAAGCGCGGCAGGTTGGCGACGGAAATCGGCGGCGCGTCGTTAAAGGTCGCTTTGACCACATGCAACGGGTCTTCGCCAGCATCAAGCGGGCGTGATGTCGTTTCGCCATCAAGGGTGATGGTGGCGATGCCGTCCTTGACGGTCACGATACCGCGTGGGTTGACGCCCATGAACGAGTAGCGCCCCACCTGTTCGCCGCCTTCGACGCTTTCTAGCAAGAAGGTATATTGCCCAGTTTGGGCGAGCTTGAGGTATAAAGACACAGGCGTTTCAAGGTCGGCCAGCAATGTTTGGTAGATTGGGACGCGCTGCCCACTTTGGAGCAAGTCACGCACTTGGGCGCGGCTTGGGGTCGCTTCTGGGCGCGCCTGAATCACAGCAGGGGAAAGTGCCACAGCGGGTTGTTCCTTTCGGCATCCGTGATGGGGATGCAAAAACCCCTCGCCAAATACAAGGACGAGGGGGGTAATCTCGCGGTGCCACCTTGTTTCGCACGCAGGGCGTGCGCTCTTGGTGTGTGATTGAAAGAGGGATCACACGGCGCTACGGTAACGGGGCGCTCCCGGCACGCACTACTACGGGCAACGTTTTCCCGTTTGGCGCGTGCAGCTTCCCAGTCCATTCCACACCCGCGTCTGTGCCGCGCTCTCAGCAATGCGCCGCTCTCTGTAACATCGTCTGGGGGTGTACTACTCTGGTTCAACGCTGTTGGTTGATGTTCAGTTGCGATTTTAGGGTAGCCACAAATGGGCGGCTTGTCAAGCGGACGATCTCACCAACGGGGCGACCCTACCAAAGCATTGTGGCGGGCAGGGGCGCAATATATTGCGCCCCTGCCTCTAAAAACAGGGTTTTAATCTTTCCGAACGGCATCGCTATTGTCCGTTTTACCCCTATCCCCGACCCTTTCCCCCGTCGGGAGAAAGGGAGAAGGGCAGTTCACGACGGTGAAAAGTCCCTCTCCCTTTTTGGGGGGAGGGATTTAGGGAGGGGTTGTGCAAGCTGAGAACTTACTTTTGACAGCGATGGGGCGCAATAGTTTGCGCCCCTACCCCGATAACACACGGCGCGCCGCGCCTATAGCCCTTATAAACGTTATCATCATCCTAAAGCGCTCATATGCTATACTAGAGGCTATCTACCATATAATCAGGGGCTTGCTACCCAAATGATCCCATTAAAACTGCTGCGCCGCACGGACGTTCGGCCTTATATGACCTACGCGCTGGTGTTGGTCAACATCCTCGTGTTTATTTGGGAAGTCTTCCTCCCAGATGCCAATGTCAACCGCGTCTTCATGGACATTTCCATCACGACCTGCCAAGTTGCCACCCAGTTCTTTCATCCCAAAACATGGCTAGACATCCTCCGCAGCATGTTCTTGCATGGCGGGTTTGCTCACCTGTTTGGCAATATGTTGTTCTTAGTGGTGTTTGCCCCCTCGCTTGAGGAATATTTTGGGCATTCCCGCTTTTTGGGCTTCTATTTGCTCTCTGGCGTGGCCGCCGTGCTTATCCATGCAGGGGTGGAAGCCGCTACCCGTTCGCTAGGCTGTGAACTCCCCTACATGACGGCGGGCAATGTGCCGTTGGTGGGCGCCAGCGGTGCCATCAGCGGGCTATTGGGGGGCTTCATCCTCATGTTCCCCGGCACGAAGGTACGCACGCTCATTCCGATTTTTGGCGGGATCGGCCCAGTGGGAAATATTTCTGCCTTTTTGAGCATCGGCTACTGGTTTGCGCTTCAGTTGTTTTCTGGCTTTGCCGCGATTGCACCCAGTGGGGCGATCTCTAATGTGGCGTATTGGGCGCACATCGGCGGATTCCTCTTTGGGCTGATTGCGGTGTTCTTAGCCACCACGATTGTACCGCCACCGCCGCAAAACTTGACTGAGAGTTAGTGCTGCGGGTGTTAACGTTTTGTAGGGGCGCAGCGCGCTGCGCCCCTACAGGATGGGGTCGCATTTTCAACGGTTGTGTAGGGACGCCATCTGTGGCGCCCGCGTTTTACTGGATAACAGCTACAGGGGAAGCCAATGCAGCGTTATGATAAAGCATGGGAACGTGACGGCACGTTACTGTGTTACCTGTTTTACGACAACAGCCGTGAAACCCTTGACTTTTGGTTACGCGATTTGCAGTTTGTCTTAGATACCCACACCGACAACGCCCCATTGGATGTGTTGATTGTGGTGCGCTTTACACGGGTCGAAAACCCGCAGGCGCTTCAGCAATTAGACCAATCCACCCGCCTATTCAGGCAAGTGGCGGGGCGCACCGCCATTGTGGTCAATACCGTCGAATTGGCAGAGGCGGTGTCTAAGGTATTGGTCAATGCTGAACCCAACCTACGCCAGCGGCAAATCTTTGCAGAAGAAGCACAAGCGCGGGCTTGGCTGTTGAGCGAGTAACGCTAATGAGGATAAGTTTTTTTCATCTGGCGTTTAAGCGGGCTTTATTGAGGTCTTATCTAGTCATGAAACAATGTTTGTAAGTTCACCAAGCGGCAGTAATTCCCCACAAGCCCAACCCCTCTTGGTCGCTTGAGTGCAACCGCCATAGCAAAAGCGCCTACCGCCGATGTGTCCCCCTCACATCGGCGGTAGCGTTTGATCTGCCAGCAGATAGACAAACGCGGCGGCGAACATGCTCGGCCAAAGGTCTTTCAACACGGGCGTTCCTTCATAGGGAACCGCCTGCACCACACGAAAGCCCATTTGACCTGCCCACCAGCGAAAGTCCGCATACGTCCAGAAGCGCAAATGCTCCCCCGGACTAACCACCCACTGAAGCGGAAAGCGCCCCAATAACAAGCGTAGCCGATGCGTATAAAAGCCCGTGTTCGGCACAGAAACAATAATCCCCTTGCGGGCATGGGGCCGCAAGCTGTTGAGCAACCCTTCGGGGTCGGGGATGTGTTCAATGATCTCTGAGCAGATGACGTAATCAAACGGGGCGGTGATAAAGCGGTCTAGCGGTTGGTTGACATCGGCCAGATCAACATTCAGGCCGTTGGCACGACAAAATTCGACAGCCTTTTCAGAAATATCTAGCCCATAGCCGTCTATCTGAACGCGCTCAATCAAGTATTTGAGCAGTGCGCCGTCCCCGACGCCTAAATCCAACACGCGGTCATGGGCGCTCAACATGCCGGCAAACGCCTCTGCACGACGCCTGCGCCAGTCCGATAGATTCCCTGCGCCCGCAAATTTGGTATCCCAATAATCATCATAGTCTGTACGGCCAACGTGCGCCGTTTCAGGATAGATGAATAGCCGCCTTCCCTGCCGGTAGCGGTTGGCAAACCACAAATAAACGGCACGCAGGGGGCTATTGCGGAGGGTGTTTTTTAGCGCGTCTAGCATGGCGGGCAGTGTCTTTCGTTGAGTTGTAAGAACGGCAATAGTATAGCAGAGCCTAATGAAAGTCTCTTGTTTTGAATGGCGCCACTGGCTACACTGTCAAGCGCAATCGGCCTTGTAGGTCATGCTCGTACACGAACTATTGGGTACCTGAGTGGTGAACGCAGGTATTTATAACGGTGATTGCGAATTCATGTTTTTACACAGTTTTGCGGACAAGGCGGGCCTTGTCCCTACAGGATGTTGTATTATTTCAACGGTTTTGTAGGGACGACACAGGTGTCGTCCGTCTTTAAGGCGTTAAACTCGGTCACTAGCAATCACCGTATTTATATAAAAGAAAGGTAATGGGTTAAAATACTATGCGCTTGACCATCACGCAACTCCCTACTGAACAGCCAGAGACATTTTCCCAAGACTGGGAAGGCCTGTGTGAGCATACCCACGCCCATCACAGCAACGGCGTGATCTTGCCAGAGATGCCCTTTTACCGCTGGTTGCCTGCCTCCCAAGACGTACAACCCGCAGATTGGCAAACGGCTGTAGAAACCCACCTGCACTGGATTCAACGGCTGCCGGAGCTAGGGGTGCAGTGGGTGGCGGCCACCCGCCCGACGATCCGCAACGGGGCGCGCTACAATACCGGTTTTTTGTGGGGTGCGCTGGATGGCTTACGCGACCTGCACGATAAAGTCTATTTGCCCAACGAAGATGGGGTGTGGGAAGCGGCATGGTACAGCGCTGGAGCGCCAACGTTTGTGCCGTTCGTGACTGCGGATTTTTGCGCGGGATTCACCATCTGTAGCGAAATTTGGTTTACACAGGCAGCGCGGGCGTATGGGCAAGCAGGGGCAACTGTGTTATTTGCGCCACGCGCCACCGAAGGCGCAACGCTTGATAAGTGGTTGGCCTGTGGGCGCACGAACGCGGCGGTTGCAGGCGCCTATCATCTGTCTGCTAACCGCGTGGGAGCGGGTAGCTTCGGCGGTGGAGGATGGGCAGTAGACCCCAACGGCAACGTTTTGGCGGTCACAACTGCCAGCGTGCCGTTCATCACGCTTGACCTTGACCTCACGGTGGCCGATGCCGCCAAAAGCACCTATCCGCGCTACATCGCCGACGTATAGGCCAATCGGGCAAGGGCATGATCTTACGGAGAAACGATTTAGATTTCAAATCATCGAGCCAAACGGGACGCCACATCGGGCGTCCCCCACGACCCGTTGTGATCCGTAGGGGCATGATATATCATGCCCCT
>JBMOFU010000080.1:0-13927 GCA_049318725.1 Phototrophicaceae bacterium | reverse complement strand
CGATATTCTTGGGGGGATGCCAGTTTTTCGTGGTACCCGTGTTCCTGTGCAAAACTTGATTGACTACCTCATCACGGGGGAAACGTTGGATGCCTTCTTGGATGATTTCCCCAGTGTGCGGCGTGAACAGGTGATCGCGTTTTTGCAAAATGCTGAGGCGCTTGCAGTAGATGAAAAGATCAAGTATCTGGTCAAAATCACCCCTGTTTAAGTGCTGATATGGCATTTGCGGGTCTAACGGACGACACAGGTGTCGTCCCTACAGGCTGATTCTCCCTTTCGTAGAGAGAGAAAGAGCGCTCATTCAGACCGACGCAACGTATTGTATTGCATTCCTAATGGAACTGCCCCTTATGCGAAACACGCTTTCGACATTGGCGACGTTTGCCGAAATCCGCTATCGGCGCTTTCGTGACCGCGATCATCTGCTGGCGTGGCAAGCGGGGCAAGTGGAGCGGTTTTTGCGGCGGATGTTGCCGAAATCGGCGTTTTACCGTGATTACAGCGGCGGGCGGCCTGTCACCGAGTGGCGCGAGTTCCCGATTGTGGACAAAGCGCTGATGATGGTGAACTTTGACCGCCTGAATACCGTTGGCTTGACGCTCCATGAAGCGTTTGAGGCATCGCTACAGGCCGAAGCCAGCCGCGATTTTTCCCCGACCGTGCGCGGGATCACAGTGGGGTTGTCTTCGGGGACTTCGGGCAATCGTGGGGTATTCATCGCCAGCGCTGCGGAACGGGCGCGCTGGGCTGGCGCGGCGATTGCGAAAATCCTGCCGTATGACCAAACGCTGCTCACGCCGCAACGGATTGCGTTTTTCTTGCGGGCGAACAGCACCCTGTATGAAAGCGTCGGCGGGCGGCACTATCGCTTTGCCTTTTTTGACCTGATGACCCCATTGGCAGACCATATCCGCCGCCTGAACGCGCTCCAGCCGACGATTTTGGTTGCGCCGCCGTCGTTGTTGCGGATGCTGGCCGAAGCGCAAGCCGCACGGGAACTGATGATCCAGCCGCGCAAGGTCGTTTCGGTGGCAGAAGTGCTAGAGCCAGTAGACGCGGCGATCATCGCGGCGGCGTTTGGCGAACCCGTCCATCAGGTGTATCAATGCACAGAGGGGTTTTTGGGGAGTACATGCCGCTATGGAACGTTGCATCTGCATGAGGATATTGTGGCAATCCAGCGAGAACGGCTGGATGCACGGCGCTTCATCCCGATTATTACGGATTTTAACCGCACCAGCCAGCCAATTATCCGCTATCGGTTGAATGATGTGCTAACAGAGCGTGAGACGCGTTGCCCGTGCGGGTCTCCGTTATTGGCGCTGGAACAGGTGGCAGGGCGGGCAGATGATGTGTTTATCCTGCCGAATGGCGGGCGCTTGTTCCCCGATTTTGTGCGGCGGGCGGTGATGGTCGGCGCGCCACAGGCAACGGCTTACCGCGTGGTGCAGGCTGCGCCCGACCAGATCACGGTGGCGTTGGCGGTTGATGCTGCCTTGCGAGAAGCGGCAGAACGGGCGATTGTGCATGAACTGCGGGCGGCGATCCGTCAAGCGGGGGAAGATGCCGATGCCGTACAGATCAGCTTTGGCGGGGAAGCAAACCCGCCAGCGGGGATGACCAAGCTCAAGCGCGTGGTGCGGTCAACCCCTTCCTAAATCCCTCCCCCTGCCGGAGAGGGACTTTTTACCTTCGTGAACTGCCCTTCTCCCTTTCTCCCGACGGGGGAAAGTGCCGGGGATAGGGGTAAAACGGACAATAGCGATTCCCTTCGGAAAGATTAAAACCCTGTTTTTACAGGTGTGGGGCGACCCAACGGGTCGCCCCTACTTCATACCCCTACAACGGTAGCGGATTTTAGCGCACTGGCACCTGACGGATGTTGTCTGGGTTGACGCTGACGGCGGGGTCTGCTTCGCGGCGTTGTTCGCTTTCAATCCAGCCGGTGCCGCCTGCAAAGCGCACCTGATACCAGTCATCGTAGGGGTGTTCGCGGGTGCGCCCAATGATGCTGACGGTAGACCCGGCACCGACGCTGCCGATTTGCGCGGCGCGGCGGCTTGGGCGGCGGTAGACAAGGCGTTCACGAACGATGTAGCCAGAAATGCCTAAGTCTGGCGCGTTTTCGATTTGGTCAAAGATGCTCCCCGCCACAGGCAATGCTTCGTTGTCTATGTTGGCGGTAACTGAAACGCTAGATATCCAGCCGATGGTGCCGTTGACGCGCACCTGATACCAGATCGTTTCTCCGTTTTCGTCAAGGCTCTTTGCCAAGATTACGTAGAAGTTTAAGGGCGAATCTGCTTCTGCCGGATTTTCGTTACGCAGGGCAAAATTGCTAATGGTTGCCCCTAAGTATGGCCCGGTGCGGATGGGCAAGTAATCCACCTCCTCAATCACGCGCAGGCTGTTTGGCGGGGGCAGGTCTGGGGATAGGGTTGCAGGGATGGCGGCAGCAGTGGCCGCGGCATTGACAACCGCGCTGGTGGCGACGGGCGTTGTAACGGTGGCGGTAGTTGTGACTGAAGATGGCGGATCAGTGACCCGTGGGCCTACTTGCCCAACGATGTCTGGGATGTCTGCGTCTTCATCGGCAATCACGGCAAGGTTTGTATCTAACACTGCCTTGATACGGCACTGCCCGGCACTGCCCGGCAGTGGCGGAAGACGGCAGGACGCTGATCGTTGCCGTACGCACTGTAGTGCTAAAGGCAATAGAACTGCCCACAGCGGTGCAAGTGGAGGGGGTTTCTGCGGTAAATACGATGTTGACATTAGAAACGGGGTCGAAGGTAAAGCTATAGGTGAAGGTTTTCGCTTCTGCAAAGATGAAGTTTTGTCCGACGGGTGGGTTGGGATCCAAGTAGACTTTGTTCACATCGTTGTCGTTGATGGTCACAACAAAGCTAGAAACAAGCACTTCTGTGCTGGTCTTTTTGTAGATGCCAATAGTGCAGTTGTGTGGCGTGCCATCTGCCACAAGGTCATCTATGGCAGTGACTTGGAAGGTCTGTGTGGTGCGGCCATCCATAGAGGCGGTAGCACTGATAGGGTTGCTGCTGTCGCTACTGGGCAGTGCCAGCACACTACATTGTTGCGGCGTGCTAGGGTTACGGGCTTGTTCTTTCACAATGACGGTTACTGGGGTGGTTACGGTATTTTCGAGCGCAATCGTAAAGGTCGTGCTTTCCCCTTCGTTGAGGCTGGTATCACTTGCGCCAGTGAGCAACAAATTGCTGTCGGCAAGGGGGTCTGCTAAAACGCTGATGTTCACGGTTGCCACAGTCACCGCTGTGGCGGGGGTGGGGTTGGCGGCGGTCACCGTGCCGGTGATGGTACAGGTTTGTGCCGGGCTTTGCGCGCCGCCGTCGCTGGTAAGGCTGACGGTGACGGTGGTTTGCCCGGTGTTGGCGCTATCTAGGATGAAGGTGGAAGGGGATACTTGGCAACGGGTGTTACTGCTGATGAGGGTCACCCGATAGCTTTCCCCTGCGGTCAAGATGGAGCGCAAGGTTTTATAGTTTATGCTGCCGCTGCTGGTGAAGGATTCTTGCAAACTGGGCGTGAAAGACTGCACAAGGATTTGCTGCGCGAGGTCAATGGCGGTGTCAATCTCATAGGTGCTTTCTAGGGTGCCGTTGTCCAGTACCTCAAGGCGGCAGGGAGAAGCGCCGGGATTGCCGGTAGATACGGCGGTTTCGGTTTCGCCGTCATCTTGGGCAAAAATAATGACCTGCTGTCTTAGCGCATCCAGTGCATCCCAGTTGTCTGCGTTCAAGGCAATGCTCGTCTCGTAGACATCTAGCCCTTGCTGGAAGGTACATTCGCGTTTACCGAGTCCGTTGGCTGTATCGGTGAATCTTAGGGTGACGTTACGCGGGCTTGTGGGTGGGGTATCTAGGGTAAGGAAAACTGAGCGCCCGGTGAGTTCCCCTTCTTGGATGCTGGTGCTTGTGCCAGCGCTGGTCACTGGAGTGGGGGAGGTGCGCCGCGCCAAAAACTGGCTTAAATCTACGCTGACGGTTGGGTTGGCAGATAAGTCATTGTCTATCACCGTGAATACCAAATCGGGGATGGCGCGCCCGCTGTAGAGCGCATCGCCAGAAACAGCGTTCAAAGTCACAAGGGTGCAGGTGTGATCGCCTTCGGGGAGGGTGTCGTTGACCGGAGTCACAGTCAGTGTAGTGCCAGTTCGCCAATTGGTGCTGTTAAGCGTGACGCTCGTCCCGCTGATGTCACAGTCGGGGTCGTTGTCGGTGATGTTGACCGTTACCGGGCTAATCGGGAAGATGTTCAAGGTAAAGGTGACGATGCTCCCCGTGCCGCCTTCGGTGACGGTCGTAGTGGCGGGGCTAAGGACAACTTCTGGGGGGGTGACACTATTTACCCCAACTTCAGACGCGCCGACATCACAATTAGCATCCTGTGGGCGGGCGACATTGTTAAAGTCTGGCGTAAGGGAATTTCCGTTTTGGTCAGTACAGGAACCGGATTCGCCACGATTTATGGCGGGACTGTCGTTGCTGAGGGTGAAGTTGGCGGGGTTGAGTTTGGGGTCAGCGCTGACGTTGATCCCTGCGCCGCCAAGCGTACAGCTTCCATCAGTTTGGATGAAGTTGGTGCCGAGTAAGCTCAAGGTTCCGCTACAGGGGGAGGCTGTGCCATAGCTGTAAAGGATGCTGTTCTTGACGATGATGGTGCCGCCAGCGTTGGTGATGCTCTTGCCGCCACTGCCAGAGATGCTGACGTAACTGGCCTGTAGCGTCCCTGCGGCCACCGTCACGCCGACCGAGCCTAGCCCATTTTGCACGGCCACGGCGCTGTTACGTAGGTTCAATGTGCCTGTACTGCTGTGATAGACGTTACCAGCGGTTGCGGTATTGGTGCCTAAAAATCGGCTGCGCTCAATCAGGCTGTTACCTGTGCCTGTGATGGTGACAACGCCGCGATTGGCCGTGCCGCTGGTGCCGTTGCTGACAAAGGCCGTATCCCTCAGGGTGAGGGTGCTGGCCCCGCTAACGAAAATGATGCCGTCTGTGCCGATGTTGCTACTAAAGTTGGTGTCCTCAATGGTCAAGGTTGCCCCTGCCACGCTAAATGCCGCGCCGTTTGCCCCACTCATGGCGTTGATTGACGTGGCATCGCGGAAGGTGACGTTACTGCCCGCCGCTGCAACGATACCGCGAGCCTGATTCGAGCCGTCAAGGTTGATCCGTTCTAGGGTGAGGGTGACGCCAGCGGCCACGTTAAATAGGACGTTGGTTGTACCTTGTGCTGTGAGTATGGCTTCGTTGTCTGTGGAGCGGATGGTAATGTTCTGAGTAATCTCAAAGGGGGCTGTAACAAGGATGGTTGTGGCGCTACCCCCGCCTTTTAGCTCAATGATGTTGCCGTTGTTGCTAGGGTTATCAATTTCTGTGCGTAGCAAGGTGTCGGGGAATGTGCCGCCGGTGCCACCTGTTGAGTAGTCAATCGTGACGATGGTTTGGGCAAAGGTTGACGCCCCCCCAACCCCTAACACGGCAGCGAAGGCCGCCAAAAGTACCCAGAAAGCAATGTGTGGTTTACGGAGCGTGTTCAACAAGGCCGCCGCCTCCTGTGTGATAAGACCGCGCAAATAGATGTGCGACTAGCTTAACACAGATTCAGCGGCGGCGGAAAAACGTATAGGGGACTGCACAAAATGCGGGCAAATTTTCACCGATCCTTAGGTGACATTCGCGGTTGTACGGCGTACCCGAAAAGACGGAAGACACATCGTTTTGCGGACGAGGCAGGCTCGTCCCATGTGTACCCACTTAACACGATCATGCACATTTTCGGGTTTTTAGGGGTTATACGGACGCGCCAGTGGCACGTCCCTACAGGTCACAAGGGTTGTGTAGGGACGACCCTCCGGGGCGTCCGTGTTTTACAGGCGAAAAACAATGTCAGCAAATCCTTAAGTGGGTGCCTATGGGGCATGATAGTTCATGCCCCTACAGGCCATAACGGTTTGTAGGGACGACCCACCGGGGCGTCCGCCGCTGAAATCATCGGGTTTTCAAGAACACGATTGTCGGCTAGGTTACGGTGTGCCGCCCAAGCGCACAATATTTTCGGTGGCAAAGGTAGCAAGCTCAGTGTTGCCTAAGCTATTGGCGGCGGTGAGCAGGTTACGGTAGGCTAAAAGATAGTCTGCATTGAGTTTGAGCGCCGCTTGATAGGCTTCAATGGCGGGGGTGGGGGCGCCAGCGGTAAAGAAGTTGAAGCCGATGTTGTTGTAAAGCGCTGGATTATTGGGCATGTACTGGCTTGCGCGCTGATACAGCGCGTTGGCGCCGTCATAATCCCCAAGATTGTGGCGCGCTAACCCGGCGTTGAACAGGCTTTCACCGAATACCGCCTCAATGCCAATTTCATCAAGCGCACCTTGCTGGGTGGCGTAGTCCCAAGACAGTTGGAAGTTGCGTACCGCGTCGTTCCAGCGTTCCTCACTGTGGGCGATGCGCCCCAACAGGCGGTAGCCCTTCCATGTGGTGGGGTGGAGGTTCACAAGGCGCGTGAGGATAAATTCGGCTTGGCGGTAGTCGCCAACGGCAAAGTAATAGACACCTTCATTCAGCAGGCCGGTGTTGCTGGTGGGGTAGGTTTCGCGGTGGTCGCGCCACAGCGCCCCTTCGTTATCCCAAACTTCAATGCGCGGGACGGTGAGCGCCATCGGCGCTAAGATGATGCCGCCGACCAAGCCCGCCAGCACAATTTGCTGACGCCAGTCGGTCATGCGGTACCACAGCCAAATGACGGCGACCCCCACTAACAGAAATACGACGGGTGTGACGAAGTACATATAACGGTCTGCGCGCTGGATGGCAATCGAGATGATGTTGGAAACAGGCAACATGAACACGACAATCCACGCGCTGACCATGCGCCCCAAGCGTTGGCCGAATAGCGCCAGCGCCAGCAAAGACAGGATGAACGCCGCCCCAAGTAGTAGCCCAAACCAATTGCTGCGGATGTCTGCCACGCTGTAGATGTACATATTGTTGAGATCGAACGGCGCGACGAGCGAGACGAGATATTCCCATGCAACTACCAAAAATAGGCGGATGCGGTCTAGGACGTTTTGACCAAAGGCGGGTTTGATGCCGTCTACAGCGCGGTGGGCGACGATTTGCACCCATGCGGCGATGATTACAATCGGGGCGTAGGGCGCGACACGCAACGCCGCCTTGATCGGGTGAATTTTGCGCCATTCCCAATCATAGAGGAAGAACAGCAACGGTGCGCCGATGGCGGCGGTTTTGCTGAACATCGTCACTGTGAACAGGCCGTAGCACAGCGCCAGCCATCCCCATGCGCGGGCGGGTTTGCCCTCACTTTCTAGCACACCGCTGCGGATGTGCGCCAAAAAGGTGATGATGAAGAACAGCATCCCTAGCAGGTTTTTGCGCTCGGCGATCCATGCGACGCTTTCGACATTGACGGGATGGACAATGAACAACACAGTTGCGATGCCCGCAACGATGGGATGCCCGCTAAGGTGGCGCAGCAGGTAGTAGGTCAACACGCCGACCAGCCCGTGTAACAGCACATTGACGATGTGATAGCCCGCAGGGTTCAGCCCCCAAAGGGCATATTCCAGCGCGTAGCTGGTCAACGTGACAGGGATGTAAGAGGCAAAGTAATCTTCTGACCAAATGCCGGCAAAGGTTTGGGCGGTGACGCCATCTGGCACAAAGTAGGGGTTATAGGTGACGTAGCGTTGGTCGTCCCAGCTATACATCAGTTCGGCGTCAAATGTGCCGATGTAGAGCGTGACGGCCAACAAAAATAGTCCAATGGGGATCAAGATCACGGCGGCGTCATCAAGGCTGAAGCTGGCGCGTTTAGATTTTTCGTTTGGTTGTACGCTTTGAGCCATTGAAAGAATCTCCCCCGCAAATGGATTGCCCAATGATGTAGGATAGGGTACACAGCGCCGCAGAAAAGTTCAAGGCGTTGAACGTTTGCACGCCGTCCCTCCTTAAACCCCTCCTGCTAAACGAAGCGGAACTTTTTGCCTTATGACGGTGTGGGCGGGTTAAGGACAGCGGCCATGCGGTGCTGAATCCGTTTTTGGTCAAGGGTGCTGTAGCGGGTCATATTTGCGGGCGGTTGGCTGTAGTCTACCCTTAGGCTATAGGCTGCTAAACCCGCATAAACATCATCATAAACGGGGTTGAAGTCAACCGAGATGCTATTCCCAACGCCTAGCGGCACCTCCACAATTGGGATGCGCTGATCTACATCAAAGGCGTAGGTGTAGGCGTGACCGTCATCAAAGGTGGGGGTAGGGTCGCTCACGGTGATGCTATAGGCGTGGCTGTTCGGCGCGTCGGGGTAATGTGGTAAGCCGTGAATCGTCGGCGGTGTTTCATGTAGCCAGTCCAGTTCTATAAGGGCTAATCCGCTGCGGAGTGCGCCGTAACGCTTCTCTTGGTACTGGACTGCCCCCGCCCCCTGTTTGTTGGTCGGTGAAAGTAACTCAATGCGCGTGAGGGGTTGGCCGGGGAGTACGTCGCTATCGAGGAGTTGATAGATCACCAATGCGCGGTAGTACAACTCCTCTGTGAGGTCAAAGGTTGCTGCAATGGTTTGGGTGAGGGTTGCTACTGTTGCCCCGCTAGGGGGAAACGCGCTGGCCTGTGGCGTGCGGAATATCGTCAGGTCGGGTTCAGGGCGGCGTAGGCGTTCGCCGGTGTCTGGGTGAACTTCACGGATTTGCAAGGATTGTTCAATATCCACCACATAGCCCGACGGTAGTAAACGGTTTAAGTCACGGGCAAGCGCGGCGATAAAGCTGGTATGGAAGCTCGACCATCCCCCATGCGCCTGAAAAAAGCTGTGCAGATGGGCATTGATCCCGCGATATTGGTTTGTGGCGCTACGCACGGCCATTCTGGTAAGCCTCACACAGATTTCACGCGATGATAGAGAATCTATTGTATCATCCTAGTGTGTGTCCGTCACTGAGAGTTGAAAATTCCCCTGATGCAACCGCCTGCACGTTGGCAAATTTGGTTGATGCTTGCCCCAACCCTGTTGTTGATTGGGGTGCTGTTCTTCGGCGGGGTGGGCTATGCGCTGTTGCAGAGCTTGGGCTGGAACGCTCAACTGGGCAATGAGTCATTGTCTTTCGCCGCGTACCGTGCGCTGTTCACCGACCCGCGTTATTGGCCGCCGATCCGCGAAGGGATTCAACTGTCTTTGTGGACGAGCGTTGTGAGTACGGCGCTCTCTGCGGTGTTGGGGGTGGGGTTGGCGCTGCTGTTGCGCGGGCAATTTGCCGGGCGTGGGTGGGGCATCTTTGCGTTGCAGTTCTCGTTGCCGATCCCGCACATGGTGACCGCCGCCGGGATGCTGTTCCTGCTGTCGTCGAGCGGGTTGGTGGCGCGGGGGGCGGCGGCGTTGGGCTGGATTCAAGTGCCGGCAGACTTCCCGATTTTGGTGCGAGACCGTTACGGCATAGGGATCATCCTCACGTATATCTG
The DNA here is from genome assembly GCA_049318725.1 of Phototrophicaceae bacterium. Classification (GTDB taxonomy): domain Bacteria; phylum Chloroflexota; class Anaerolineae; order Aggregatilineales; family Phototrophicaceae; genus CAIRDJ01. The sequence goes on along the minus strand of JBMOFU010000080.1, from coordinate 4,409 downwards.
GAAGGAAACGCCGTTTATCACGCTGGTCGTGTTGGCGGCGCTGGAAGGCATCCCCCCTGTGTACGATGAAGCGGCGCAAACGTTGGGGGCAAGCTGGCTGAATCGGTTGCGCTACATCACCTTGCCGTTGATCGCCCCGTCGTTGGGGGGGGCGTGCTTGTTGGTCTTGACGTTTGTGTTTGGCGCGTATGAAGTGCCGCAACTGGTGGGGATTTTGTTCCCGCGTGCGTTGCCCGTCAAGGCGGTGCAGCTATTCCTTGACCCAGACTTGAATGCCCGCGCCGAAGCGATGGCCTTAAGCATGTTGATTGCTTTGGTGTCGTTGGGTTTTGCGCTCGGTTATGTGGGGTGGGCGCGGCGGCGGGGGGCGTCCCCACATAACCGTTGAAATGCGATTCCATCCTGTAGGGACAAGGCTTGCCTTGTCCGCAAAACTCGCAATCAAGATAATACATTTATTTGAAATTCACGCTCTGTATAAAGGCACAGTCATGTACTATAGCATCCAGCGCCCTGAATATGAAGTTACACGCTTGCAAGACAAGCCTGTGATTATCTTTCGTCTTTTGGGAATCATTAACCGAAACATTGCCAAACAAATCTTTGAAGACACGCTTTTGCTGATGCAAAACGTTTCGGGCAAGTTCTTCCGCATCAACATTGTTTCTAATGTAGAAAGCGACTTTGAAGAAATGTTAGAAGTCATCAAACGCTCTGCCCGTGAAACGGGTGGCACTGCTGACCCGCGGGTGCAGTTGATCTTTGTTGGCACCAGCCGCTGGGTTCCGTTGTTTATTGATATGATGGCAAAACCAGAGTTCGGCGCGGTGAAAATTCCCCAGTTTGCCACGCTTGAAGAAGCGCTGGACTATGTAGACGAGCGGTTGGGGCAGTCAACGCCTGCCCACCCCGACGCAGCAACGCCCTAACCCTATGGATAACCATTTGTGGGGGCATGATCCATCATGCCCCACAGCTGTCAAAAGTAAGTTCTCAGCGTTGCATACCCCCTCCCTAAATCCCTCCCCCCCAAAAGGGAGAGGGACTTTTTACCTTCGTGAACTGCCCTTCTCCCTTTCTCCCGACGGGGGAAAGGGTCGGGGATAGGGGGTAAAACGGACAATAACGATTCCGTTCGGAAAGATTAAAACCCTGTTTTTACAGGCGTGGGGCATGATCCATCATGCCCCTACGCCTAGCGGTTTGAGAATTGCATCTCATCTGCCCGTTAAAAAGTCGGCAACCTGCGTTAGAATATACGTCCGTAACCGTTATTTAATCTCTTGATAATCTCGACTTGACACAAGGCCAATCCCCCTTATGGAACAAACCCTAACCTTAGAAACGCTTTCGCAGTGGATAGACACCCAAAAGCACGACATTGAAGCTGTCCTCAAAACCCTAGTGGAAATCAACACCTTTACCGCCAACACCGACGGCGTGGATGCAGGTATGGCCGTCCTTGACCACGTTGCAGCCGAATTAGGGCTAACTGTAGAGCCAATCTATAAGCGCCACCGCTTAATCAAAGCGGGTAATGGTACCGGCAAACGGATTTTGCTCATCGCCCACATGGATACCGTCCACCCGCCCGAAGGCGCGTTCCAACACTACGAACCGCTGGCCGATGGCTTTGTCAAAGGCCCCGGCATTGGCGACATCAAAGGCGGGCTGGTGATCGGGCTATGGACGTTGAAGGCCGTCAGCCAGCTACTCACCGACTTTGACCTTCAATTGATCGTTTCTGCCGACGAAGAAACAGGTTCCCCCACGCTCAAGGACTGGTATGCAGACCGCAACGCGCACGGCGCAGACCTTGCCATCGGCCTAGAGCCGGGCTTCCCGCAAGGGGCGCTTTCTGCCACTGTAGATTTAGGTGTGGTCTATCAACGGCGCGGGTACGCTTCCGTACACTTTAGCATTGTCGGGCAGGCCGCCCACAGTGGCACCCCAGAGCTAGGGATCAGCGCCATTGACGCGCTTGCCCAACGGATCGTCAAGTTACATGCGCTCAACGACACTGCGCGCAATATCTCGGTTAACGTCGGCCTGATTCACGGTGGCACCGCCCCTAATACCGTCGCCCACGAAGCCGAAGCCACCGTGAGCTTCCGCTACAACACGCTTGCCGACGGCATCGCCACCCGCGAACAAGTCGAGCAGATCATCCTAGAGCCGTTGCTGTTTTCTGCCAAGCTCAACAAGGCAGAAAGCGCCGTCTACACCGTGGAGAACTTCCTCGCGCCAATGGAACGCACGCCAGAGTCGCAAGTGATGGTAGATGTGGTGATGAAACATTCGGCGCGCTTGGGGCATCATACCCTGCCGATTGCGCGTGGCGGCGGCAGTGACGCCAATCACACCTCTGGGGCAGGCACGCCTTCCATTTGTGGGATGGGCGCGCCGTCCGAAGGCATCCACACCGACGACGAAAAAATCTACTTGCCCGGCCTGTTCGAGCGGATCGAACTGTTAAGCGCCAGCGTGGTAGACCTGCTGCAATAGAGGGTATTGCAATTCTGTAGGGTCATCAAAGCGCAAAAACCGTCTTGATGTAGGGAGGAACCGATGTGTTCCTCCGTTTCAGGTGGGGCGGCACATAGGCCGCCCCCTACTCTGCTATATATGTGGCTTACCTCGTCCGCAAGATTTATGGGTGATTGCTCGTGTTTTCAGTGATCGAAAGCGTACCGGTGACTGATGACCCCGCCGAGAACGACCCAATCCAGACATCATAGCGCCCGCTAGAGGGCGTATTAAAATCAATCGAAGGGTTCGCGGTGCCAAAGCTATCATCGTTGCAGACGTAGTTCCCGCCCGGCGTGTTGATAATCATGGTCGTATCGCCGCTACCCACAAAGAAGAAGCGCAATACCGGGAACGCGCCGCTGGCGTAGGTGAGGCTAAAATCAGGGGCAGCCGTAGCATTCCCTGTACATCCAGCGCCCAAGTATCCCACATTGACTGATCCGCCAGACGTAATCCCTACGGTAAACGGGTCTGGCACGAAGCCCGAAGTCAACGCTGTTGAGCCAAAGTTGGCAGGTAGTCCAAAATTCAGTGTGGCGGTGGTGGTCGCCACAGGCGCAACCGTTGGTATGGCCGTTGGATTGGTGCTTGGCGGCGGGGTAGTGGCTATCGGGGTGAGCGTCGGGATTAAGGTACTGCTTGGGATCGTAGTCGGCGGCGCAACCACTGGCACGCCCTGACACGGGCCGCCCAAACGGATCACGGAGGCAGAAATCCACCCGATTAAGCCGTTGACATTGATCTGATACCAAGAGTTATCTTGCAAGCGCCCCACCACTGTGCTGATGCTGGCTCCCGTCAACTGTGTGATGACGTTGAAGCTCGTGCTAGGGCCACTACGCACATTGACCGACCCACCAGTGGCAGAGGCCAAAATACACACAGTGGAGGGGGGCAACGGGGCAAGCTGGGTGGGTAGCAAGGTCGGTACAATGACCTCTGTTGGGGCAGCCACCACAGCGCTTGACGCGGGGATCACACAGCCCGCCGGGTTAGATTCCAACGCAAGGCAGATTACAAACGGCTCAGGGATTGCTGCGCCGCCGAAGCCCACCTCGACCAAATATTCACCGGTGCCAGCCGGAATGAGAAAGCGTGCGCCACGAATGCGGGCGCTGCTGGTGGCAAGCACTTCATCGGTCACGGCGTCTTGCAACGTCACCACAGAGCCGGAATCTGGCAAGCCGCCTTGCACGAACAACAGCCGCCCCGTGTCTGGGCTGGCGCTGAACGAAAAGACGCGGCGGGTTTCGTTGCTGCTTACCGCAGTCGCAACCACTTGCCCCACGTTCAGCGGTACGGGCGGCACAACTGCTTCTGCTTCAACATTGATGAGGAAGTCCCCCAATTGACCGTTGGCGCTGCTCACTTCAAGGATGTACGCCCCCAACGTGAGGTCAACCCCGATCACTTGCGCGTTTGCCGTGCCTGCCAAGTTGAGCGCGCTGGCGACCACATTGCCAGACGGGTCTGCTACCCGTAGCGCGGGCGCAAACCCCGGTGTGATGGCAAATACCCGTACCGCCACGCTTTGTGCTTCCGTGACTGCCAGCGCATAGCGGGCGCTTGGCACTGAAGCGTTTAGCGTGCCAGTGGCACTGCCGCCCACTGCGATTGGGGTAAAATTTTGTGCGCTGACCCATACCGGCGTCAGTGAGAGAATCAAGACCAGACCCGCAAGGATCGTCCCAAATAAACGACCAACATAACCAGAAGCGCTTGACATAGAGGTACTCCTTTAGTAGACGAACTGCTACTTGTTGAGTATAGGCCAAGCATGGGGTTTTACAAATCAACCCTATTACACAGGGTTACGGTGATTGCTAGTTCATGTTTTTGGGCTGTTTTGCGGACGTGGTAGGCCTTGTCCCATAGGCACC
>JBMOFU010000079.1:0-14072 GCA_049318725.1 Phototrophicaceae bacterium | reverse complement strand
CATCTTTTAGCACATGCTCACGAATGATGGGCTTTAGTTCGTCAACTGTTGCGACATCTACTTTGCGCTGCAATAAATCCTCTAGCGCGATGATGAGTCCCATCCCACCCCAAGATGAAATTTGTTCCCAATCTTGGTCTATCAGCAGGTCAATGTCGCTGTCTGGAGTCGCTTCGCCGCGTGCTACACTGCCGAATACCCGCACATTGCTCGCGCCATATTGGGCGGCCAGTGCAAGAATTTCGTTACGGTATGTACGCAACCCTGCAAGGGTGGGTGTGATCGTGAGTGTCTTGGGCATGGTGTATGACCCCCTTGTTTTTGTTATTGTCCATCGGTTGACAATATTCGGTCAAGCGGGTTTTGGTAAGAATCTGCCAAACCACGCTCCCCCCGGCATAGCGCTGACCAGCCGATAGAGCAAATCCCAGTCATCGGCGCGCAGGATGCCGCCGCGCAGCACCCCCCCCAAGTAGATAACCGCCCCGCCAATGATCCCAGCCCACGCGCCCCATTGACCGACAAAGGCCATGATCGCCAGCGTGACCGCGCTGACGGCCAACAGCCGTGTGATCCCCGCCAGCAGACGCGGCATCAACAGCCCGTTTTCGCGGAACGTCCAGAGCAATAAGGCCAACACGACGCTTTCGGCAATGGCCGAACCGATCACCAGCCCAATAATCCCGTAGCCGAGCGCTAACAGCACCCCGTTCACGGTGAGGTTAATCACTAGCCCGCCCACGCGATAGACCAACAACCGCCGCTGACGGTTCTGCACCATCATCCCCTGTGCGAAGACGTTCACCAGCATGGCCGCCACGCCGTAGACCATCAACAGCCGCAACACATCGGCGGCAGGGGCGAAGTCTTGCCCGAACAACGGGATTGTCAAATCTGGCGCAAACAGCAGTAGCACCAGCGCCGCCGGAAAAGTGACAATGGCGGTGAACAGCGCTAATTTTTCGACAATGAAGCCGAACATCTCGCCGCGTTCGGCGTAATACCGAGACATCATCGGGTAGGTGGCAATCAAGATGGTGCTGTTCAACACTTCGATCACGCCCTGCACAATCACCAGCGCGGCGGTGAGGTAGCCCGTAGAGGCGGCATCCAAAAAGCGGGTAGACATCAGCTTGTCGGCCTGTTGATAGGCCAACGCCAACACGCCCGACAGCGCCAACGGCGAACTGTTCGCCAGCAACAACCACGCCACCGAACGATCTACGGGGAAGGACAGCCGCACCCCACGCGCATAGAGCGCCGCGCCCATCATCACCGAGCGTGCGCCGCTGGCAACCCAACCGACGACGTATAGCCCAATCAATCCGTAGCCGGACGCCAGCGCCCACGCCACCAGCGCAATCCGTAGCGCGACATGCACGCCCTCAATGACGGAAGTTGTGACCATGCGCTCTTGCGCCAACAGTTGATCGCTGCACAAGTTGCCGACCATATCCAACAATAAGCCCACGCCCGTCAGCGCCACCAGCGCCCGCAGGGTCAGGTCATAGCCGATGATCCACGCCGCCGCGTTGAGGATGAGGAAGGCAATCCCGCCCAAAATCGTTTGGGTGAACACCGTCGCGGTCAGGTAGGCGTTGGCGCGGCTAGGCTGCTGCGAGACATCCCGAATGACGATTAGACCCATGCCGAAGTTGCCGATCACCTGCACAATCACCGCCAGCGCGCCCACCGTGCCGTAGATGCCGTAGTTGCTGTCTCCAAGCCAGCGGGCTAAGACCACTTGCCACGCAAACAGCATCCCCTTAGTGATGATGCTGGCGGCAGCGAGTGCGCCGGCATTGCGGGCGGCGCGGCGAGCATCATTGGGGGTCATGGGGGTATTCTCCACAGCATAGCGGGTTGGCAGGTATAGGGGAAATGATCTATTCCCCGTTTAAGTCGGCAAGGTTGAGTCCTTGTGCGTTGCTTGGCACTTGAATATTGACCGGGCGGTCATAGTTGTTGAGGCCAATATTGAGCGTTAGGTGGGTGTCCCCAAAGACAAAATCAATATCAGCGTGACGCAGTTGGCTGCTGTCAAGGTCAATGGCTTGGGTGAGCGTCAAGCGTGACCCTTGCAGTAGCGCGCCAGCATCGCTGCCGCTGGCAAGCGCGCCGCCAAAGGTCGGCATACTGCCGAGCGTGCGGCCAATGGCGTCACGGATGACGGGCGCTTGCATATCATAGGTGAACAGGAATACCGCCGCTGGACGGCCATCAATCGTGCGGTCTGCTTGGCGCGCCACCGTCAAGAAGTCGCTGTTGGGGTTGGTGGGGATGTTGACCCCGCCCCCTGCGACACTACTGAGCGGGAACTGTACCCAGTCGGTGAACGCCCCACCCTGCAAGTAGAATTGCTCCCCTTGTATGACCATGTTCAGGTTGAACGGCAAGCCCGCGTTGGTCAACAGGGTTTCATTGCCCGTGATCGCCATCGAAAAGGCGCGCTGGCGGCGGTTGAACAGCCCGTTGCGCGGTGACTGCGAAAATCCGCCGCCGCTGGCCTGCAAACTACCAGAGGGCGTTTCCATCAGCACATTCACGTTATAACTGAACGTGCGCGCACTGAGCGCAGCAGTGTTGGCACGGTTTAACAGGGCAAGGTCGGCCTCACTCAAGCCGCCTAAGCCCTGTGCTTGCACAAGGCACGGCAAGAGCAATAAGACCAATATCCATACGCTACGACGCAACCCCATCATGAGCCTCCTCCTGCTATGAACAATATGCCGATTATAACCAGAAACGCATCCCTGAAATGTCAACATAGTGTAAAACCAACGCCACCACGCCCCTACGGATAATAATGATTTTGTAGGGGCGCAATATATTGCGCCCCTACGCAGTTATTGCGGCACTGGCAGATGAAAAATCAGGCGTCCGTCGTCGGCGTCGGCGGGCAAGCGTTCGCCGTTCGCCCATTGATAGATCACCGCACGCAGCACCGATGGCACGCCGTTCGCGGTGGGGAGCGTTGCCAGCGCACAGCTTGAAGGCTGTGCAGGCAGGCCAAAGTCGGCTTGGGTGATGAAGTCCCCGGTGGCGTTATCGCCGTGCAAGGCCACAGAGTAGGTATTGGCGGGCAGTAATGGTGCTTGTTCCGCTTGTTCAATCCAGACGATGGCGCGCAATTGGCCGTCAATCGGCGTGATATTTGCCAGCCGCACCCGTACCTGCCCGTCGCCAAAGGTCGCGCTAGGTGCGTCATCGGCAGGAGCACGGGCGATCATCCACTGAGAGATTCCGCCGACGCTATATTCCACGCCATCGCACACCGTGTAGCCTAGCGATGCTAACGTGCTACGACGGTTCATGAGTATCATAAGACTTTCGTTGTGATCTTCCCAGATTACCCACGCATAGGGCGGGCGGTCTTGTAATGCCTGCGACAGGCTTTCGTCGGGCGTCAACGGACTATCTAAGAGCGTTTCAATCAGGCGTGTCTGGATGCCTAAATCACTCAGGTAGTAATCCGCCACTTCTCGATGAATCCAAGCGGGGTCACGCGCTGGCAGATAAAACAGCAACGGGTCGCCTTGTGCCGCTAACGGAGCCAGCAACGCCTTAATCTGGTCATAGGGGGCGTACAGTTGCCATGCAATTGGGTCGGGCTGTAACGGATTGCTGAGACGCCCAACGCCCGCCACAATCCACAAACAGACGGCCACCTGCGCCACGCGGCGCGGCAACGCGGCCACCCCTAGCCCGCCGACTACCGCCAGCAACGGCCACAGCGCCAACAGATAATGGACATCCGTCACAAAGCCGACTGCTGCATTCGCCAGCGCCGCCAAGCCGAACGACAAGAGGCCAACCCACAACCACAATAATCGGGGGCGAGATTGTAAGGGCGCAATAGAGGCGGTATGTAGGGGCGCAATATATTGCGCCCCTACGGTGAATTGGGTTAGCACGCCCATCATCCCGACCACGGCCAACACCCCATAGAGCGCCGCTTGCCCGTTGCTGAAGCGGTCTAGCGTGCGTAGCGCCAATTCAAGCGCAGGACGGGCATAAATTGCCCGTGAGCTACTGCCGTCTACTGTCTGGAGCGCGTTGAACGCCACGCCTGCCCACGCCAACAGTGATCCAGCGCCCAACGTCAAGGTGGCCAGCACCACATAGCCCTGTCGTGAACGCCCGCGCCATGTGAACAGGTGGACGACCCCCAACGCGACCAGCACGAACACGCCCATATAGTGGGTATAGACCAACACGCCGCTACTGAGCGCAATCCCCGCCTGTGCGCCCCATCGCCTGTGGGGATGTGCCATCGCCCGCTGATAGCAGACCAGCAACCAGCCAACGGCGGCGACCATCAACATATAGGCGCGTGCTTCGTGCAAGTAGTACACCCAAAAGGCTGAAGCGCCCATCAACGCCAGCGCGCCGATCCCGCCGAGCCGCGCCACTGCCGCCAACGCCAGCGCGCCGACCAGCCAAGACAGGGCCCGCAACATCCCGGCGTCACGCCCGACGGCTTGCCCCCACAGGTTGAGCAGCACATAGTAGCCGGGCGGATTCAATTCGTGATCGGTGTTGGCGACACGTTCTAGCGTCGCCACCAGCGAAATCGGCGCGGCGGGGGTGTCGTGGCCGCTGTAGTGTAGCGACCACCACTCGTCATACCAAATTGCGTCGGCGTGTAACCCGGCGGCGGCCACGCTCAAGGCGGCCAACAGGCCAATGACCGCCAGCCACAACCGTGCGTGCGCCGTCATCCCGCGCCGACCCCTAGCTCCATCTGGAGGATGGGCGGCGGGGCGTTGTCGTACAACCAACCGTCAAAGAACGCTTGCAGGTCGCGCCCGCTGATTTCTTCGGCTAGGGCGATAAAGTCCGCGCTAGCGGCATTGCTGTACTGGTAACGTTCCGTGTAGGTTTGCAAGAGCGTGAAGAAGGCGTCATCGCCTAGTTCCAGCCGCAACGCATGGAGCGTTAACGCCCCGCGCGTATAGACACGGCGGTTAAACAGGTCATCGGCGCTGGGGTTGCCCAACGTGGCCGAACCGCCCGCCATGAATGGACTGGCGGCTGCCGCGTAGCCGTCGCGTACCATCTCGTCGCGGGCTTCTTCACCGTAGGCGTGTTCTGCCCACAGCCATTGCGCGTAGGTGGCAAAACCTTCATTGAGCCAAATATCGCGCCACTGCGCCGGACTGATGCTATCCCCAAACCACTGATGGGCTAACTCGTGGGCAATCACAGATTCCGCATTTAGGCCGCCGCCCAAAATGCCCGTGCCAAACATCGAAAGCGTTTGGGTTTCTAGCGCAAACGGGATCAAAGCATCGGTGACGACCGAGCCGTACACGTCAAACGGGTAAGGCCCAAACACCGTTTCAAAGTAGGCGATCATTTCTGGCTGGCGGGCAAACACGCTCACGCCTGCTTCGGCATAGCGCGTGGGGAAGTAATTGCGGATCGGTAAGCCGCCTTCGGTCACGCCTTCGTCCAGCGTGAACGTGCCAATATGCACCGTCGCAAGGTAGCTTGCCATCGGTTGATCCATTTGCCAAACGTAGGTCGTATGGTCGTCTTCTGTGGTGACTTCCGTTAAGACACCGTTAGAGGCCACTACTAGCGGATTTTTCACCGTTACCGCAATGGTGTAGGTGGCTTTGTCTGATGGGTGATCGTTGACGGGGTACCATGTGGCCGCGCCGGATGGCTCGCTGGCAACATAGACGCCGCGCTCGGTTTGCGTCCAGCCAATCGAAAACGGCGCGCCGACTTCACTCAGGCCGGGCGTACCGAAGTATTTAATTGCCACGGTGAAGGCTTCCCCGCTGGCGATGGGCGTGGCCGGGGTGATGGTCAACTCGAGACCTTCACGGCTATAGCCTGCGCTCACCCCATTAACCTGTACCAACAGAATCCCCAAGCCAAGAAAGTCTAGGTTGAATGCGCTTAAGTCTTGGGTGGCGATCACATCCAGCGTGGCCGTCCCTGCCAGCAGGCTGGTCTCAAGGTCGGTGCGGATGGCTAAGGTGTAGTGTTGCACATCGTAGCCGCTGTTGCCCAACTCTGGGTAGAGCGTGTCTCCCACTGAGCCGCCGCCAACGCTGGACTGCGCCAGCGCCCCTATTGTAGCGGCCATCAACGCCGCCAATACCCACCCTGCCGTGAATCGTTTCATACGATGTTTGCCTTAAGACTCGTCAATACGCAGCCGACGCATGTAAATAATCGTCAGCGTCATGGTGATTACGAAAATGGTCACACTGATAGCAGAGGAATAGCCTAACTTCTGTTCTTGCAACAGCACATCATAGGCATACGTGGCTACCACGTAGCGGTTGCGCCCCACCAGCACCCAAAACAGGTCAAACACGCGCAAGAACAACATCGTCCGCAAGACCAACACAATGCCAATCGTCGGCCACATAATGGGCAGGGTCATAGTGAAAAAGCGTTGTAGGCGGTTTGCGCCGTCAATCGCCGCCGCTTGATAGGTCTCTTGCGAGATCGAAATAATGCCGGGCAACAGCAACAGCGCAGTGATCGGCGTTTCCTTCCAGACGATGACCGCCACCAGCGTCGGCACTTGCCAAACGGGGTCAAGCAGCCAGCGCTGTGCTTCGCTGATCCAGCCAAGCTGTAACAGCAGCGCGTTGATGAGGCCGTTGGCGTTGGGCGCTAACATCACATCCCAGAATTGCGTGGCAATCAAGGTGGGGATCGCCATCGGCACGAGCATCATCACCCGCAAAAACCCCAAGCCGCGCACCCGTTGCGCCAAAATCAAGGCGATGAAAAACCCTAGCGTGAACTGAAGCACAATGGCAAACACGGTGTAGTAGGCTGAAGTTCCCAACGCCTGAATGAACTTATCGTCGCGGGCGCTCAGGACGAAGTGTTCCCCGAACAGTTCAAAGTCGGCAAAGTCGTTGTAGCGCAACACGTTATATTCGCTGTCCCGCGCAAACGAGCGGCGCGGGCGCTCATAGACAATCACGGGGTTGCCGTTTTCGTCTAGCTCGGTGACGCACTGGTTGGCGGTGTCGCGTTCGCAATCGGTGCGGTCTAGGCGCACGCTCCACAGTTGATTGTAATTTTCTAGCCCCACAAAATTGATCGCATCGGAGCGGGCAAAGGCGGCATCGGTCAAACTGCTGATAAACACCTGCTCTAGCGGGTTGAGCGCAATCAAGAAGATGACCAACAGCGTCGGCACCAGCAAGTTCCATGCGCGGCGGGTATTGCGCGAAGGGATGGGTTCATCGCCAGTGAAAAAGGTCAGGCAATAGAGGCTAAAGCGACGGGCAGCCAGCGCAGCAATCAGCAGAACAATCCAGATAAGGGCGCGCTCAAACGGCCACTGGAGCAAGTTGGTGGGGTTGTCTATCAGTGCGCGCCCAAAGACATAGAGCGCCGTCACGCCGCTCAACACTGCCGCCCATGTTGTGAGTGCTACCGCCCACCTTCCAGCGGCAACATTGCCGCGCCGCAGGGCAAGGCTTAACCGAAAGCACAACCCGGCGGCAAACGCCAACCCCATCGGGCGGATGATCCCCAAACTGCTGATGAAGCTCCATAGGATGCCGCTTGGGGTTCGTTCGGCGTTGAGCAAGGTCGGATTGGTGAAGATCATCACGCCCAACGCCGCAAATAAGCCTAAGCTCAACAGGAAGAACATTCCGGCCAATAGCTCAATTTGCGCGGGTAGACGATTGGATTGGTTCCGAATTTCAGTGATGGTCGTCATGCCGCGAAGTTCCCCTTATCTGAGAGATGATTCACCGTTAGGGACGCCCAACGGCGTGTCTTATAGTCCATTTAAGGTCTTGAGGGTTGTACACCCCTCCCTAAATCCCTCCCCCTAAAGGAAGAGGGACTTTTCGCCTTCGTGCATTGCCCTGCTCCTGTTCCCCTGTAGGGGAACGGGGGCGAGACGGGCAATCTTAAATCTTTACAGGTATAGAGCATGATTGCCCATGCCCCTTAGAAGCCTAAATCAATTACCAAGTCTTCAAGGTCAAATTCAAGGTCATCTAGCGCAATTCTGGCGCTTTCTTCCCCACGCAATACAGAGTGAATGGCCTCTGCGTACAACAACGATAGCTCATTATAGCGTGCGCCTGCCACTGTAGAAGGGCGTGCGGTTGCCCCGCCGCTGGCAAGTGTATTGAAGATTTGCTCAAATTGCGGGCTGGCGGCCAACACTTGGGGGTCTTCATATACAGACAAAATGGTGGGATTGAAGCCGCCAGAAATCGTCTCGTCGCCTACTGCACGGAAGCGTTGTTCTTCTGCCGAAGTGAGGTATTGCACCAGCGTGAGCGCCGCTTGCGGGTCACGCGAGTATTGAGAAATCGCAAGGCTCCAACCGCCTGCCGTCGCCGCAACGCCGTTCGCGCCTGCGGGCAAGGGGGCAATGCTGAATAAGCCCTTAATCACGCTGTCGTCGGCGTTGCCCAACGCATAGGCATATGACCAGTTCCGCATGAAGGCCGCGTTACCGCCCTGCCATATACGGCGGGCATCTTCCACACCGTAGTCAATCACTTCTGCCGGGGCAATGGTGCCAATCCAGCCGGCGGCGCGTTCAATCGCCCGCAGGGTTTCTGGCGAATTGACCTGAATTTCACCGTCGGGGGTGACAATCACGCCGCCGCCCTCAGAGGCTTGCCACTCTAGGCTGTTAACGGTGGTGGCTTCGCCCAATTTGGCTTGGAAGACGTAGCCGTAAAAGTCTGGGTGGCCTTCGGCGCGTTCGCCATCTTGGATCGTCTGGGCGCTGGTGGTCAGTTCGTCCCATGTGGCCGGCACGGTCAAGCCATATTTGTCCAACAGGTCTTGGCGGTAGTAGAGCAAGCCCGTGTCTACGTACCACGGCATGGCAACCAAGCGACCATCCACCGTATTGTTGACGATGAGGCTTGGCTCGTGCTGCGTGATCCATACCGAATCTGGCGCGAGGTAGTCGTAAATGTTGACCATGTGTTCGGCGACGATGCCCGGCCAAATCACGTCAATCATATAGATGTCTACTGCGTCGCTGCGTGCGCCGAGCGATTGGTTGTAGAAGCCTAGCCGATCTGTGGCAAGGTCTGGCGTCACCAGCGCGGAGGCGGTCACGTTAGGGCAAACGGACATATAACGGGCTAAGGATGTGTTGAGCAGTTCTAGCTCATTGCCCACAGACCCGGCGGCAATCACTAGCTCTGGGTTGCCTTCTGGGCAGACGAGTTGATCTTGTTGCGCCAGCACTGGCGTTAAGGCCAGCAAGCCCAACAGGGCGAGGGTGAACGTTGTTAAAAACAGTTTTCGCATGAGTATCCTCTGTGGTCAAGTTTTTTCGCGGGTGTCACTTCACAGGATAGTATAATCTACTCTGGTGAAAGCTGTCATGAAATTTTTCTGCCTTAACCTAACTCGCTAGGGGATAGTATACCCCAATAACCCCGCCACACGGATCACTTCGGGGTCAGTCAGCAGGCTATATTCCTCAGCGGTCAGGTCGTCCCAAGTGATCTTGGGGCGCGTGTCTTGGCGGTCGGCTTGGGCGTTGGCGCGGTCGGTATACAAGCGGTGGTTGAACACATCCAAATCAAAGTCTGCTAGGGGTAGGCCTAACCACGCGCTCAGGCGGCGCGTTTGGGCGGGGATGTCTGCAATCAGCGCCTCATAGGTCAGTTTGTAGACCCAATCTTCCGTGATGGCGGGGTGTTCCAAAAAGCTGGCGTTGATGTGCGCCCACGTTTGTACCCACTGAATCGTTTTGCGGCGCGTCCAAATATCCTTGAGGGGGATATTGACCTCGCTGGCTTTGAGGCGTTCTTCGTGCAACAGCGACGTAAACGCGCCGAACGGATGGCGGGTGATGTAGATCACGCGCAGGCCGGGGTACAACGCACGGAAGCGTAACGCAGCTTCAGCGTCGTACAACACCTCTTTGAAGCCCCACAGGTCACGCCCCATCGCTAAGGCCGGCTGCTGATAGAGCGCCTCAACCATCGCCCGAAATCCGGCTTGGATCGTTTCTAGTGGCGGCGTCAAGTTAGGGATGAAGTTGTTATAGCCGCTGGCTTGAAAGCTTTCTAAGTGATGGGCAAACATCCCATCCCACTCATACAAGCGCTCATAGCGCTGGAGCATTGCCCCAAGCACGCCGTCATGTTCCCCCCAAATCATCATGCGCGGGTGAGACAGCAAAAAGCGTTGTAACAGGGTGCTGCCCGTGCGTTGGCCGCTGGCAAGCAACAAAATCGGTGGATTCGGCATGGCATGGCGCTTTCTGTGGGCGGTATAGGTGAACAGGTAACAGCTATTTTAGCGCGTAGGTAGTTTACTGAGATTGCTATTTCGGGGAATTAGGGCAACCACAAGGCCAAGAAATCCAGCGGGTCTACCCAGTGGCCGTTCACGCGCATTTCAATGTGCAAATGTGGGCTAGTGCTGCGCCCTGTATTGCCCGCTAACCCGATCACCTGCCCCTGCCGCACAAATTGCCCCTGCCGCACATTGAACGCCCCCAAATGGGCATAGCCGGTATAGATGCCGTATCCGTGATCTAGCAGCAAATAATTGCCGCGTATTGCTAATTCCCCGGTATAGATCACGCGCCCGTCAGCCATTGCCAACAGCGCGTCGCCTAAATCGCCTTGAAAGTCCCATCCGGTATGGCGCGTCTCGAACGTGCTGTTGAACACGCGCACCAACCCAAACGGGGAGGTTGCAGGTGCGCGGGTCGGCAAAGCGAACTTCGTCCGCGCCCAGTAGCGTAGCGGTGTATTGGCGGCGGTCATACTTTCGATGAGCGCCAGTTCTTCGCCTTCCACCTGCGGGTCAAGCAGGTCAAGCTGGTCATCGCGCAGGGTGACATCTTGCCGTAAGAAGCGCCCGTTACTCACATTCACTGGCACGGTGATCGGGTAAAGGGTGTTGCCTTGCGTGACCTGTAGTGCCATCTCATAGGCGCGGGCGCTTTGGTCAAGTTGTGGCACAACAAAGGCATAAAATCCGGCGTCGCCCGGCACGGTGAAGAATGAAATCGGGTTAAGAAAGACTTCGCCTGTGACATGGCTCACATCCACCCCACTGACGCGCACAAGACCGCTACGCCCCTGTGGAATGTTTTGGGCGTAAAACTCAATGCGGATCGTCCCGGCAGCGAAGGCCAGCGCGGGTTCAGGGCGCGATGAAGCGACGGTCTGCGCCAGTATTGGCGTCGCCCATAGGCTACACATCAACAATAACAGCGTTAAGGTTCGTTTCACGTTCGGGGGAACCCTTCAAAGTTGATCGCGGGGTTATCAGCAGGCGGGATGATACCTGTATGCCTAGCGGCTGTCAATTCAGGGGTGATGCTGTACAAGGCGATTGCATCACCCACACGGTTGACAACAGGGGATGGTGTATCATCCCCCGACAGAATCGTTATCGGTCAATAATCATTCGCCCATTGAGAATGCGTTTGACCCGGCTGAAGTCACCCGTTGATTATTGCAACGACCCTGTATCACTTCGGTAAACCGGTAAGTGCAGGTAAGCTAATGCGTACCCAATCTGCTCGGTTTGGCCGCTAATCAGCCATTCCCCATGGAACTCGCCTTTATCTAACCAGCCGCCAAACTCAAAGAAGCGCAACAGCGGTTCATACAAGTCTGGCAGGTGGTAGGCTTCTACACGCGGCTGATGAGAGATCACCGCCCAGTTGAGCGCCCGCGTGAGGATCATCCGCTCATAGACTGTGGTGCGCTGGGTCGTGCGGAGCGTCTGTTGCAATAAGGTGCTGTTGACTGGCGTTGCCCGCGCATTGGGTAAAATCCGTTCGGGGAAGTCAGACACAATGGAGTGGGCGTCGTTCCAGCCAAGCGACTCTGACCAGAGCGCGGTGCGCCGCAGATATTCCCTAAACAGCGCGGGCTGCATCTGTTGACGATGATGCGCTGCCCGCCAATTGATGGCTAAAATCCGTTGGAGCGTTTCTTTTTCGCGTGGGGTCTCCATAAAACGCAATCCCTCCCCTCCCCTATCTGATTTCTAACACTATTATAACATTGATAGGGGCTTGGCGAAAGTCTAACGCGCTTGCCGCAGCCACATCCCCCAATAGAGCGGTCGAGACAGCGCCCACAGCAGTGCGGCCGCTTTTGCACCGTGATGCTTGCGGGTGTAGATCATCATATCCCGAAAGTAAACACGGGTTGCCAGCCAACTGCGCGTTGAAGACTTTTCGCGGTGAGTAATAGTAGCTTCAGGGATAAACCGAAAGCGCGCCTGCGCGTGGCGGCGGGCAAGGTCGTCTTCAGGGAAGTACAGCCACAGGTCAGCATCAAGGGCGGCGACATTGCGCGGGAACAAGGCACACGAGCCGGGCAACACTTGCACATCACGCGCCTGTGTGTTGTTAAATCCTGCATCAGCATACCAGTGATGGGCGTTGAGCGCCGCTTGCCAATGTGGGAACAACATTCCCAACGGCGTATGATTGACCAGCAAATAGAGGTAACTGGGGATTCTGGAACACGTCCGTTGAATTGTACCGTCGGGGTAGCGCAACTGCGCGGTACATCCCAACAGCGTGCGGTCGGCTTGCAGCGCGCCGACCAGCGTTTCTAGCGCGCCTTGATGGACAACTGTATCTGGGTTGAGCAACAAGACAAACTCCCCACTGGCGGCGGCAATGCCGATGTTGTTCCCACCACAGAACCATGTATTGCGGTCTTGTGCCAGCAACCGCACCGCAGCGAATTCCGCACGGATCATTTCTGCGCTATTGTCGGCGCTGGCGTTGTCCACGACGATCACTTCATGGGGTAGCGTGACGGTTTGCAACGAACGCAGGCAATCGCGCAGCAGGTCGCGGGTGTTGTAGTTGACAATTACAATCGAGAGTAGGGGTACGGTCATGGCAACACATCAATATCTGATAGATGGTTGGGCAGAGCATAGCATAGTCCCCGTTGCCGAACTATTGTGGCTCTGTGAATTTCGCACCATAGGGGCATGGCGATTGCATTCCAAATATTGGGGTATTATTGAAAAAATGCACATCTTTGTAGGGGAATAATACTTTATGCCCCTACGGGTGGATTCACAATTCCGTAAGGGCGCAATAGTTTGCGCCCTTACACTCTATAGATCATGTCTTGAAGGTCAAGGGACAATGCAAAACAGGCCAAAGACATGAACTAGCAATCCCCGTTGTGTATAGGTGGAGCCGTCATTTGTTGACCTATAGCGCGCAGTCCAGCGATATAGCGGGCGGGCGCCTTAGTCGCGCCGATTGTCTGGCGGCGCCATATACATCCACCAGAACGACGTGGCGGGGTAAACGGGTTCAAGTTGCGCGTCCCACACAAAGGCGGTAGGGCGCAACATCCCGCGCAGGCGGCGGTCAATGCCGTTGGCTTTGGTCGTTAGCTCGGCGCTTTGCACGCCAAACTCGGTTAACGCATTGCAAATCTCTTGCACAATCGTCCGCCGCAGCACCTCTGGCGGATAGATGCGCGGGCAATTTTCGCCAGACTGACGGCATTCCTCAAAGAACGTCGTCATGGCGTCTAGGCGTGACGACGCCTCGCGCAGCATCCATTGTTGATAGAGTGTGCTTTGCTTGGTGTAGATTGCTTGGTGTTCGGTTTTGGTGGTGGCAAAGCTCTGGCGGGTGCGGTCACTTAAGTGCGCTGTGAGCGCTTCAATCCGACGCATACGTAACAAGATTGCCCCCACTGTTAGGCTTGGCGCGTTGCCGCCGGTGAAAAATCCGCCGCCGATGCTGCCATAGAGTTGATTGCCGCGCAGGTAGTTCGGCAAAGCGCGCACCATCTGCTCTAAGTCCGTTAGGTCATTGAAGATGTCGTACTGTGTGCCGTAGGGCATAATGTGCCTCACTGGGATGATGTCGGCTGCTTAGTATTGATCGTATCACAGTTTGGGGGCGGGCGGGGGATGTAGTAGACGGCAATTGTATTCAATAGGGGGTAACTACCCAGAGGGTAGCTACCCCCAAGCAGGGATGAAAGGTTGGCCGAGCAGAGCGGAGGTGAGGGCGTGAAGCGGATTGCCGCCCTGTTTGCGAACCGTGGAGGTATAGGAGCGCAGATCGGCGAAGCGTTGCGCGC
>JBMOFU010000078.1:0-14122 GCA_049318725.1 Phototrophicaceae bacterium | reverse complement strand
CTACACCCCACCATTGACGTGATCCGCCGCTATACACACGAATCCCACCGTAGGGCAACCCCTTTCCCCTACAGGAGAAAGGGAGCAAAACCGCGTATAAGTCCCTCTCCCGCAGGGGGAGGGATTTAGGGAGGGGTTCCCGTAGAAGGGATTTAGGGAGGGGTTAATGCCTTAATACGGCCCGTAGGCCGTCCCGTCAATCAAGAGCCCAAAGCGCTGATCGCCTTCCCCCTCATACAACAGCGTGCCACCCTCAAAGCGCTGGATCACAAAGGCGCTATCAATCTCGCGTGTGGTGGCGTAACCCAACGCAGCCCGCACGCCAATCACCCCATTCCAGAGCGCGCCAAACCCCAATTGCGGCACAAACAGGCCGGGCGGCGCTTCTTCTGCGGGGAACTCGCCCACAGGCGCAGCCTCAACGAACCAAAAGCGTCCGGGTTCGCCGGGGGCAATCGCCCACATTGCCCCGCCCTCACGGAAGTACATCACGCCTTGCTCAAAGACTTGCGTCGTGCCGTTAAACGGGATGACATCCTCAATCGCGCAGCCTAAGCCGTTGACCAGCGCCACGTTCGTCTGCCAGCGCACGCCAAAGACCGTTTCATTCGGCGGGAGCGCGCAGGCGATACTGGGGATGGCGGTGGCCGTCGGCGGGGCAAGTGCGGCAAAGCGTGTGCCGTTGACCTGTGGGCCAGCGGCGGCGCTATCCCCCAAGAAGAAGCCCACATACACCGTTGGCGATGGGATGGCGGTTTCAGTCGCCACCGACGGCGTAGCGGTGGCCGCCAGCCGCGTGGCTTGGCGTTGAGCGTCGTTGGGCGTGGCGGTGAGTTCCACCGTTGCCAGCCGCTTGAGGATCAACACCGGCGGCGTGGGCGTGGTCTGGGGGGGCAACACGCCGCAGGCCGCCAATAACAGGATCATAGCCAATGCAGGGGCGACCCATCGGGTCGCCCCTACACGTATTGCACGAATTAAGGGGTGCATGTCACCGCTACCTCATCGCTGTAGGTGTTCTCGAAGGTGCTATCGGCGTTTTGCACGTACAGCCCATAACGGATGGCTGTCGCGGCGGGCAGGCGCGGCAAGCGATACGCATCATAGATCACCTCACCATTGCCCCACGTTGACAACGGACGCCAGCCATCTACGGGGGCAGCACGGTCAGCTTGGGCGATGACCGCGCTGTTAGCATCCAGCAGATGGACGAAAACGCTTTGGTCAGGCAACGGATTCATTGGCGCGAACCAGATCAACCACAGCACCAGCGATTGGGCTTCGCAGTCTAGGCGCGGGATCACCTGTATGGCGCTGATGCTTGGCGCAGCCTCTAGGCTGTCTGTTAGCGGGATCGGCGCGGGCAGTAGGCTAACCAAGCGCGGCGCGGCACTCACGGGATACACGGGCGCGCCTAAGCGGGCTTGCCACCACGCTTGCGGATAGTCGTAACGCACGTATTCCGGCACGACCAAGCGTCCCGCCTCAAACGCCGTCGTGTAGTCCGCTTTGTGATCCACTAGCGTGATGTTGGGCAACACGCCCGCCACATCCCGCGCATAGCCGACGGCGAAGTGTTGCGTCCCCCACGGGATCATCAAGGTAGAGCCGCTTGGCGCACTGGCCGCCAACGCGATCACTTCCAGCCCACGCGGATCATTGACCGCTTGCGCGATCATCGGCAGGTGGCGGTTGAACAGCATCGCCGCGCCGATCCCCCACACGACCGCCAGCAATGCCCCGCTGATGCGACGCGGCAAGCGCGCATAGATCAAGCCGGCCAGCCACAGCCAGCCAAACGCCAACGCCAGCGTGACCTGTAAAATCAACGGGGCGAGAATATCGTCGTAGAACAGCCCATGAAAGCCGTAAGACACTACCGCGCCCAACGTCACCATCAACGCTGCCCGCCGTGACCCGCGCCGCCTGATCCCGATCCCTAAGCCGATGATGCCCGCCAGCAGGCCGATCAGCGTTACCTCTAGGCGTAGCATATCAGTGACCAGCGCAAAAGCGTTCCCTAGCCCGATGAAGCGCGCCGCCTCTGCCCCGTTAAACTGATCCCAAAAGCCCGTCCACGTAGACGGCTCGCCATAGACCCACGCGCCGCCCATCGCCGCGCGCAACGGCAAATAGAGATACGGCAGCAGCCCCAACAGGCCAATCAGCACACAGACGATACTCCGCCACAACAGCCCAACGATTCCCTTGCGGATCAAAATCGGCCAGACGGCAAACAACAGCGCCGGCGCTAACATGATCGTTGCACGGTGATGGCCGACGCCGATCCCGCCGAGCAAGGCCAGCCAGCACAGGCGTGCATCGGGCGTGATCTGTTCCCCCCACAGCTTATTCGGCCACAACGCCAGCGCGAACAGTCCCACGACGATCAACAGGCCAAAGGTGTAGATTTCGGCAACGACAAGGTGCAGCCACATCAAGCGCGTCAATGCGAACAAGATCAGCACGCCCAACGCCAAGCCGCGCCGATTCGTGCTGATTTGCATCACTGCCCACAACAGCGTCAAGGCCAGCGCTCCCCACAGCCAAGACACCGCCGCCGCCGCCAACGCGCCCGACATCCCCAACGCACGCAATAGCGCCGTAAGCAAGTTCCCCGTGATGACGTACAGCGGGTAGCCCGTCGCATGGAGCGTCCCCCACACGTTCAGCACAATTTGCGTTTCGCCCACATCAATCATAGTGCGGTGGTCGCTGCCGTTGGGGATGCGTTGCAACAGCGGCCAACCGAGCGCGATCACGGTTAGCCAGAGCGCAATCAGGGGGATGAGGTCACGCGGGCGGAGGTTCATGCGCGCAAGCATAGCATATCTGCCCAGCGGCGGTGTAGGGCGGTCACCACCAGAAGAAGGCATAGCCGGACGCCATATTCACCGCCTGCCAAATCACCCCCGCCGCGATG
Organism: Phototrophicaceae bacterium; assembly: GCA_049318725.1. Taxonomy (GTDB): domain Bacteria; phylum Chloroflexota; class Anaerolineae; order Aggregatilineales; family Phototrophicaceae; genus CAIRDJ01. Next base: position 11,199 of record JBMOFU010000078.1, on the reverse strand, counting down.
TGCAAGCCCCATAACGTCCCCACGATCCAATAACGGCCATCGCGCCCGAGCGTGCGGCCATCGCGCCACCACCACACTGTTGCGGCGATGAACCACAGATCAAGGCCAATTTGCGCGCTCCAGAGGAAGTTGCCGTGATTCAGGCGGCTTTCTTCGACCAACAGATAGCCGTAGACAATGCCAATGAGCGCCGCCAGCGCCCCTAAGTTCACTGCCGCGTCTTGATTCGACTTGCGATACAACGTGTATACCGCCAGCGGGAAGGCCACACTCAACAGCAACTTAAGACCGAGCGAAAGCACGGAAGGATCACGGACAAGTTGTGCTGCCAACGGCGCGATCAAAATGCGGGTTGGCGTAATGTATTGGGTGGCATCGTCTGGTGAGGCACTACCGATGAAGCTGGTGACTTGCCACAGCAATACCGGAACGGCGGGCAAGATCAGGCACAAGATGGGCATCCATGCGATTTTGCGTTGCCGCCAAAAGACCCAAATCACCCACAAGCCCGCTACCGGAATCAAGACAATGGCAGCGTTGGGCTTGGTGATGAGCGAAAGCACAATTAACGCCGCCAGTGCCAAGCCATCGCGCACGGGGCGACGAAGCAACCGTTGTCCCATCATCCATAGCCCCAGAAACAAAATCAAGGCCGTCGGGCGCATGAGTTGATAGGGCGGGTTATGGAATACATTGCCGCCCGGAATATAGCCGTGATGCAGGTTAAAGTCTGGCAGGGTGGGGAAGAAGATCGGCGACCATAGCAGCAATGCCAAGACCAGTGCTAAATAGAGTGGCGGCGGGGCATTTTTCAAGTTCGGCCACAGGTGAGCGATCATGATAAAGAGTGACACCGCAGTGATGAATGCCGTTGCCAGCATGATGATCGTTGCCGCTTGAAAATAAGGGGTAACGTCACTGCCGCCGATCAAACGGGCAATGGCGATGTTCAGCAACTCATAGAAGAAGTGCGGTGAGCCTAACGGGGTGCCGCTGGCGAGTTCGTAACTGTAGTAATTGCGCGGTTCCCAGTCTCCCCCGCGTGTGTGATAGCGCGCAGGCCAATACAACACAAACACTACCGCCAACAGCACGATCAACGTTAACGCTGTAGTGATGCGGTGGCGCGGTGCAGATGGCACAAGCTCGGACGCCACAGGTGGCGTCCCTACGGGTAGGATCGGCCACAGGCAATAAATCCCGGCGGCCACCAGCGCCGCCGCCACGATCCAAAATGCGGGGAACATATAGCGCACCGACTGCACCAACGGCAGGCGCACACTGGTGCGGCTGTCATCCGGCAGCACGATTTCTAACACCGCGAACGTGTCTCGTGTGGGGCAAACATTCCGATAGTCGTCCCCGCCGACGCCCTCACGCCGTTCGAGCAAGGTGCCAAAGTACACCCCCGTCACGCCTTCCACCTGCCACGAGACGTGCGTGCATCCGCTAAAGCCGATGATCGGTTGCGGCACTTCTAGGCGTAGCGTTGCACCGTTGTATTCTTGGGCGATGATCGCCGGGACAGGCCACCACAGCGGTAACGTGTGCGCCACTGTCAGCCACGCACACCAGAACAATATTCCCGCACAGATCAAGCGTATAAAGCGCGTCATTCGGTTTGGCTCCGTTCGGCTAAAAAGGCAGCAACTTCGGTGTGAGTGGGCATATCCGCCGCGCAGCCGTGCCGTGTGACGATCAATGCGCCGCAGGCCGCCCCTTGACGTAAGGCGGCTGACCAATCTTGACCGCGCAAACGTGCTGCGACCACTCCGGCGGCGAAGGCATCGCCTGCGCCAAACACGTTCAACACATCCACCGTGAAGACGGGCGCGTTGATCTGTGCGCCGCCGGGCAAATAGAGCGTGGCGCCGCGTCCGCCGCGCTTGACAATCACCGCTTGATGCACCAGCCGCAACACAGCCAACGCCGCCGCGTGCGGATCATCCATGCCTGCCGCCGCACACACTTCTTCCTCCGTGCCGATGGCGACATCCACCAGCCGCAAGGCTGCCCGCGCCCGTAGCCCATATTCAGCCACCGTTTGCCACTGATGGGCTTTGTAGTCTAAGTCCATGTAGGCGGTGACGCCGTGCGCTTGGGCGGTTTCGGCGGCCTGCAACGTCGCCGGGAAGTTGACCGCGCTCAACAGCCCCATGCCTGTGAACAGAATCGCCCGTGCGGAGGCAATCGGGGCGGCTTGCACATCCGCCACGCTTAAGGACAAGTCCGCGCTGTTGATTTGATAGGGGACTTCTTCAAAGGTGTTCGGCGGCTGGATCGCCAGCATAAAGGCGTTGGTGTTTGTCGCCGCCTTCGGGGTGGCGTAATCGGTATTGACGCCTTCTTGTGTCAAGAAGCGCCTTATCAGACGCCCTACGCCGTCGTCGCTGAGTCCGGTTAGCAAAGCGGCGCTTATGCCCAAGCGTTGCGCGGCGACAGCCACATTCAATGGTGTGCCGCCTGCGTATACGGCAAAGCGGGTGATTTGGTCAAACGGCACGCCAACCGCATCTGAAAACAGGTCTAGGCTGGCGCGGCCTATGGCGATAAATTCAGGGGGCATCATAACACCCATGTCTGTATAACCAAGATAATGAGCGCATGATAACGCAGGATGCTATGAATTCCAGACCGCGGATTCTACAAAGTCTCTAGGCTTGATGATTGCTATTTCATACGGTGATTGCTAGTTCATGTTTTTGGCCTGTTTTGCGGACAAGGCAGGCCTTGTCCCTACAGGATACGGTTTTGTAGGGACGACACCTGTGTCGTCCGTTTCTGTGGCGTTAACATCCGTCACTAGCAATCAGGGTAGAGCATAGTCCCCCTAAATGTCTTCAAACGGCACGCCAAACAAGAGCAAACGCATTCTAAATCGGTCGGTGATGATCGAACGGTGAAAAATTATAGCCACTTCAAGATGTCTGTGGTCGCGTTCAGCCACGCCCAAAATACCCCACTGATGACGTGCAGCAACAATACCAGCAGCGCCAAGCCACAACGCCACTCTCGCAGCGGCGCTGCCCATTGCTGAAACGCTTCAGCATGTTGCTGGAACAAAAACCGAAGCGAAAATACCATCAGTGCCGTAACGCCAAGCTCCCCGTTCCATAGGAAGTTGCCGTGAGTCCAGCGTAGACCAGTTTCGCAAATGTTGAAGTTGATGAGCGTGCAAACTGCAAAAAACACCCAAACCCCATTCAGCGCAAGGTCATGGCGGGCAGCCCGCCAGTGCAAGCCATAAACGACCCACGGGAATAAGGTTGTTAGCAGCAACTTGCCGGCAATCCAGTCATCGGCGGCGGGCTGATAAACGTTCATGCGGTGATGAAAACACAAGGGTTCCACAGCAATGCCGCCGCCGATCCCCGGTACGCCCCAAACGGTAATCATGGTCTGGATGGCAACCACAATCCCCACCGGAATCAAGATTCCCCCCACCAACGCGCCCCAATGTACGGTTTCACGCCGTAGCAAGCGCCACCCCGCAATGAGCGTAAGGGCAGGCAAAAATCCCAACGAAAAGTTGGATTTGGTCACCGCCGCCAACAGGCTAATCGCCGCCGCTTGGAGCGCCAACCAGCGTCCCCTAGGGGATTTGAAACAGGCGATGGCGGTCAACAGCGCGATAATCATCATCGGCCTAACCATATTCACAGGCGGGTTATGGTGGGTGGGCGTCATGTACCCCCATTTGAGGTTCATCGCCTCTACAGAAAGCAAGTTGATCGGGGTTGCCAAGATCAGCGCAACACTGCCCACAACTACCCACAGTGCAGCAGCATCCCGTTTTGACCACCCCACAGCCCGATAGAGTACGGCATAGTACACCGCCGCAGTGGTAACAGAGATGGTGGTACTAAGCCCTATATAAATCGTGATGTAGTCTGTTTTAGGGAACAGCGTTGCGTTTAGGAATCGGAGCAGCACAAGATAGACAAAGTGCGGGTAATACGTGCCAGAAAGGTCGTGATGTAGCCATCCGCTTTGTTTCCATAGCGCAAGGACATACTCATAGACCCACCCATCTGGCCCGTAGGTAATTGCGCCGTAGGCCAAAGCATACCCCACTGCACCCGCCAAAAATACCAGCCACGCCGCCGCAAGGTAGGGGGCAAGTTCGGCCTGTACGCGGCTACTCGTGCGAGTGAGGGGCTGCACTGGAGACACCCATTAGCTCCCGTGCTTGTTGCAGCCCACGCGGTAGTGACCCGGCAATGGCAAGCGTAGACCCGACGGCTTGTTGGCGTAAGCGCTCTACAAAGACCAATGCAGTGCGCTTGTCCCCGATGACGATCCAGTGGGTGGCCTGCTGGAAGGGAGCCAACCCTGCGAGTTTGGCCGCGCTCAACGGATTTTGTAGCTGCATCGGCTCGAGCAAAAGCACTTCTAGGGTGTCGCCGGTGGCACTGAGTTGGGCGGTAAGCTCGTGCGCTGCGGTTTGGATGTCTGGCTCACTCACGACGCCGGTGAGGGCAAGGTAGTAAATGCGTGCTTGGTCGCGCTGTATAGAAATGGGCATTGTCGCTTCAATATCCTTATCCTTGCAAATTCTTGCAAGATGGCTATGTGAATAACTCATGTTACGCAGACCACAGCGCATTTTGTAGATTTCTGTTGAAAATCGTCTCACGGACGAGGCAGGCCTCGTCCCTACAAGGGTATAGATTGTAGGGGCGACACCTCTGTCGCCCGTGAATCGGTGTTTAACAGCCATTTGCTAAGGGTCTGCGTAAGGTGAATGAATAAGGGTTTAGCGCGCACGGCCTTCGGCAAAACTCAGTCCGGGCGGGCTGATGACTTGGGCATTGGAGCCATCATCGTTAGCGCGGTAAATTTCAGAGTAGCGCGTTCCATCTGGGCGGAGCGTCGTTTCTGTATAGATTAACCCGACGCGGTACGTCTCTGTGAGGTACCAAGACGGGCTAGATTTGATGGCACGGCCTGTCGTCGCGGCATAGACCGACGGCGGCGGGGCGGCAGGGTCTAACTCTAGGGGTGGGATGATCCCGGCGGCGAGGTCAATTTCGCTGTCGTTGCTTCTCTCATCAAATTCGCGGAAGGGTTGCGGCAAGGCCATGATGTACACTTGCGGCGACCCGTTACGGTCAGAGATAAAGGCAAGGCGGCGGCCATCTGGACTAAACACGGGTTGGTTATCGTTGGACGGGTGATCGGTCAAGCGCTGCAATCCCCCACCCGTGCGATCCATAATATAGATTTCTGGGTTGCCGTCGCGTTCACTGGTGAAGGTGATCCATGTGGCGTCAGGTGACCAGTTGGCCTGATAGTCGCGGGTGGCGTTAAAGGTGATCTGGGTCGTCCCGCGCCCATCGCCAGCAAACAGGCTATAGAGCGCGTCTGCCCCGCCACGATTAGAGGTAAAGAGCAGCGTTAGCCCATCTGGAGAAAGCGCTGGCTCGCGTTGATCCCCTGATGAAAACGGGTCAAGCCGCTGGATGGGGTTACGATCATTCACGCTCAGGCTGTACAGATAAAAAGTGTTGTTCTCTCGGTCTGAGGAGAAAAATATCCGCCCACTGCCGGGCGCCCAAATCGCTTCACGGTCTTGGGCGGGGTTGAGCGTCAGCCGATAGAGGGTGCTGCCAAAGGGCGTAAAGACGTAGACTTCACCGGGGACGAAGCCTTCAGGTTCAATCACGGAGCCGGGCTGCGCCACTGCCAAGACTTGAAAGCCCTCTTGAGGAACGACATCGCGCTCCCCCGTTATGACGGGGATCGGTGGCAGGGTAGGGATTGCGGTAGCTGCTGGCGCTGTGGGCGTTGCAACAATCGCCAATGGGGTCACGGTGGTTTGCTCAATCACGGCCTGTGTTGGCACAACAATTTGTTCTGGCTGCGCGCCACACGCCACTAACAGCACACCCACTAAGCTCCATCCCCAACGTTGGACTGTACGCATTGTCGCCTCTTTTCATTAACTCACCCGCAGGTACGACGCCTCAATGCTAGATTGTACGTGCGAATGGGGTAACAGTTCAACTGCGTTATCACAGCTTGTCAAGAAATCTTTATCATCACCAACGAACGTGCGGTGCTTCACGTAGAGTGAAACACCGCACAGTGGCTTTATGGAGGTTTATCCACACACTATGCCAATCCTATTTGATACACGCACCGCCCCCCCAGAACAAGTTCGTTTTCGGCTTGCTCACCATCTGTTATTGGGGACGGTGGCCTTGATCGTGATCGCGTCAGTTGTTGGCCGCACATGGGATGCGCTCTACCACGTCATCATACCATTTGACGGGTTTTTCTCTCCGCCGCATGTGTTCATCTATGCCTGTAGCACGTTGGCAGCGTTCGTTGTCATGGGGATGGTCTTTTCGGGGAACATCCGTCCGGCCTTTGGGCAGGGGCTAAAGGTCTGGATTCTGCCCTTTGATGTTCCCGGCAGCTTGTTGCTGGTCGGCTTTGGGATTGTGTTGCTAGGTTTTGCTGGGTTGGTGTTGGATAACCTGTGGCACACCAACTTTGGCTTGGATGAAACCAATTGGTCAATGCCCCACGCGATGATTGGCTGGTCTATTGCCCTGCTGACATGGGGCTTTGTGGCCGGGCGCTTGAGCTTAGCTCACGACAAGCCCATCCGTTGGTATAGCGTGCTGCTGATGGGCTACTTGCTGATGGCGGTTACAGCAGGTAGTGTGATGGGGCCGTTCTTCCAACACCGTAGCCCTGCCATCGTGGAAGCTATCAGCCACTTGCCCGCCTTGAGCCTCCAACCCGAGTTTCAACATAGCACACGCATCTATTTGGCATGGAACCTCACACGCACCAATCCGTTGTTGTTGATCTTTGCTCCGCTGTGGCTTGGGGCAATCTGGGCGTGCTTGCTCAGGCTAGATCGGCGCTGGTGGTTGATGCTCTTAATCGTGACATTATGGTTCCTTGCCGATGATAATCAAAACAACGCTCAGTTTTTGGCAACGTACAACAACTTTACGCTACAACCTGTAGATTACAGCGCGTTGCCGGTGTTCTTGCCGACGGTACTCTTGTTACTCTTGCGGCGATTTCGCCTGCCAGATCGTTGTGCATGGAGCATCAGCGGTGTGCTGTTCGGTCTACTGATCTTTGCCCAACTCACACAACGGACGCAAAACGGCGAAGGCTTACTGCTCTTTGCGACTATTCCGGCAGTGTTGGCGGGCAAATGGCTTGGGGAACAGCTCTTTGCCCGTGTGAGCAACCCGAACAGCTATAGGCAAATTCTGCCGTTGATCTTGTCAACGCCGTTGATCCCGCTATGCACCGGGCTAGTTGACCTCTACCTGCGTAACGTCACCCCCTAAGCAATTTGGAACTGTTTAACCCACCACAGCGTCTTTAGGAGTGTTGACCAATCTATTCCATACAGGAGAAAGAACCCTATGACTGCTCGCAAAGTTACATGGCTCATTTTAGCGCTAGTGTGCATCCTCCCGACGGCGATCTTCGCACAGGAACAACCCGCCCCCACCGACGGGGTGAGTTTGACCATCTACAATCAAGGGCAAGCCTTAGTCCAAGATCGGCGTACCTTCACCTTTGAAACGGGCGAAACCACGCTCAACTTCACGGACGTTGCCAGCCAGATAGACGCGACTTCCGTCAGCTTTGTTTCGCTCACTGATCCCACCGGCACGTATGTGATTGAGCAAACCTACGCCTATGATCTGGTCGGGGCAGAGGCGCTTTATTCGCGCTTTATTGACCAAAACTTACAGATCACGCTGGAAGACGGCACAGTGACCAGTGGCCGCCTGTTGAGCGCGCAATATGGAACAGTGGTACTACAACAGGATGATGGCTCGTTGGTGATGGCCGACGGCACAAAAATCCGTGATGTGCGCTTCCCTAGCTTGCCCGACGGCCTCATTACCCGCCCAACCCTGCGCTGGATCGTGGATAGCATCACCGGTGGCGAACAACAAGTGGCGCTCACCTACCTGACCAACGGCATTTCATGGACGGCAGACTATACCGTGTTGCTTGGCCGCGACAACAGTGCCCTAGACCTCAACGGTTGGGTGACGTTCGTCAACGGCAGCGGCACCGCCTACCGTGACGCGCAAATCAAGCTGATTGCTGGCGATGTCAACCGCCTGCCGACTGTGGATGCGTTTGCTGTGGCAGAAAATCAAGCGATGATGTTGCGCATGGATGGTGCCCCTGCGCCTGCGGTAGAGCAGCGCGAGTTCTTCGAGTATCAACTGTACGAAATTGGCCGCCCGGTCACGTTGGGCAACAACGAAACCAAACAGGTCGAATTTGTCAGCGGCACGAACGTCCCCGCGACGACCTTCTTTGTCTATGACGGTAGCCCGAACTACTTTGGCTACAACTACGCTGTGACCGACAACAGCTATGTGCTGACGGGCGTCACCGATGTGCAAAGCTACCTAGAGTTCACCACCGACGAAGAAAACGGACTTGGCGCAGACTTGCCCGCTGGACGGATCCGCGTGTACCAAGAAGACATTGACGGCTCGGCGCTGTTGATCGGGGAAAACACCATTGACCACACCCCCGAAGGCGAAGACGTGCAGATTTACCTCGGCAACGCCTTTGACCTTGTGGGCGAACACATCCAGACCAAGTTTGAGCCGTTGGGATCACAGGTGATTGAAGAAAGCTTTGAAATCCGTCTACGCAACCGCAAGGACGACGAAACTGTCGAAATCCGTGTGCCAGAGCGCATGTTCCGCTGGAGCGCGTGGGAAATCCTCCAGTCCAGTGACCCGTACACCCAACTGGATTCCAGCACGGTAGAGTTCCGCGTCAATGTAGAGCCGGGCGCCGAGAAAATCATCACCTACACCGTGCGTTACACGTTTCCGTAGTTAGAAAAACATATACCCTTCACCATAGGGGCGCAGCGCGCTGCGCCCCTACAGAACCTTTATCACATGTAGGGGCATGATAGTTCATGCCCCTACACATATCCCCGTATGCGATTCTATTTTGTCAACCCCGCGTTTGATGCCATTACCCTGATACCAACGGTGACAAGACATATGGGTTTTCTTAAAGACGAGTATAATCAAAAAGAAATGTCATCATCGAACTTCGTCAGGAGGCCCTGCACACCATGACCGAAAAAACCTACGAGATGCAGTGGGATTGTCAATTCTGCGGCACGACCAAGCTACTCGGCAAGACCCATCGTTTTTGCCCCAATTGCGGTGGCGCGCAAGACCCCGCCAGCCGTTACTACCCCAAAGAAGAAGAAAAAGTCGCGGTGGAAGATCACGTTTTTGTCGGGCGTGACCGCACCTGCCCAAGCTGTAGCACGCTCAACAGCGCCGAAGCCACCTTTTGCGGCAATTGCGGTTCCGCTATGGAAGGCGTGAGCGAAGTCAAAACGCTAGAAGAACGCGAAACGCTCAAGGCGCAAACCGCAGAGGCGACTGCCAAGCCCAAGCGCAGCGGCCTGCCGATGCCGGTCATTATTGCGTTGGTCGTTGGGGTGGTGCTGTGTGGCGGGGTGATCTGGTTATTTACCCGCTCTGAGGAAATCAGCGCCACCGTCAGCGCGCACGAGTGGGAACGCACCATCGTGGTGGACGAATATCAAGCCACTGCACAAGAGGCGTGGTGCGATACCATGCCGTCGGGCGCGTATAACGTCCGCCGCAGCCAAGAAGTGCGCGAGACGCGCCAAATTGCCGACGGGCAAGATTGCAGTACCGTACGCCGCGATAATGGCGACGGCACCTTCAGCGAACGCCAAGAGTGTACCACCCGCTACCGTGACGAACCCGTCTATGATGACTATTGCCGCTTCACGCTGGATCAGTGGGCAGAAGGCCGCCGCGTACAAACGTCGGGCAATGCGCTTGCTCCCGCGCCAGCTTGGGGCAATGTGCAACTCAATTGCGCCAATAGCTCCCGCTTAGGCTGTGAGCGAGAAGGCAACCGCACTGAAACCTATACCGTGACCTTCACCAACGAAGGCGAAAACTATGAGTGCAACCTGCCCCAGACTGAATGGCAAGGCTACGCCCCAAATTCGCAGTGGTCGCTAGACATCAACCCGATTTTGAACAGCGCCAACTGTGATTCCCTGCAACAACGCTAGGCGTTCGGGCGTATTATAGATAGAGGGGCGCGCGCACTGTGCGCCCCCATGTGAACCGATTGTGGGGACGCTTAAAAATCAACCATGACTGACAACCCAAACCCATTAGACCGCCTTGTTCGCATTGGCTGGGACGCGCTCGACGCCGCCCGACGCGGTGAACCGATGACGATAGACCGCCTACGCCGCAACGCGCAAGACGCCTTAGAAAACGCCCGCCGTAGCATCTTTGAAGAAGAAGCCCTCAAGGAATTTCACCTGCAATTCCCGCTCGATCATGCGGTGTCTGCCGATGTTGACCTAGAGCTTTCTGTCGGAGAATCGCACATCCACGCCCTATCTGCTGAAGATCGTGGGCAATTGTTGGCCGACGCTCACCTACGCTATTTGGGGGTGCTGGCCTTTGGGGTCTCTGGCGACATTCAACGGGTGATGCACATCCGTCAAGCCACCCCGTTGACGATGGGATGGGCGAACCCCGTCCACTGGACGACGCGCCCGCGTTGGGATGTTGGCCTTGCCCGCCGCATTCCGCTATCGGTGCGGATACAAGGCGGCGTTGGGGACGCCAACGTCAATCTGGACGGGCTACAGGTGCAGTCCTTGCGGGTAGAGGCCAACATCGGCGGGATGAATATCACCTTGCCCGCAGACAGCCCCTCCTTTGCTGGAACGCTGCGCGGTGGGGCGGGCGTGCTGGCCTTGAATGTGCCGCAAGAGGCGTCTGCGGCCTTTGCAGTGCGCGGCGGTCTGGGCGGGATTATGGTCAATATCGCCGCCGGAGCAGCGGTACAGGTCAACGTGGCGGGCGGTACTGGGCAAGTCGAAATGATGCCCGGCTTCAGCAAAATTGAAGCCGCCGCGCCGGGGCTGCCGAACACTGCCGTTTGGCAAACCCCAGAGTTCTTAGGGTCAGCGCGCCGCGTGGTGATTAACCTCAGTGAGGGGTTGTTCGGCAACTTGGCCGTGCGCGTGTTGTATCCCTAAGCGGACTGCACTGCCCCCTGTGTGCCGCGTGTTGCAGTGGGGGGTGTCGTCGGGGTGATGGTCGGCACACGCGGGATCGTCGGCACAGCCGTGCGCGTCATGCGCGGGATGGTAGCGACTGTCGG
>JBMOFU010000077.1:0-14146 GCA_049318725.1 Phototrophicaceae bacterium | reverse complement strand
TGCCAGCTAATCCCGCCCGTGACGATCAAGTGACCGCCGTCCACCACCCACGCGCTGATGGCGTCGCGTTGGGCAGGCGTGAGCGTGCCGCTGTCTACATCCGTGAATAACATCGTATTAACCGATTCCAGCCCACTAGGGTGATCGGGCAACAGGTTCACCGTCCAAGTGGCTTGGGCGGCGCTCATCCCTTCGGGCGCGGCAGATTGCAAGTCCAGCGCGCCGCTGGCGGCGGTGGTCAACACGATGAATAGGCCGTCGCTGGTTTGGAGGGTGCGGAGCGGTACGGTGTCTTCGGCAAGGCGGCTGTTTTCGGCGTCCAGCACTTCCACCGTCAGCGTTTGGACGCCGGCTTGGGCGGTGATGTAGAGCGTGTCGGTCTTGCGGGAATTGGTTGGCAGGGCAACGGGCAGGCTGAACGTGCCAGTAACGCCGCGGTTGGTTTCTGGGCGGATGATGACGCGAGCGTTCAGTTCATCCCCACGATTTTCTACTGTGAAGCGTATCGGCATCCATTGGTCGGGGCGGTACGCGCCATCATAGGCGGCGTCTACGTTCAGTTCAATCAAGCGGGTACCGTCTTGTGCCGCTGCCGGGAACACGACTGCCCCCACTAGCCCAATGAAGATCATCCAGCGCCAGAAGCGTGCAACCATAGGGGCAACTCTCCGTCATTCACGGCCAAAGGGTGGCCTTCATTGTAGCACTGGGCTTCCCCCCAATACTACGCTGATCTGTTTGGCGTTGGGGCATACCCCTGTGAAGAACCCTTTAGCATATTAAGAGTGGATTTTATCGTCAAAGTGCGCTATGGTGAAAGGCTAAGTTCATTTGGGCAATCTACCGGAGGTAGGTTCCTGATGTTTATTGCAACCCGCACCATTCAAATTCAACCCGGCAAAAAATACGACTATGTTACCCAGTGGCAACAGGCGATTGCCCCACGCATCGCACGCCAACCGGGCAATATCACGGCATGGATCATCAGCGGCCAACACGACGATGAAGTGATGCTCATCAGCCAATGGCAGCAAGAAGACCACTACCGCGCATGGCAAGCCTCAGACACCTACCGCCAAGTCTACGGCTATATTGGGCGCTTGGTACGCAAACAAGGCCAAGACAGCTATCAGCGGATCAGCGCGGCCATGTGATGTGGGTGTGTTAGTCAGTGATGCGGATCGGCGCCATACGGTCTGGATGGAGCGCCACTACCCCCTCATAAAACCCTAGTACCCCCTCAAGATCGGCCTGTGGGTTTTTGCTCGGCTCAATCATCGGGCCGACCATCGCGTGCCTTTGGCCGTAATCTAGCCGCGTGAACAAAATCGGCACTTTGGCCTTGCGCGCCAACATATGAAAGCCGCGCTTCCAGCCGTCGGTATAGCCGCGTGTGCCTTCTGGCGCGATTGCCAACATGATCCGCTCATGCTGTTCGATCATATGCACGCTGTCGCGCAGCGCGCTCAACGGCGATGAACGGTCTACCGGTAAGCCGCCGATCAAGCGCAGAAACCAATTCCCCAAGCGCGTTTTGAACAGTTCTTTTTTGCCTAGCCAGTAAATTTTGCGCTTGGAAAGCATGGCCGTATAGAGCATGTAGACAATATCCCAGTTGGACGTGTGCGGCGCGGCAATCAGGATGAACTTGTCGGTGGTAGGGAGCGGGTCAGCGCGCCAACGCAGCACATAGCGGAACCAAACAATACTCAACGGGCGCACGACCCAGATCACGAAAAATGCCAAAAGTCGGTTGATGATGCGGGACATAGCAAAAATCCTATTCGGGTTGGTGGGTAGGGAACGCAACCTCACCCTAAATCCCTCTCCAGTTGGGGTGGGACTCGCTCACGTCAGGGGAAAGGGCTATGGATTGCTAAGGGCATGATATACCATCCCCCACGTCTGTCAAAAGTGCATTCTTAGGGTGAAGCAGGGCAACTTCAGTTACGACTTGCCCCAACAACAACCCTGCTTGTCCCAGCCATGCGCTGACTAAATGCAATGGATTTTGCCTCTGGGCTTTATCCTCCAATCCCCGTAAAACTTTGCCATCCATTTCCACCTACGTATTAGTGCCACAGATCACCGCGCATAGGGGGATAATATCCCAACAGCGAATGGCGTTGGCCTTGCTTTCGGTGCGGATCGTTGACCTGTTTGAAGGGCTTGATGAGGCTCGTTTCAGTCATCATGGTGTTTGGGACGTTCGTTTATCTCATGTGCTTAGAATGCGTTTGCCCTGCGGGTGGGCGATTGCACTAAACATGCGGGTGACAAAATACAGTCGTATACGGGGATATGTGTAGGGGCATGATATTATCATGCCCCTACAGGCAGATTTAGAATTCCGTAGGGGCGCAATACAGTGCGCCCCCACTTAACGCAACAAGGTTTCGCGCTTGGGCAGGTAGCGGTAGGCGCGGTTGTAATAGATCAGCGGCATGAGGTTGCTTTGCCCAAGGGTAAGCGCTTGCACTTCGCCAATCAGGATTTTGTGTGTGCCGGCGTCGTGGGCGGCATACAGCTTACAGTCTAGCCACGCCAAGCCGCCGAACGGGACAGGATCACCATTCGGGGTGGTTTCGGTGGTGACTTTGTAGAAGCGGTCTTCGCCTTCGGGGAGCGGTGTCATTCCCGCCATTTGTGCCGAGAGGTGCGTTTGATTTTCGCTCAAAATTGAAACGGCAAAGGTTTGTTTTTCAAGGATGATCGGCAGGGCGGTCACTTCTTGGTGCAGGCAAACCAGAATCAGGGGGGGGGTGACTGAAACGGAACTGAATGAACTAGCAGTGACGGCGTAACGTTGTCCGTTGTGGGCGACGGTGACCACTGTGACGCCACTTGCCCACAGTTTAAGCGCCTCTTTGAAGCTGTCTGGATGAAGGGTCATTTTGCGCTCGACTTGTGTGAAGAAAGAATCCAATAATGCCTTATTTTAGCTCAGAGTAGGGCTAATCATACTGGGTTTAGACTCGTGAAATAAGACGCGCCGTAGCCCCGGCACAATATCGGCCAGTGTCGTTAAGCCTTCTGCAACGGTGTGGCGCTGGTTGCCCACAATCAGCGTTGGCACGTCATTTTCGGTATGGTGGCGGTCTGCAAGGTTTTCCATGTTGCCATGATCGCTGGTGAGGACGATCACCCCTTCGTCATCCTGCCACGTATTTAACACGCCACGCATCACGCGGTTTAGCAATTCCAGTAGTTTTACCCCATCCTCTAGCGTACCGCGATGCCCAATTACGTCAGACATCCAGTGAGAAAAGAAGGCAAAGTCATATTGGCGCGCAATCGTGACCATCCGCGCACCTGCTTCTTCAGGGGTGTAGAGTGGAGTATCGGTAAAGCCCATCTGCCGCCGCCATGCTTCCCCCGTCCAGTCTTCGCTGAGGGCGCGCCCGGCGCGCAGGTCATCTACCCCGAACATGGGTAGCCCCATTTGCAAAACGGCCTGCTGATAGGATGAGGGCAAATACTTGCCGCGCTTGATCTCTTGGTGCAGGTGCGGCGGATAGGCAGAGATCAAGGCCGCTTTTTTACCTCGCGCCACCACATCGTTGAAGATCGTTCCCTTTGCCAACACTTCACGGGTGGCAAGGTTGGGCTTGGGGCCATAGTGTTCACCTACCAAAGCCGGAACGTTCTTCCCGCTGATGATGGTGGCTTGGCCGGTACCGCTTTGCGGGCGTCCGGGAATCCCCATACGCGGGTCGGTGGGGATGAAGGTCGCCCGCGCAGAGTCTTGCCGACCGATGCCCTGCACCCAACGTTTGCCGTTGGTCAAGGCCGTCAAGGTAGACATATCCGCACTACTAAAGGGGTTGCGGGCAGGGATGTCTTCCCCGATGCCGATCCCGTCAATAAAGATTACAAGCACACGGGTCATAGTTGGCTCATTCACTGGATAAAACCAGGTAAGGGTTGGTCTGGCGTTCTTGCCCAATCGTGGTTGGGCGACCATGCCCGGGGAGTACCGTCACGCTATCTGGCAGGGTGAACAGTTGGGTGCGGATGCTCTCTAGCAATGTCGCTAGGTTAGCATTGGGCAGGTCGGTGCGGCCAATCGTGCCAGCAAACAGGCTATCCCCACTAAAGACGACCTGTTCACGCTCCATCAAAAAGCTCAAATGGCCGGGGGCATGGCCGGGCGTATAGAGCGCCTTGAGTTGAATCGCCCCCAGTTGCACGACTTCATTGGCCGTTAAAAGGTGGGTTGGCTCGGCAGCGGCAGGGAAGCGTGACCCGACAAAGCGTAAGCCGGTTTCTGGCAGGTTCGCTAAAAACGGTGCCGCCTCTTGATGGATGTAAAACGGCGCGCCTGTCAGTTCGACCAAGCCCTTGCTGGCAAGCACATGGTCAAAGTGGGCGTGGGTGGCAAGAATCCGCTTGATTTGCCAGCCTTCTTCGCTTGCCATTGCAAACAGAGTATGTGGCTCGTCTACTGGGTCAATCAGAATCGCTTCTTGGGTATCTGTGTCGGCGATAAGGTAGGTATTGGTTTGAGCAATCCCTAAGCACAACACCTTGATTTTTAGGCTCATGGTTATCCTTGTATAGGCGGTGCTTGGCGGCGAAGAATCGCTTGTAAGATCACCCAAATTTCTTGGATGCGAAGCACGGTAGCCATCAGTAAAAAGACGATGACGCCCCCCCCGATCATTACCCCCACCTGTACGAGTGTGAGTAAACGGCCTTGTCCGCTAAGACCTAATGCGCCCCAAATGGCACCAATGGCAAGCACGGCTACTCCCATCATAGCGCTGGCAGTTAAGGCTTTGATGAGCGTTGCACCAATAGCCCCCCATAGGTTCCATTGCCAACGACGTACCAATATCATGATTAACACCGCAATCTCAAAAGCGATGCCCACCGAAAGCGCCAATCCTAGCCCGCCAACGCCAAAATCTATGGCGGTGCCTGCCGTTACCGACCAAACTCCGCTAAAGAAAATCGCAAACCCCGCCGTTGCAACCGCACCGACAATCCCTGCCCAGAGTGGGGTGAGCGTGTCTTTGTCGGCGTAAAAGGCGCGGGTGCTGATCTCTAAGATGGACTGTACAACAATGGTCAGGCTAAAGCCAAGCAGCGCATAATACACCGCAGTGGTGGCGCTGGCGTCGAATGCGCCGCCCTCAAGGATGCTAATCAGTGGGCGACCCACCGCGATCAAGCCGACGGCGGATGGGATGGTGGTAATCAGCATAAATTTGAGTCCGCCAGAAAGCACTTCGCGCTTGGCGGTTTCTTCGCCCGCCTCGCTAAGTGCGGCCAATGTGGGGAAGATGACGATGCTTAAGGCTGTGCCAAGCAACGTTTGGGGAATTTGCGTAAGTTGGAAGCCCCAACTAAACGCGCTGACAGAACCTTCTCCCAAGCGTGAGGCAAGGTTGTTCAAGATGGCGTAGTTAAAGCTCAAGACGCCTAAGCCCGCCACACGCGGCAACATCAGGCGCACGACCTTCATCACCGTAGGGTCGGTGAAGCTCAACAGCGGACGCCAACGGGCTTTGACGTGCAGCAAGGCCGGAATTTGAATCAACAGGTGCATCACTGCCCCAAGCACCGCCCCCCATGCGATCCCATAGACGCCGAACGGCTCTAGAAAGAAAATCACGCCGATTAAGATGCCGATGTCAAACAGAATGGGGGCAAGGGCAGGCGTCAAAAAGTGATTGTGGCTTTGCAGCACATCGGTAGAAAGGCTACTGATGGTGAAAATCAAGGTGCTGATGAGCAATATCCGCAACATGACGGTAGTTTGCGCTTGTACCTCTGGGGTGAAGCCGGGTGCATAGACCGTCGAAACCAGCCACGGGGCGGCAAAGAAGGCCAAAATACTCGCCCCCAGTGCCACGATAAAGATCAAATTGGCAATTTGGCTTGCCATACGCCATGCGCCGTCACGGTCTTGCTTGGCAAGCAAGCCGCTAAACACAGGGATGAAGGCATACCCAAGCGCACCGCCTGCCAACAGCCGCACAATCAGTTCAGGGGCGCGGTTGGCGGTGATATAGGCATCATACTCTGCGCCAACCCCAAAGGTATTGGCGATGATGAATGTTTGGGCAAGGCTAATCGCCTTTGCCGCAGCAAAGGCGACTGCCAGCATCAACGTTGAACGGGCAATCCGTTGGCCGCTGAGAGTATTCGAGGGTGGGGTGCTGCTGACTTCTGGGCTAACCGTCATGGAGTTTTGATCCTAAGAGATGCGCTCAAGGGCGTCACGGGCGGCAATATAACGGCTATTCTGTTGCAAGGCACGCCGATAGGCAGAGGCGGCATCACCAACGTTCCCTTGTGTCTCATAGACTCGCCCCGCCCAGTAGTAGGTTTCTTCAACAT
This sequence comes from Phototrophicaceae bacterium, assembly GCA_049318725.1. Taxonomy (GTDB): domain Bacteria; phylum Chloroflexota; class Anaerolineae; order Aggregatilineales; family Phototrophicaceae; genus CAIRDJ01. The sequence continues at coordinate 7,801 of JBMOFU010000077.1, read as the reverse complement.
AGCCGTTGCCGAGCGTGGCTTCATTGGCCTCTACCAGCGCCAACACATCATCATAGCGCCCGACATTGAAGTAGGCTTCAAACGGCTCAAACTGGTACCACAGCATCCGCCAGTGCGTGCCGATTAAGCGCGCTTGGTCGAAGGCGGAGGCGGCTTCAGCATAGTTGCCAAGCCGTGTTTGCGCCTTGCCCAAGTTGAACCATGCAAACCCGTTTTCTGGGTTTTCACGGGCTTCACGGCGGGCGGTGTCTAGCGCCACCTGATACGCCCCTTCTGGTGTGGCTAAGTCGCCCAGTAAGCCCATGACTTCGGCTTCACGATCTGGCGGGAAATACACAAGGAACGTGCGGCTAAAGTTTTGCCAGTTGCGGTCAAAGTCGGTATACGAAACGGGCAAGCCTTGATCGCTAGGGATGTAGCTGTCAAAGACGGTTAACGACTGGGCGCTGTCATCATAGCCGATCACGGTTTGGTAGTGACCGAGCCAGTCATTGCCCGCCGGAGCATAGCCTAGCTCAACCATCACAGGCAGTTCGGCAGCGACCAAGCGCTTGAGCGTGTTCAAGTCCCCACCAATGCGATACAGCGCACTCACTTGGGTTTGATTGTTGACGAACGTGACAATTTCCGTTGGGCTAACGTTTTTATCTTCTCGCCCGCCACGCAGGTAGCCTTCGGCGTAGGTTTGTTCTTCTTGCCAGCCAAAATAGCTCAAGGACATGGTGACGTTTGCAGGCCCGCAGTTGTTCCATGTTTGCGTGATATAACGGAAGCCAAAGTTACGGGCGCTGGCCGGGATAATGACGCCTGTGTTGGAAGCGCTGGCGGTTGTCGCGGGTGGGGTGGCCGATGGCTGTAATGGCGCTGAAGTGGGCGCTGGACTAGGGGTGGCTGTCACCTCAATAGGCGTAGCGACCATCGTCGGGGGCAAGGTTGGCTCTAGCGTTGGGGCATCGGTTGGGGTGCTGGCGCTGATCCCTAACAACTCATTCAGCGGGATGGTGGTCTGTTGCAAGACAGGCGTGGGCAGAATCGTGTTGGGGGCTGGACGTGGCGGTAAGATCACCTGAAGGATGGGGAACCGTTCTGAGTAGGTCACTTGGTAGCGCGGCGGAACCCATTCTCGAAAGCCGTAGATGCCTAACGGAATTGAAATAACCAGCACAACAAAGACGATAACCAATAGCCAAATTCCCCACCGCAAAAATGCGGGGGGTGGGGTGATGTCGGTATATTCGGTGGGTACGGGTGGTTGAGCGCCCATAAAAGGTCAATCTCCACAAGTATTGCCTACAAAGGGGGTGTTTGCAAAATGGCACACCCAGTAAAATGCAACTCGCATTATCGCTACTGACAAACGGATTTGTCCATGCAGAACTGTGGGTAGCGTTGCGTAACCGTTGGTTTGCCAGCAGAAAGTAACCGTGTGTGACGACCCTTTGGAACGTAGATTTACACAGCCATACGTACTGGTCAAAAGACAGCCTAACGCGCTTTGAGCAGATTATTCGCCTGTGCCAGCAGCGCGGCGTGGACAAAATTGCCATCACTGACCATAACACGGCAGACAGTGCGCTGGCCTTTCAACGGCTTGCCCCGCAGTTGGTGATCGTCGGGGAAGAAATCTTCACCACGGAGGGGGAAATTCTCGGTTATTTTATGCAAGCGACGATTCCCCCCGGCCTTACGCCTGAAGCGACGATTGCCCGCTTGCGCGAACAAGGCGCTATTGTCAGTGTTGCCCATCCGTTTGACCGTCACCGTAAAGGCGCATGGGAAGAAGCCGCCTTGCGCCGAATTTTGCCGCTGGTAGACGCGATTGAGGTCTTTAACGCCCGTAGCCTATTGATTGCAGATAACCACCGTGCGCGGGCGTTTGCACAGGCAAATGGGGTGTGTGGCACAGTGGGTTCAGATGGGCATTTTCCAGAAGAATATGGTCGGGCAACGCTCCAGATGATGCCGTTCCAAAACGCAGAGGAATTTCGGCGCGCCCTCCAGACGGCGACCCCTAAAACGGCCATGAGTTCGCCCGTCGTGCATGTCTACAGCAAAGCGGCTAAATGGTCACGCAAGCTAGGGATCACCCAACAGCCAACGGTAGGCTAACGAATGTCAGATTCAATGCTGGCTTTGGCGGCACGCAAGGCCACTTGAGCAATAGATGCCGCTTGGAGGGGGTTGGTGCTATCTTCAAGGACGACAGTCACCACAACGTCAAATTCACTTTCAAGGACGGCAAAGCCGATAAACCACACTTGCGTACTGTCGCCAGAATAGGCGATTGCCATTTGTCCGCCAGCGTCTAGCCCTGCCCATTCCGCGCGGTTGGCGGTATGGGTCTGGAGTGCGGTGCGGAACACTTCGCTTAAGCGGCGTGCGGTGGCGTCCGTCATATAGGGCAGGGTGGTTTCGCGGCGGGTGGGGTGTTGCCATTCAGGGGCATCTGGAGCGCGGGTTCCCGCAAGCAGATACGGACGCGGCGCGTTGCCCCCATTGGCGATGGCAGCGGTAAAGAGTGTCATGCTTAAGGGGGAAACGGTCAGCGCCCCCTGCCCAAGCACATTTTCACGCAAGTTGCTGGTGGTGAGCGTGGTCAACGCCTGTTCGGTGGGGACTTCAGCAAAATTATCGGGCAGGACAACTGATTCAAGGTTTAACGTGATAAAACTTTGCTGGATGGCCTCTGCTCCCAAGATCGGTGAGATTTGGGTGAACGGCGCTGGGCAACCGTAGATAAACGCCTCATTCAAGGTGATTTCAATCGTTGGCGGTGCAAATAGGCAGGCAAGGGTCAGGTCGTCTTGGATCACTGTGCGTGCGCCGTTGGGGAAGCGCGCACTAAACGGTTGCCCGTTGACGACGGAGGTCACCAATAATGCAGACTGCAACAAGCTCCCCGGCTGGTAACGCCCCTGTAAGGCACGGTTGAAAAATGGGTTGGCTTCATCCGCGACAAGCACGTCCCAGTTGGCATCTAGGGTATTGGGGTTATAAGTGGGGTTGCTGAACAACGCCAGCACTTCACCATTTGGGACGGTCATCACAATCGCCGCGCCGTGATGGTTACCGAACGCCGCCGCTAACGGCTCTTGTACAGTGAGGTCTAAGGTGAGTTGAATGTCTTCGCCGCGTCGTGGTTGGTTTAACCAGTATTGGTCGAGTGTATTGGGGAGCCGTTCCCCCCTTAACAAGTCGTCGTAAGTGGCCTCAATGAGTGATGTGCCGTAGCGGTAACTGTAATAGCCTAATGCGCTGTAGCTCGAAGGATAGAGGTATTCGCGGGTAGCGATGTTAGATTCGGCATCCAGTTGGCTGAAGGCCAATAACGTATCGTGGCGGTCATAGAGGCTCCCGCGCACAATCGCCCGTTCAGCTTCGACTAAACGCGGGTTATCTGCGCGTGATTGTAACCACCCGCGCATGACGGTTGCGTAAACCGCTGCTGCTAAGATCACACCGATAAAACCGAATAGTGAAGCTAAGGTAATATAACGCAGTTGACGGGTGAATCCGGTCATGGGCGGCTTGGCTCCGAAAGGCGCAACAACAAACCGACCATGATAAAGCTGGTCAACAGCGAACTACCGCCATAACTGACAAAGGGCAGCGTCACCCCAGTCAACGGAACCAGCCGCAATGTGCCGCCAAGAATCAGCAGGCTTTGCAGCGCAATCAAGCCGCTAATGCCCGTCACCATCAACGCATAGAACGGGCGGCTACTGTGAGCGATGGCGCTTTTTAGCGTGCGCGTCACCAACACCGCAAGGCAGACACACACGGCAATCACGCCAAGTAGCCCGTATTCTTCAGCGATGGCGGCAAATACAAAATCTGAGTGGACGACTGGGATATAGTTTGGCGCGCCTTGCCCAATACCGCGCCCAAATACACCGCCTTCGCCAAAGGCGATCAAGCTCTGTACGACCTGAAACGCGCCGCTGTCTGCCTGTGACCACGGGTCAAGCCAGATGTCTACCCGCGCTTGGACAACATCAAACACAAAGTAGGCGCTGATTCCGGCAATTATCATCAATCCCAAGCCGCTGACCAATACAAGCGGCTGCCCGCTGGTCATGTACAACAACAGGATGAAAACCCCAAAGAAGATGGCCGCCGCGCCAAGATCGCGCTGCCAGACCAAAATCACGATGCACAAGCCCCACATCAACAAGATGGGGCCAAGAATGCGCGGGGAAAACATCACAATGTCGTTGCGCGGCTGGATTCCGATTGCGCGTAATGCCGGGTATTGTTCCGCAAGATAGCTGGCAAGAAAACCCACCAGCACGATCTTGAGCAGTTCAGAGGGTTGGAAGTAAATGCCGTTAGCGCCTAACCACAATTGCGGCGCGTAGCTGAAGCCAGACGGATTGGTACCAAACAGAATTGTACTCAGCAAGAGCAACAGGCCACCGATTAAGGTGATGTAACGATACTCACGCAGCCATACCAGCGGTTCTGGGCGGGTTGCCATCACGAGCATGGCAATCACGCCAAAGACCATCCACAGGGTTTGACGGTCGGCAAAGTTGTAGATAAAGCCATCTGAAAGGCGGTCAATCATGACCAATCCCCACCCTGTTAGAAACATCGTAATGGGGAAGATCAGCGGGTCACGCTTAGGCAAATAACGATCCAAAATCAGGACGGCGCCCCCTGCCGCAATTGACCAGACCAGCAACATCAGCCAGTCGCTAATGCGGAAGCCACGCACAAGGGCCAATGCCGCCAGATTAATCCCCATGAACAAAAAGCTGAGGATCAACAAGCGCCCCTCTAGGGTGGCGGTATCCGACAGTATGATTGGGCGTGGCAGGGGCGGGTTATCCATTCAACGATTTGCCTACAATCACTTCTAGCGCGTCGTATAAGTCTGGAGAAATGTGGGCGCGGTTGGTGGCAATGGCCGTGCGTAAGTTGTCATGCACGGGCAAGATCGCATTTTCATCAAGGTTGGTGAGCGCATACGCCAGCGCACGCTTGGCGACTTCTAAGTTCTTGCGAGAGGTTTCAAAAACCGAATCGCTGGTGACGGCGGCTTCGCTTTCATGCCATACGTCATAGTCGGTGATGTGTGCCATCACTGCATAGGCCATCTCTGCTTCGGCAGCAAGGAAAGCCTCTGGGGAAGTCGTCATGCCGATCAAGTCACAGCCCCATGCGCGGAAGATGTGGCTTTCGCCTTTGGTGCTGAACCGTGGCCCTTCTACGGTGATGAATAAGCCGCCATCGTGAACAATCCCACCCGCTGCTTGTACCGATTCAACCAGTAACGCCCGCAATTCTGGCGTGAACGGGTCAGCAACACCTGCATGGGCGACTAAGCCTGTGTCGAAGAAGGTACGGCCACGCTCCAGTTTAGTGTGGTCAAACAATTGGCTCGGAATCACGATATGGCCGGGCGCGAACGCCTCTTTTAGCGAGCCAGCCGCGCTAATGGCGATGATGAAGCGCACGCCCAACTGCTTCAGCGCATGGATATTGGCGCGGTACGGTACAGTGCTAGGGGTGTAGATATGCCCCGCGCCATGACGCGGCAAAAAGGCGATGCGTTTGTTGGCAAGCGTGCCAACGGTGATTGTCCCGCTGGGTGCGCCAAAGGGCGTATCTAGGTTGATTTCGGTTGCGTCGGTGAAGCCGGGGATGTTATACAGTCCAGAGCCACCAATAACGGCAATTTTAGCGATGTTTTGCGACAAGGGCGAATCATCCTTTCGTGGTGTGAAGACCAAATTAGTGACTACGGATTGCGCCACCATCCACAGGCAAAGCAACCCCTGTGATGAAGGCGGCAGCCGGGGAACATAGAAAGACAGCGGCGTTTGCAAATTCGCTAGGTTGGCCGATACGCCCTAGCGGAATGGTTTGAGCCGCTTTGCTGTATTCTTCCTCAATGCTGGTGCCGTTGCGGTTGGCGCGGGCTTGGTTGAGTTCCAGTACGCGCTCTGTGTCGGTGGTACCGGGCAAAATGCTGTTGACGCGAATTTGATCCTTTGCTAATTCTAGCGAAAGGGACTTGGTTAGGCCAATCACCGACGGGCGTAGAGTATTTGACAATGTGAGGTTAGCAATCGGTTGGCGGGCAGAAATTGAGGTGATAGTCAAAATGGCCGCACGCGGCGATTGTTTTAGGTGGGGGATGGCCGCTTGGATCAAAGACACTGCGCTGAAAAGCAGTAGCTCGGTGGCCTGTTGCCATGCGGCAAGGTCAAAGTCGGTGAAATTGCCAGCAGGTGGCCCGCCTGCATTCACAACCAACACATCGAGGCCGCCGATCTTTTCTACGGTCTGTTCAATCAGTTGTCGGGCAGCTTCAGGGTCGGTGATGTCTGCGGCAATTGAGTAGACACGGTTGCCCGTCTGCGATTCGATCTCGCGGGCGGTCAATTGTAGCTTTTCTGCGTTGCGGCTGTTAATGACCACCGTTGCGCCTTCAATGCTGAACTGTTGCGCGGTGGCTGCCCCTAACCCTTGACTGGCTGCCGTGACTAGCACCCGTGCGCCCTGTAATCCTAAATCCATAGTAGCTTACTCCAAATTAAGACGAAAATGTTTAGTTCCAATGTGAATAATGTCGCTGTCGGTCACGATCACAGGCTGTTCTACCTCAATCCCATTCAGGCGTGTTCCGTTGCGGCTTTGGCGGTCTTCCAGCCACCAAACGCCATTACGCAGCATTAACACTGCATGATCTGCACTGGCGAAAGGGTCTTGCGGCAGGGTGATGCTATTGGTCGGCGCACGCCCAATGGAGGTACTAGAAAGCAACGGATAGATTTCTTCAGTGGGCAGGTAGTCTTCACCGCTCAGTTGCATAACTTCTAAGTAGCCGTAAGTTTGTTGGGTAAATTCAGCTTGTGCGGCGGTATTGCGGTAATCCCGCCACAGCACAAGGAACAACATTGTGACAAAGCCCAACAGAACAATGGCGGAAAGCAAGCGTAATAGGAATAGGACAACTTCTAGGGTCATTGGCTTTGCCCTAACTCACCACGGGGGGCATTTGTGTCGTGCTGTCTTTGGCAGGTTGGTCTTCAAGGTAAACCAAGCGCGTTTTCCCCATCCGAATGACATCGCCGCTGACGAGGATGTGTTCACGCACCTGCGTTTCATTCACAAAGGTACCGGTTCGGCTGTCGGTGTCAAACAGCGTAAAGCGCCCAAAGCGTAGGCGGATTTGCCCATGTTGGCGGGAACTATGGGCATCTTGTAGCACAATATCGTTGTCAAGGCCGCGCCCGATGTTCAAAAGCGGCTTTGTAAGGGGGATGATTTGATCGTGTAGCAGCAGTTGTGCGTCTGGGTGTTGGTCAGCTTTGGGGATGTGTACGGGTTGTAGGGTGTGGGTCTTTTGTAGGGCGTCGTTATTGTGATAGGCCACGACTCGGCTGGCATTGCCCATCAGGGCGGGTTCAGGGATGAACTTCACACTAGGGATATGCTGCATTCGGTAGCCCGCAGTGGCGGCAAGTTCCAACAGGTGTTGGCCTAAGTGGGCGGCAAGGTTCGGCTGCTGTTGTGCCAGCGACTGAAGCGTTTGCGGGTTTAGCAGAATTTCGTAGTTGTCTGGCGCGACGGCTTGTGCATTGGGGATGGCTAACAACCCAGATTCCATCTCCCGTGCTAGTTGTAGGGCAATATCTTGCGCGTTAAGGCGTTTACCAAAAACCTGCGTAAACGCCCCTTCGATGAGTTTCTCAAGTTGAATTTCAAGTTGGGTGATGTAATCGTCTCTCATAGGGCGGCATTATAGCGGATGCCCCCCTGCAAGCATAGGTCATAGCATCAAATGCAGGGG
>JBMOFU010000076.1:0-14240 GCA_049318725.1 Phototrophicaceae bacterium | reverse complement strand
CTGCGCCGATGCTGACGACAGCCACCCAAAACGGCAGGGAAAACACATTCTCGAAAACCAGATAATTTCACCATAGGGTGAGCGCTACGGCGCTAACGACGGGATCGCGTAGCGCAGCATCCACAGGTTGAGCGCGCCCAACGCCGCCGCCACCGCTAAGGGAACGGCATACCCGACATACACAACCCATCGGGATCGGTTGCCTGTGCCGTTGCTGAAGCGTTGTTCCAGTGCGCGCGGCCACATATCCAGCCCGGCAGCCAACCACAGCGCAAACGGAATCAGCGCAGGGAAGAGGTAGCGCCCCTGCACCTGATAGAAGGTCAGGTTGTAGTAAATCACCTGTAGCACGGCCAATAGCGCCACTACCCCCATCAAGACGCTGTAGCTGACGGTCAACGCGCTAGGGGCGGCTTTACGCCCACGCCACAGGCTCAAAATCCAGCCCGCGATACTCACCCAAACGCCAACGCTGATCCAGCGGTAAGCCCACGTCGGCAAGGGAAGCCCCATCCAGCCCAATTGCCCCCAAAACGAGTTGAACAGCGTGCGCGTACCGTTTTGCAGCGTTTGCCACAGCCCATCGCGGGCGATAAATTCGCTGGTGCGCCCTTGCCCGACCACCACCGCATCATGGGCGATCAAGCCCATAAAGTCTGGTGCGCCGTAAACGACAAGGTTACGCCCCCACCACAGCAGGCCAAGCACCAGCCCGACGCCCCACACCACGCCAATCCCAATCAGGATTTCGCGTCCAGCGCGCCGCAAGCGTGGCCCATACAGGTCTAGTGCGGTGCGGAGGAAGTTACGCCCTAGCCTGTGCGTGGGGATTTTAGCCTGCACCGACTGCGGGATGGTGTTCCGTAGCGCGCTAACCACGTTCAACGCCACATTGAGGCCGCGCGCCTCAGTAGAGGTGCTGGCGTTCATCAACGGGCGGGCGACCAGCGCCAGCGCGATCACCGCCGCGTAGAAGTAGACCGTCGTTTTAGTGAGGAACATCCCCCCTAACAGCACGCCAAAGCCGAGCCACCAGCGCCAGCGATGGCGAATTTTGAGCGCGGTCAAGTAGCGCCCAATCCCGTACAGCGCAAGCGCGGCCAACAGCCACGCTAAAGCGTCATTGTTGGCCGTGCCGAGCATCCCCACATGCTGCGGAACGTAGGCCATCAGCGCCGCCGCCGTCAGTGCAACCGTGGGGCGGGCAGGCGCAATCATCCGCCCGATAGCGTAGGCGAGGAACACAATTCCCGCACCCAACAGCACGGAAAACAGACGCACAGCGACCAGTTCGCCATTCGCCAGCACGTAGGGGAGCGTTGCCAGCGCGTAGTACAAGGGCGGTTGATGGTCTTCATATTCTATGCGTGGGATTAAGCTGTTTAGCTCAGGCGGGAACTTGTTAGATGTCAATTGATTGAGGGCGGCGCTGTCCCAGTCACCCGCGGCGATGACTGGGCAGCAGCCGTTTTCGACCAATGAGGCCACATAATTGTAGTGGGCGGGTTCGTCGGGGGCTTGCCAAACAGGGGTGATGACGGCATACAGCACAGCGACCACGCCATACCCAACCAAGATCACCCCTAACATCGTGCGCCACAGCCAACGCGGGGTCACTAGGGGCGCTCCGCGATTTTCTTAATCAACCCCACCAGATGATCGTAGTTGAACGGCTTGGCAAGCATCAAGTCGGCTTGGCTGAGGGTTTTGGTCACGTCATCGCTGGTACGCATGTGGGTGGCGGTGGCAACAATGGCCGTGATGGGCTTGCCTAGGTGCTTGCGCGCCTCACGGATAACTTCTACGCCTGTCGCGCCGGGCATGTTGTAGTCTACGAACAAGACATCTGGGATGCCTTCTTCACGCATGATCCGCAGCGCGTCGCGCCCGTCTTTGGCGGTAAACACAATGAATCCTTGTTCCTTAAACAACGTATAGAGCATTAACCGTATATCGGCGTCATCTTCGGCAATCAAGACTATCTTGGGCATGGCGTCCCCCCCCCATTAATCATATCTTCCCTCAAGCATGATATATCTACGGCTGTGACTTGGCAACCTGATCTTATCTGATATGTTCCACACCCCACCCCACCGATTTATGGGCATTTGTGGTACTATGGTCATAGGCATAAACCTTGGGGAGGACGCCGATCTTTGGCTACGCCACCCCCGTTTTTCCAACGCACGTTGTACAAGCCCTACTAAGGACACCCATGAACCGTAGCGTTCCGTCACCTGCCAACAATGCCCTAGACTATGCCGTATTGGGTATTCGGCTGTTGTATCTGGTGGTGTTGGGTGTAGGGTTAGTCATGCTACTGTCGGAACCGGTATCCCCATCGCGCCCGTTGAATGGCGTCATTGCACCCTTTGGCTTGATCTTGGGCGCCAACCTGCTGATCTTATTGCTGGTGTCGGTCAAGTCTCTAGAGTCTTACACGGTGTGGGGCATGGTTGTGGCGGACGTGCTGACGGTGAGTATGCTAGCCGGCTGGGTCGGCAATAGTCCGTTGTTGACTTTGTTGTTGCTGGTCACTGTACTGTCGGTGAGCCTGTTACGCTTGCCGCCCTTGTTGGGCTTGCTAGACGGCGTGTTGAGTTTGGTTGCCTTTGTGGGTGGCTTGGCTTTAGCCCAACCCAATACCCCGCTGGCCGTAGAATTGCGCCTGTTGGCCTTGCCCCTATTGGCCGGCGCGCTGATCGGTGTGGGGGCTGGCGTGTTACGCTTCTTTGTTGACCAACACTTCACCATCCAACACAGCAAGGCGATCACGCTGGCAAAAGACCGCGAAGTCTTGCTCAAGGCCATGCGTGAGCGCACGCACGCCGTCAACAACATGGTGCAGACCCTTAGCTCTAACCTCAACTATCAGCGTGTCCTAGACGCGGCGCTTGCCGTAGGCCGTTTGGCGCTCTACGATGAAAGCACGTCCAGCTTTATCGGCGCGGTATTGCTCTACCGCCCAGAAGATCGGCGGCTGTACATCGTCAATGGGGTGGGCATGTCTCGGCAGGACGAAACGCGCACCGTCCCCGGCAAGACGGGGATCATTGGCGAGTCTTTGAAACTGTGCGAGCCAGTGTTTTCAGAAAACGTCCGCGGCGATGAAGAAGTGAGCAGCTTCTTTTCGTTCCAGCGCTCGCGCTCTGTGGTGGTGATCCCATTGCGGGCGGGCTATGACAACTACGGCGTGATGATCTTCGCCAGCAGCGTCCCGAATGCGTTCAATGAAGATTACCGAGACTTCCTCGCCTCGATTGGCATCCAGACCACGCTTGCGCTGCAAAACGCCGCACTCTATCAAAACCTGATGGACGATAAAGAGCGGATTGTGGAAGTGGAGGAAGAAGCGCGCAAGAAGTTGGCGCGTGACCTGCACGACGGCCCTACCCAGACGATTGCTTCGATTGCGATGCGGATGGGCGCGATTCGGCGGATGCTGGAAAAATCTCCAGAGCGTGTGCCAGACGAACTGGTGAGGATTGAAGACATGGCAAAGCAAACGGCCACTGAAATCCGCACCATGATGTTCACCCTGCGCCCGCTGGCGCTAGAAAGTCAGGGGTTGAGCGCCGCGCTGCAACAACTGGCGGACAAAATGGACGCGATCTACGACCAAAAAGTCACTTTGCGCGTGAGCGAACGCGCCGAACAACAAATGACCACTCATCAATCTGGCACGACCTTTTACATCATTGAAGAGGCGGTCAACAACGCCCGCAAGCACGCCAAAGCGTCAGAAATCCGCGTGAGCGTGGGCAACTATGAGAAGCTCATCACCATAGAGATCAAAGACGACGGCGTGGGCTTTGATGTTAGCAGCGTCACAGAACACTATGAAGACCGCACCAGTTTAGGGATGGTCAACCTGTATGAGCGTGCCGAACTGATTGACGGCACACTGACGATTGACAGCGCGCCGGGCAACGGGACGACGATCAGCGTCGTGTTCCCCATCGTCGCGCAAGCCGACCGCCGCGATTCCACCCTCCCCCGCAAGCCCAATCAAAACAAAGCATTCCGCCTGTCTGCCATTCGGTAAGGGATTATTATGGCAAAACCCGACGCGCTCGATATTGTCTCGCTGCATACGCCTGTGTTGACAGCTGTGTTATTCCCAGTCATGGAAGTGTTGGCGGCGGCGGTCGGTTTGCCCGTCCGCCTTAAACAGGCGCGCCCGTCAGACCCGATCCCCAAGCGCACTGACCTGCTCTTGGCAGACAGCCTCTATTATGAATTGCACGGGCATGGCTTCGAGACGCTGGCCGCCCCTGTTTGGCTTGGCAAGCGCTATAAGGGGCATCCGCTGCCGGTGACGTTTTCAAGCGTGGTCGTCCATACTGACAGTGAAATTAAGACCTTTAGCAACTTACGCGGCCACTCTTGGGGGTACGACCATGCCGACGTGCAAACCAGCTATGGCCTGACGCGCTACACGTTAGTGCGCCACGAAGACAACGACGATTACTTCCGCCACGTTTACGAGCTACACACCCAAGAGGCCGCGCTACGCCAAGTTGCCAAGAAAGCAGTGGATTCCACCACCGTTGAGGCCGCCGTGCTGGAACTATTCCAACGGGCAGAGCCACGCTTGGCGGCCAACCTGCGCGTGATCGAAATCCTCGGCCCCACGCGCAGTAATCCCATTCTGGTGCGGCATGGGCTGGCGCTGCCGTTGCGTGCGAACCTGAGCAAGCATCTGGTCGGGCTGCACCGTCAAGCGCAGGCTGCGCCGTTGATGCAGGCGGCAGAGATTAGCCATTACGTGCCGATCACCCATGACGATTATCACGATGTACGGGCGATGCTCAAGGTGTGCCATGATTACGAATCGCTCACGATTCGCGGGGCAAGCACGGGGGTTCCGCTACCCCCAGCCGACGATTAACCGTTACGCTCAATTGGGGCGTGTCAACTAAGGCTAAGGCATCGTCGTAGCCTTGCTCGTCAAGGATTCCCGACAAATGGCTTAAGGGAATGTTGGCTGTGTGGATGTTGCCCCTCACAACCTGCCACACACGCGGCGCATCGCCAATGAATGCAAGGGTGCGCGTGCGCCACTCGGCATCGTTGGCGGCCATGTTGCGCGGGCGCGGCAGCCAAATCGGGTCGGTGTTGGTGATCGGGAGCATAGTGCCGATGTGCGCGTAACGGAACGGCACATCCGCCCAGTAGTAGGTCATGGTCGGGTCTAAAATCCATTCCCATTCAAGCCCACCGTGTGCGGTGATTTCGCCTAAGGTCAAGACCACCGCGTCATTAGGCGCGATGCAGTCGCGCAGGTCAAGCAATGTGTCCATCACATGGCTAGGGATCGTCGGCTCTTGCCCCGGCTGACTGAGCATATAGCGGCTGTCGAACACGTTCCATAGCCCGACCAGCACCCACACCCGACCAACACGGCCACAAGGCGCGGGCGGGCTTGGGCGGCAAGCGTTGCGCCCCACGCCAAAGCCAACATCAACAGCGGTTGCAGCACTAAAATATGGCGCATGTGGAACAAGAACGGTGCAACGGCATCCAACGCCAGCGTGATCGCCAGTGTGCCGCCCAACACGCTCCAGAACAGGGTCGCCGCCTGCCCACGTACCCGCCACAGTGCAACCCCCATTCCCACTACGAACAGCGGCCACAACACGCCGTTGCCAAAGCCGCTTAAGAAGCCGCGCACGACAACCCCCGCGCCCGTTTCGCCAATATCTACATCTTGCACCAATGCCTTCCAAATCATGATCCACACCCACGGGGCGGCCAACAGCGCGCAAATCGCCAGCAGAATCAAGATCGGCGTATAGGTCGGGCGGCGGCGTTGTGCCAACAGGTGATACAGCCCCAACGCCGTCATAAAGAAGTAGCTGGTGGGGTGGGTATACAGCGCGGCGACCACCGTTAATACCAGCGCCAATGCCAAGACAGGTTTGACGGATGGCGCACGGCTGGCACGCCAATAACACAACAAGGCCAGCAAGAGCAACATCGGGTAAAAGGTATAGGCGCGCAGCTCGTGCATAAAGTAAATGAAAAACGCCGAACTGCCCAACAGCAAAGCCGCCAGCGCCCCCATGCGCCGCGAATGAAAGTCGCTGCCAAGCCGAATGACCAGCGCCAACACGATCACGCCGAAGCCCGCCGACAGCGCCCGCACGCTGAAGGCATCCCATGCCGTGAGTTGCCCCCATGCAGACACCAGCAGGTGATAGAGCGGCGGCCAGCGGTCAACGTTGATGATTCGCACGAAAAAATCTGACAGGCTCAAGATCGGCCCGTACTGCGCCCCGCCAACAAAATAGAATTGCATTAATTCGTCAAACCATAGGGCATCAAAGTTTGCAAAACGTAGCGCCAACCCCCACCCAAGCACTAACGGGAGTAACATGACCACACGGTCACCTTCATTTGCCTTTACACTTCGCATGGTACCAAAGTCCCTCTTGTGAATTTTGTAAACCCACCGTATATTTAACTCAAGCGAAAGTAACGGGGCGACCAAAAAAATCCCCTGTAACCCCTAATTCCCTAACCTGCGCCCAACGCTGGTCGGTTGCCCCGCTACCCGCTTCTTTTATGGGAAGCATTCTTCCAACGGGATCAACAATAGCCCATCGGCTGAAGATTCCCCCGCTGCACTGACCGGCAAACGGTTCCCATCCTGTAAATACCATCCTACCCGAAGTTTTCTCCCCTCCCCCTCTCTGTCGGGTGGGATGTTATTTTTCAATATATGCGTCGTCTCAAAGGCAATACTGTCCTGCCACGCGGAAGTCGGGTATCCGCGCGGGGAAGCGTCCTCTTGGCTGCTCAGTGTGCCGTCTGGCTCGACAATCCCCACCGTGAGCGTCCAATCGTCGTTTAGGCGCTGGATCGGTTGCCATACAAGGGTAACAGACAGGCTATCCTCTGCCGCAGGGATAAGCGTACAGCCCAACAGCCGAATTTGCTCCCCAAATACAGTATTTAGCGCGTGTACGGGTGGTGTGGGGCGGTAGTGACGGTCAACCACGACCGCGCCGTTGAAGAACGCGCCGCCAATCGGCTGCATGTCGGCGTTGAACCACTCGACAAAGCGCCCGGCACCGGGGTCGCGTGCATCGGGGATTCGCCAGCCTAGCACCAAATCCAGCCGAAACGGGCGCGGATCGTCACTCGGGGTTAGCTGAAAGCGCAAGCGTGCGCGGTAGATTTGGCCTTCGGGTAGCCAGTCTGTCGCCGTCAGGCCGGGGTAGGTATCTATGCCGCCAAGCCGTTCCCCCGTGCGCGGGTCGGCGGCAGTGATGAACATCGCCGGATTTTCAGGATGATTGCCGCTAAAGTAGACATCGGCCACCACTTCACCGTCGGGCGCGACGACAGGCGTTAACAGGTCTAGGCCGTACACGAACAAAGATTCCGCCCGTGCGTCAATCCGTTGGATGCCCTCTGGTACGCGGTCTAGGGGTTGCAACGGCTGGAACACTCGCGCCAGATCGGTCAAGGGGGCGGCCAACGCCAACACCGTCAGCGGCGCAATCCACACCGCCGCGATGCGGCGCGGCAACAACGCCCGCCAGCCGATCACCAACAGCGGCGCAAAGGCGGCTATGCCCATGAACAGCGCCCGCCCCTGCGAGATATTGATCTGGCGGGTGATATAAATCAACATGCCCCAGACCAACGCCTGCACCGCGAACAAGAACACCAGTTCCCAACGATAGCGCCCGCGCCCCCACGCCACGAGCGCGCCCAATACGCCTAACGCCGTAATCGCGCTGGTGTAGGGGACAAACCACGGCGGCGGCGGAATATTCAAATGCCCCATTGTGTACCAGAACGAATTCCACACGCCCCACAATTCGCGCGCTGTCGGCCAAACGGCCTGCGTGCTGCGCCCCCATAAGCTAGACGTGACTTCAAACGCCAGCCAATGGTCATAGAGCCGCACATTCCGCAAGTACCACCAGCCGCCAAGCAACAGCGCCCCGCCGCCGACTGCCGCACACGCCAACAGCGCATCGCGCACACGGATTCTGCGCGTGAGCAGCGCTAGGCACACCGTCCCAACCATGATTGGGTAGGCGATAAACCCCGTGAGCTTGGCAAGTGCAATCCCGCCACTGATGAGCGCCGCCCAGAGCAACTCTAGGCGGGTGAGGCGCCGCAATACCCACAGGCGCACGCTCCACAAAATGGCAAGGTTGACCAGCAAAATATTGAGGTTGTCGTTATTGACGCTGGCGCTGACGTGGACGAACTGCGGGATGGACGCGGCCAGCAACATCGCCGCCAGACCAACCGACTCCCCCGCGATCAAGCGCCCTACATGATAGACGCACAAGAGCGTACTGGCGCCGAAGGCCAAGCTCACTAGCCGCGCCGCCCAGACCGCCAGCGCTACCCCGTGCGGCGGATTGACCGGATACAGTTGGGTGTTTTCGTTGTTGTAGCTGATGCTGCCCACCGACGCAAACGGATTAAAGCGAAAGTAGCTTTCTAGCTCTGTGCGGTCAAAGGGGGCGATGAACGGCACAATCGAAAGGTAGTACAGCGGCAACTGGTGGATTTCCATGTGGCGCTGGTCGAACATATCGGTGCGGTTGGTCATGATCGGCAACGATTGATCGGTCAAGGTGCGGTGAGCATAGACAAAGTGCGCGAGTTCGTCTGGCCCTTCAAACAGCGGGGTATTGGCGCTGTAAAACAGGCCAAGCGCAATGAACACCCAACAGAGCATAGCGGCAACACGGTTTGCAGAAAGGTGAGGCATGGGCAACAAGTCTCGGTGCATGGCGGATAACACAGGCATGATAGTGCATGGCTGTGTTATCCGTCACGGTGATTTTATGGCCGCACGACAAAGACGCGGCTGGCTTTGGCATCCAACGCGCCAAAGGGGTTCAGCGCCGCCTGTATGTTGACCTCTACCTGTACTTCCCAAATGATCTGAATCAGCGTGCCGCTGTAGCTAAAGGGCATGGCGGGCAAGCTCATGCGGAAGGTTTCTGAAACTGTGCTGTCTGGCGAAATGAATGTAACGGGCAAAATATCTACGGCCTCGTTCATGCTGTTTACGTTGCCACGCCCGGCGGTGTACCAGCGTAGCCGAATTTCAACATCCTTACACTTCACTTCGCCATCGCTGGTGATGCTCACCCGCCCGCTGACGGCCTCATTCGGGGCATAGGTCGGCATGTCGTGGCCGTCTAGGTCAATGGTGATCGCAATATTCGGTTGGTTGGTTAACTTACGGAACATGGCCTTACCCCTTTGGCACGACGGTTAAATTAAACTGCTCGTTGTAGTCGAAGTTGCCCGGCAGGTTGACCTTGAGCCGAATCAACCAACTGATGCGGTTACTGTCTTGCGTCCATGTGGGCATGGCGTGCGCGGGCAGGGTGAGTGTGAAGCGGTGTTCAAGCGGCACATCTGCGGCAACTTCCAACAGCGGGATCATGTGCGTATCTATGATTACTTCGTGCGTGTCAGTTTTGGTATCTGTCCCTTCGGTATATTCCACCCACTCGCGCAGGATCAACTCCAGACTAACGTCATCTAGCGTGAAGGGCTTCTTGAAGGTATGGCGGTAGGTCAACTGGAGCGCGTCGCCGGGAGTCACGGGGTCTTGGGCAACCTCCATGGTGGGGAAGTCCATCAGTTGGCGCATCTGCTGCCCCCAATACCAGCCGCCGACCAAAAACGCGGCGACCACCGCACCCGGCACGCCTAAACAGGCCACTGATAAAATGATCCCTCCAAACGGCAGACGGAATAACAGCACGCCCACCAGCACAATGGCAAACCAACCGCCGGCAAAGCGCCATGCAATCCGTGAAAAGACCTTGCCCTGTTGCGGGAAGCGCAGCACATCTGCCCACCACGCATTGTCTGGAATAGCGGCGTTGCTGGTTCTATTGTTGCCAACCGTCAGGGTTGTATTGCTAGAACTCGAAAGCTGTGGCATATAAACTCCTCCTTAATCGCTGTCCCCAATCACAAGCGCAGGGGGAATGCGCCTTAGTCTTCTGCCTAGTGTAGCCAAAAAGCCAGCAGGCCTGCAACCGATTCTCCATCCGCTACGGCGAAGGCGCTAGGCAACTGGGCAAGGCAAAGGTATCTCGTTGCCAGCCTTGCCCGTAAAACGCCAGATATTCGCCAATGTGCGCCCGCCAATAGTCTTCATCGTGGCCGCCCGTTGGATAAATGCTGTAGGTATGGGCGATTGCGCGCGCCGTCAGGCGGCTAGAAAACGTTTGGAGCGCCAAGCCTGCAAAATCCTCTGCGCCGTTGTCTAAGAATATCCGTAAGCTGGCGTCTTCTAGTAGCGGCGCACTGCGCGCTAAATCCAGCGGATTGTTGGCAGGGGGCGCGTTGGTGGCGTCAAAGGCGGCACTATGCCCGCCAACTGCACCAAAAAGATCGGGGTGGCGCAGGGCAACGCTGACCGCCCAAAATCCGCCGCGTGAAATCCCCCCAATGGCGCGATATTCACGCGGTCGGAGCGTGCAGAAGTCGCGGTCAATGGCCGGGATCAATTCATCCAGCAGCACGCCCTCATACGACGCTTGCGGCGGAAAGCTGTTCTCGTTGCCGATCAAGCCGGTGAACGGCATCACGACAATCATCGGTGGCAATGCGCCTAGCCGCATCCCCTGTTCGAGCGCAGTGATTGTGCTGATGTTTTCCCATTGGGCTTCGGTGTAGCTGGCGCCGTGCAACAAGATCAACACGGGGAAGCGCCGCTGTGACTCTAAATAACACGGTGGCAGATACACCCGATAGCGTAAATTTTCCCCCGCAATTTCGCTCGGGTTGGTATCAAAGGCTTCTACTTGGCCGCTGACACTCAGGCAGGGCGCAGGCGTGGAGGTAGGGGTGGCGGCCACCGTCGGCGTGGGGGAAACCGTAGGCGTAAAGGTTGGTGTGACGGTGGGCGGCGGCGTAGGGCTAGGGACGGCAGTGATGATAATCACCTGCGGCGTTGCCAATGAAGCGGCCATCGGCTCACAGGCGGCCAATGCCAGCATCAACAACACCAATAGCACGGTATTCGGCACACGGATAACGAACGTAGGGGGCGGCCTATGTGCCGCCCCAACAGGGGCATAGCGCGCCATGCCCCTAGGCGACGATTTCGGTTGAGGTGTCGGTGTCATCATGCCATTTCTACGCGGTTGCGTCCTGCGGCCTTTGCACGGTAAAGCGCGGCATCGGCAGCCGCGATTAAGGCTTCTAACGGCTGAGTGGCAAGGTTGCGGATGTACACCACGCCGATGCTCACCGTCACATGAAACTCGTGTAGCTCATACAGCGGCGTCTGATACTGGATCAACGTTTGGGCAATGCGCTGACACAATTGTTGGGCGTACGCCAGCGCTTCGGCAGGCGTGGCGGCCTCCGTCAGCGCGATGAATTCTTCCCCGCCGTAGCGCGCATACAGCGCACTTTGTGGCAAAGTTTCGCCCAACAAGCGCGTGATAACGCGCAAGGTTTCATCCCCGGCAAGGTGGCCGTAGGTGTCGTTGACCTGCTTAAAGTGGTCAATATCGAGCATCAACAACGCACAGGCCGCTTGAGATGCGCCTTCTGTATTATAGCGTGTTTGCGCCAACTCTAAAAAATGCCGCCGATTGTACGCCTGCGTTAAATGGTCACGGGTGGCAAGCGACTGAAAGCGCTTTAGGTTGGCCGTCAAACGAGACTCCATTTCAATGATCCGCACCCCTGTGTTGATCCGTGCGCGTAGCTCACGCGGAGTGAACGGCTTGACCATATAATCATCCGCGCCGCTTTCTAGCCCTTCGGCCACTTGATCGGCTTCGCCAAAAGTGGTAAGCATCATTAAGTACATATAGCGCTCTGAAAACTGGGCGCGGATGCGCCGAATCAGCTCAATGCCGTTCATTTCTGGCATCATCCAGTCTATGATGGCAATTTGAATCGGCTCGTGGGTCAAGATATCTAATGCGCGGTAGCCGTCACTGGCGGTCACAGGTTCATGGCCGCTCAGTTGGATGACCTCTGAAGCCAGTTGCAAATTTTCGGGTGAATCGTCTACCACTAAGATTTTCACAGCCGTGTTTACCCCAAATAGGCTTCTATAATCTGTTCGTTGTGCGCCAATAGGTTGGCCGTTCCTGCCTGCACAATTGCCCCGCGCTCCATCACGTAGGCGTAATGGCTGATATCTAACGCTTTGCGGGCGTTCTGTTCTACCAGTAAAATAGGGGTGCCGTCGGCAGCAATTTGGGCAATCAGGCGAAAGACTTCCGCCACCAACAGCGGCGCCAAGCCCATACTCGGTTCGTCTAACATCAACAGGCGTGGGCGCGCCATCAATGCGCGGCCAATGGCAAGCATCTGCTGTTCGCCGCCGCTGAGCGACCCCGCCTTTTGGTCACGGCGCTCGGCAAGGCGTGGGAAGCGGTCAAAAATCGCACGGATGGCTTGCCCACGTTCTGCACGCGGGATTCGGTTCACCTGCGCGCCCAAGTGCAAATTTTCTTGCACGCTCATTGGTGCGATGACCTGCCGCCCTTCTGGAACCTGTACCAAGCCAGCAGCGGTGATCTGGTTGGCGCGCCAGTGCTGGATCGGCACACCGTCAAAGGTGATCGTGCCGCTGGTGGCGGCGATCAAACCGCTGATGGCGTTGAGTGTGGTACTTTTGCCCGCACCGTTTGCCCCAATCAGGCACACGACCTGACCGACTTCCACCGTGAAGGACACGCCGCGCAACGCCTGAATTGCCCCATAATGGGCATGAAGGTCATGCACTTGAAGCAGTGCCATTTGAAAACCTTACGTCATATAAAAAAACTGAGACATTGAACGGCAATTATAAACCATTTATCCTATTGTGAGCAACGAACGAAGGGTTTAACCAACAATGGTTTCTACAGGGCTTTCTACAGATCATCTTTCCCCCGTGTGGTCACACCTGACCACCTTCCAGCCTGTGCGTGCAGAGGGCGTCTACTACTATGATGCTGAAGGCAACGCTTGGCTGGACTTTACTTCTGGGATCGGTGTGGTCAACACCGGTCACTGTCACCCGCGTGTAGTCGCGGCCATTCAACGGCAGGCGGCCACGCTGATTCACGGGCAAATGAATGTGGTGATTTCTCCGGCGGCGGTGGAGCTTTCTCACGAGTTAAACGCGATCACGCCTAGCAGCATTGATTCGTTCTTCTTTTCCAACAGCGGCGCAGAAGCTACCGAAGGCGCGGTGAAGTTGGCGCGTCACGTCACCAAACGCCAGAACATCATCACCTTTCAGGGCAGCTTTCACGGGCGCACCGCCTTGACGATGGCAATGACCAACTCCAAGACGGTCTATCGGGCGGGCTATCAGCCGTTGCCGGGCGGGACGTTCGTCGCGCCGTATCCGGCCAGTTATACGCTCGGCATGAGCGACGACGACGCCAGCGACTATGCGCTTGAGCAACTAAAGTTGCTGTTCAAGTCCCAAAGTGCGCCCGAAGAAACCGCCGCGTTGGTGATTGAGCCGATCTTGGGCGAAGGCGGCTACGTCCCCGCGCCCGTCAAGTTCATGCAAGCTGCCCGCGAATTGTGCGCCCACTACGGCATCATGTTTGTGGCCGATGAAGTGCAAACGGGCTTTGGCCGCACGGGGCAGATGTTCGCCTTTGAGCAGGCCGCCCTAGAGCCAGACATCATCATTATGGCAAAGGGACTGGGCAGCGGCTTCCCGATTTCTGCGGTTGCCGCGCCGCGCACGCATATGGAAAAGTGGCAAGTGGGCAGTCACGGCGGGACGTATGGCGGCAACGCGCTGGCCTGCGCGACGGCTGCTGAGACGATCCGCGTGTTGGTGGAAGAAAAGCTGCCAGAAAACGCCGCCTGTGAAGGCGAACGCTTGATGCGCGGGCTAGAGGCGCTCCAGAGCAAGCATCCGCAAATCGGGGATGTGCGCGGGCGTGGCCTGATGATCGGCGTGGAGTTCACCCAACCAGACGGCTCCCCCGATAAAGCCAGCGCCAAAGCCGTGCAAAAGGCGTGCATTGAGCAACGCCTGTTGTTGTTGACGTGTGGCACGCATGAAAACGTCATCCGCTGGATTCCGCCGTTAGTGGTCAACGACGCCCAAATTGACGCGGCGCTGGCGGTGTTCAGCAGCGCGCTGGATTCATCCACCTAGCCCAATGACAGGGTTGTTTTCCGTAGGGGCGCAATATATTGCGCCCCTACCCTAAAATCGCACATTTTTGGAGAATGCGATTGCCCTAGAAAACATGCGCTGTGAT
>JBMOFU010000075.1:0-14584 GCA_049318725.1 Phototrophicaceae bacterium | reverse complement strand
CGTTGGAGTGCCGGGCGATAGTGATAGTCAAACGTGAGGATGCTGCGTACCCCTTCGTTCCCGACCCATGGGCGAAGCGGCGCGACCCCGTGCCATAACACCTCATCGCGGAACAAGTACGCATCCATTACATTTTGTAGCGTGAAGCTGGCAAGGTGGGCGCGGTTGTCGTCGTAAATCGAAACCTCTCCACCCGCCACGTTATCCAGTTCGGCCAAATGTACCGTGACATATTCGCCGCCGTCACGGTGAATCCCTTCGGGCGTGGGATGCCCTTGTTCGCCCGCCCGCGCCACCACACGGATCATATGCACATCTACCTGCCATGTGCCTGCACGCAGTTCTGCGCTCATCGGGAACTGGGCAAAGTCGAAGCGGATCAACTCATGCAAGAACGGGTTGCGGGCAAGCGTGTCGGTCAACGGCGCAAATTTACGCACGATCCCCCCCGTCACCTGATTGATGTCGGTATCTTGAAAGTAGTCCACATGCGGCATGATCCGCAACTCGCCGCTGTTGGGGTTGAAGTAAAAGCGATCAAAGCGGCGGTAGCGGTAGCGCCCATTGCCCGGTAAAAACTCGTCTGCGGGCATGTGGGGATATTCCGCTACCAGTGCGTCCCACCAGTGACGCATCTCTGGGGAAAGGTGAAATTCGTCGGCGTGAATTTGGCTATAGGTATCGGCAAGCAGTTCGCCGTAAATGTCGCGGCTGGTTTCGATCTGGAGGGTGTGCAATAAGGTCATGGGGTCTCCCCTTTAGATGCAGGTGGTTTTTGTCTTACATTTACAGTATAGCACAATATCACAAAAAAACGCCGAATTTTTTGTGAAAATATCACAAAAAATTCGCACGGGCGTGGCAGGCCACATCCCTACAGGATTAGGTCGCATTGCGACGGTTTTGTAGAGACGACACAGGTGTCGTCCGTCTTTGTGGCGTTAAAATCGGTCATTAGCAATCAAGGTCTCTCTATAAATATTCGCAGGGGCGTGTACAAAATCTAAACAATTTATTGACAAAAATTAATCAAATCTCTGTTTGATTAATTCTAAAAATGCAGCTATACTCAGTTAATCTAACGTAAATTTGATTACCTTGTCGCTGAGGTTGTGAGCCATGTTAAACGAAATCGAAAAAGTATACGCAGGTTTTGACTTATTTAAGCTCGACAATTTTTTGACCGACTCACAGCGTGCGCTACGTGACCGCGTGCGGACGTATGTGAACGAAGTCGTCCGCCCCAAGATCACGCCCTACTGGGAACGTGCTGAGTTCCCGTGGGAAATCGTTATGCCGATGACTGAACTGGGCATCATGGGCGGCTTGATTCGCGGATGGGGTAGCGCTGGTCTTGATCCGCTTGAAGTGGGGCTGGTAACGTATGAAATCGCTAAGGGGGACGGCTCGGTAGGGACGTTCTTTGGCGTACAATCAGGCTTGGCGATGACCAGCATCGGCCTGTTGGGGAGCGATGAACAGCGTGAACGCTGGCTACCCGGCCTCGCAAAATTAGAGAAGATCGGCGCCTTTGGCCTGACGGAACCGAATGTCGGTTCCAACGCACGCGGCATCGAAACAATGGCAACACTCGATGGCGATCACTACGTGCTGAACGGCGCCAAGCGCTGGATCGGCAATGCAAGCATGTCTGACGTGCTGATTATCTGGGCGCGTGATGAAGATGGCAAGCTCGGCGCGTTTGTAGTTGAAGGCGCAAAGGACGGCGTAGAGGGCTTGACCATTGAGGACATCCCCTACAAGATTGGCAAGCGCGCCATCTTGAACGGAGACATCAAGCTAGAAAACGTCCGCGTGCCGAAGGAAAACCGCCTTGTGAAGGTGAGTTCGTTCAAAGACGCCTCTACGGTGTTGATGATGGGGCGCACTGGCGTTGCGTGGGAAGCCGCCGGCGCTGCCGCTGGCGCGTATGAGTTGGCGCTGCAATATACGCTAGAGCGTGAACAGTTCGGCAAGCCAATTGCCAGCTATCAGTTGATCCAACAGAAGTTGGTAGAAATGGCAACCGAAGTCACCGCCATGCAGTTGATTTGCTTCCAAGTGGCGCAATTGGTGGGGTCGCGCCAGATTGACGAAGGCATTGCTTCGATGGCGAAGTACAACAATGCCCGCAAAGCGCGCTATGTCACGCAACTGGCGCGGGAAGTCATGGGCGGCAACGGTCTGCTGGCAGATCGTCATGTGGCGCGCTTGATGACCGACGCCGAAGTGATCTATACCTACGAAGGCACCAACGAGATGAATCTGCTGATTGTTGGGCGCACACTGACGGGGATCAACGCGATTAGTTCGTAGTCAGTACAGTGACGAGTAAGGGCAGTAAAAGCAGTGATGAGTGACGAGTAAGGACAGTAAAAGCAGTCATGAGTGACGAGTGACGAGTAAAGGCAGTAAAAGCAGTCATGAGTAGGGGCGAGGCAAGCCTCGCCCGCTATAGTGACGAGCAAGTAGGGACGGGCTTCTGCCTGTCCTATTTCATATCCCTACATGAATCTTATCCCTTATGGGGGAGCCTAACGGCTCCCCTTTTCATTTGAGGCGATAATAGACACCGCGCAAGAAGTGTCGCACAATCAAGCGTAGCGCCACTTATACAGACAAAAAGAGAGGGTTTTATCTTATGGCGATTGAATTTGGCTTAGTAATCCCCGCCGGGCCGCCGCGTGAGCAAATTGTAACGTGGCTAGACGCGATTGATCGGGCGTGTGCGGCCTTACCTGCATCGGTGAAAAGCCTGTGGGTGACGGATCATTTTTTCTGGGATGATGCCCCGACTTATGAAGCATGGACGACGTTAACCTATTTGGCGGCGCGCTATCCAGCCTATACAGTTGGGCCAATTGTGCTTTCGCAAAGCTACCGCAACCCGGCGTTGCTGGCGAAGATGGCCGCTACGCTCCAATTGCTTTCGGGCGGGCGCTTTGTGATGGCAATTGGCGCGGGCTGGAAGGCTGACGAGTATGCCGCCTATGGCTATGACTTCCCTTCGCCAAAGGTGCGCCTAGAACAGTTGCAAGAGTCTTTAGAGATCATGACTCAACTGTGGCGCACCCCCGGTAAGGTGACGTTTCACGGCCAGCACTATCACATTGAGGATGCCTACTGTGAGCCGAAGCCTACCCCCGTCCCGCCGATTTTGATTGGTGGCGGCGGCAACAAAACGATTGCGCTGGCTGTGAAATACGCCGACATGTGGAACGTGCCGGACTGCAACCCCGCCACCTATGCCGAAAAAGTGGAAGTCGTGAAAGCGACCTGCGCTGCACAGGGACGCGACCTAAATACGCTCCAGTTGAGTTGGTTTGGCCGCTTGGCAGTGGGGGAAACGGTGCTAGAGGCGGAAGCCCTCAGCAACGGCCAATGGACGGCGGCGAACGCTTTAGTCGGAACGTTTGATGATGTGGTAGCGCAAATCCGCGAATTGGAAGCGGCAGGCGCCAGCTTTTTAATGGTGGATGTGTTGGGGTTGTATGATCGGCCAGATATTCAAGCGCGCTTCCGTGAACTTGTGGCGCTGTTTGCTTAAGTACCCCCACACTCACTGAGACATCGGGCGCAGTGCAAATCAGCATCGAATAGCTTCACAAGCGTAAGGGCATGGCACGCCATGCCCCTACGCTTCTTTTGCGAACCCCACCACATCACCGTTGACCGTCACCTGCACGCGCTCCCCCACTGTATAGGGCAAATGCGCCCACGCCCGCCCGGTGAGGGGGGTATCATCGTCTAGGCGCAGTTGTAGCCGTTGATAATGGCCGAAGAAGCGGATATCGGTCAGCGTGGCGTTGCCGTTGGGCAATGTCGTTACCGTTAACGCTTCAGGCCGTAACAGCACATCCACTGCGCCGCTGGACGCCCGCACCAAACGGAATTTGCCTAACGCTGTCGTTACCGTTGCGCCGTCCGCATGGCCGGGGATGAAGTTGGCTTCCCCGACGAAGGTCGCTACAGCGCGGTTCACGGGTGTGAGGTAGATTTGCGCGGGCGTGCCGATCTGCTCAATGCGGCCTGCATCCATCACCGCTACACGGTCTGCTAATGAGAGCGCTTCTTCTTGGTCGTGGGTGACGAATACCGCTGTTGCGTGGGCGTCCTCTAACAAACTGCGAATATCTTCGCGCATGTCGCGCCGTAACGCCGCGTCAAGGTTGGAGAACGGTTCATCCAGCAACACGACGGCGGGTTCCGCCGCCAACGCACGCGCAACCGCCACCCGTTGTTGTTGGCCGCCGCTCAACTGGTGCGGATAGCGTCCCGCATAGCCGCCTAGCCCAACCCGCGCTAACATCGCGTCGGCGCGGGTGCGCTTCTCGTGACCGTTGCCCGTTCGCATCCCAAACATGACGTTCTGTTCAGTCGTCTGGTGCGGGAATAAGGCGTAATCTTGAAAGACCATCGCCACACGCCGCACTTCTGGCGGAATCCAGACGTTTGGCGCAGCGACCAACGCCCCATTGAGCGTGATTTGCCCCTCGTCGGGGCGCTCTAGTCCAGCGATCAAACGTAAAAGCGTCGTTTTGCCACACCCTGAAGGGCCAAGCAATACCAGCCGTTCGCCTGCAAGAACGGTCAACGACACATCACGGACGGCGGTCACGCCGTCATAACGTTTGAGAATGTGCTGTAGCGAGATAATCGGTTGTGAGGTCATTCGTATTGATCGGGGTTCTCTGTAGGTAGACCTTCAGCAGTCGCGGCGTCTAACAGCCGCCCATCCGCCGAAAGGAAGATCACAGGGTCATGGGTGGCAGCAAATACAGTGTTATGAGCTTCCAGCGCTGACGCCAATTGCACGGCATCATAGCCGCGCAAGGGATGGCGCTCTAGCAGGTCTTCAGCCGTTTGCAGCAGTTCTAATGACAAGTGCATAGGCAAGTAGCGCTCATCAAAATGCTTATCAATCAAACGGCGCATTTTGTAGGCATGGTCACGGCCAATTTCACCGTTGCGTTGCCTTCGCATGACCGCCGAAACAACCTCAACCGCGCTGATTGGCGCAACAAAGATCGCATTCTCAAACGGATGATTCGCAATGGAACGAATCCAGCGAGTACCCTGTTCGTAGATATAGCGTTTGGCGACGGCACTACTATCCCAAAAATAGTATCGCATTCCTTATCTATGCCGTTCTTGAGCAGCTTCTTCTATTGGATCGGGCTTCCACTGCTGAGTAATTGCGTCTAACACTTCGTAAAGTTGGTCGTCGTCAAAGTCCAGTGGAGGCAAGGGTTCAGACCGCTGAACAATTTTGTCGCCAAGTATTTCTAAAAGATTTTCGCGGGTGTTTTTCACGGTCACGAACACCTCTTGACCGTCAATCAGTTCTAGTGCTTCTTGGGGAACCAGCACCCCATCACGGTACACGGCACGGATTTTCTGCGGCATGAGTTTTCCCTTCGATACTGCTACTGATTGTATTATACCCCAATGATCCGCCGACACTTGATTAGGATTTGCTCGCGCACGTCGTTCAAGGTTGTAATCAGTGCGGTTTCTTCTTCCTGAAATTGGGCGATCTTCTTAGGAATCAACGGCGCGGTTATCGCCCAACCAGCCTTCAACTGGGGGATTTCATCGGCGTATTTTTCAACCAATTCGGTCACTTTTTTCAAGGCAACGACATAGCGCCGCGACAATGCGCGATCCTCATCATCGAGGTAAAGGTCATTTTTCATCAAATATTCGTTAATGGTGGTCATGCACTGGTTATATTTTTGCAGGGCAGCTTTATCTGTCCGCATCAGCAGATGGACTTCTTCAAGGGTTGCCCACAACCCCTTGTAGGCCGCAACACGATCTTGCTGAATGCTGGATTGTCGTTCATGCCGTTGTTGCACCCGTTGCTGACGGAACGCCAACCAGACCGTGACTGCCGTCCCAATCAACGCCACCAAAGACGGAACGAGAATTGTCAACCCATCGGATAAATTCACAACGATACCTTACTATTTTTTACTCACTCACGTTACGCAAACAGGGGTTTACCGAGCTATTTTCCATAGAGAGATTCGCAATCGTCTAACGGACGCCACAGGTGGCGCCCCTACAACGGGCTTGAACTCGTTACTGCCCTGACTCGTTACTGCATTTACTGCCTTTACTCATCACTGCTTTTATTGCTTACGGTTATCGCCAACACGCATAAGCAAGGCTACCGGAATCAGCCCGACAACAATAATGGTCAACGCAGGGATGGCCGCTGCCTGATACCAGCTTTCATTGGTGAGGAAGTACGTCCACAGCGCCAGTGTATCCATGCCAAACGGACGCAAGAGTAATGTCGCGGGCAGTTCCTTCATCACATCCACAAACACGAGTAAAGCCCCCGCCGCCATCCCCGAACCGACCAGCGGCGCATGAATGCGGGAAAGTACCCGCCATGCCCCCGCGCCGAGTGTACGGGCTGCGCCTTCCATGTTTGGGGTGACTTTTTCCATGCTGGCTTCGACGCTGTTGTAGCTGACCGACATAAAGCGCACGACATAGGCATAGACCAGCGCTAAAATCGTCCCGGTGAGCAGGTAGCCCGGCGCACTATAGCCCAAGCGGTTGGTGGCGAACTCTGTCACTGCGCCGTCTATTGGGTTGACCGCCTGTAGCACGCCTGCTGCCACCACTGCCCCCGGCATGGCATAGCCGATGGTCACAAGGCTTGCCAGCACACGCGGGAGCCGCCGCTGACCGCGTTGCACCGTCACCCGTGTGCCGTAGGCGATCAACAAGCCAAAAATCACGCACAATGCCGCTGCGCTGCCTGCCAGCACCAACGAATTGACGGTATAGCTGACAAAGGTCGCCTGCCAGATGCCCACCGTCGGGGCGATCACCTCACGCACTGCCCACATCACCAGTTGCACGAGTGGCAAGCCGAACGCCGCCAACAAAATCCCGCTGCACAGCGCGGTTGCAGCATATCTTTGCCAGCCGTGCAAACGTTCGCGCTGCAAACGTCCGCCGCGTGTCCCCATTTGATAGAACTTCGCTTTGCCGCGTAGCGCACGCTCTAACATCAACAGCGCAAGGCCAACCACCACCATCAATACTGAAAGTTCAGCCGCCTTCGCCATGTCATATTCGGTATTCCAGATGACCACCACGCGCTCGCTCAGGGTGGGGAAGCCGAAAAAGCTCACGGTGCCGTAGTCGGTCAGCGCCTCCAGCATGGCAAGGATCGTTCCCGCCGCCAGCGATGGCCGCGCCAACGGTAGCACCAGCTTAAAGAAGGCCGCGCCGCGTGACAGCCCCATCACCTGCGCCGCCTCTAGGGTATTGGCGGCTTGCTCACGGAAGGCCGCCCGCGCCAAAATGTAGACATACGGGTACAGCACCAGCGTGAGGACTAACACCAGCCCGCCGTATGAGCTAATGTTGGGGAACCAGTAATCGCCGCGTTCCCAGCCGAACACGCCACGTAACGCCGTTTGCACAGGCCCGGCATATTCAAACGTCGCCACATAGATAAACCCGATAATGTAGCCGGGGATCGCCAGCGGCAACAACAACACACGGTCAAACATCCCGCGCAGGGGGAACTCATAAGCCGTCACCAGCCACGCCAAGCCCGCCCCGATGAAGAACGTCCCTAGCCCCACCCCCGCTACCAGTCGGAAGGTGTTCCACAGCACACGCGGCAAAAAGGTCGCCCACATATGTTCCCACAGGTCAACCGACGGCGTGAGGATGTTCAGCACTAGCCCGAACAGCGGCAACAGAATCAGCGCCGTTAAGCCTAGCGGGAGCAATAAGCGCGTCCATTGTGGAAGTTGCCCCAAAACAAACATTGGCGGGCGCTTTACAGTCGTCTGCCATAGCGGGGTATTCAGTGGGCTGGTTTCTGCGGCCAATGCGAACTCCTCAAAAATTTCATGGCGTTTGTAGGGGCGCAACATGTTGCGCCCCTACACGGTTTATTCAAAGGGTGATAGGTTAATTCTCGCTGAACCCGAACCCGACCTGTTCTAACAGTGCAATCGTCGGCTCTTGATATTGTCCGTAGTCCCACAGCGCGTAGTCAGTGTCAAACTTCACCTCACCGAACGACAAAAGTGTAGGGTGGACTTCCGCCGCTGGATTCACGGGATATTCGTAGTTGCTGCCGGGGAAGCAGGTGGCTTCTGGGCATTGGTTTTCTACTTGGCTGAAGAACTCAATGAAGCGGATGGCGTTTTCGCGGTTGGCCGCATTGCGGATCACCCCTGCGCCGTTGACGTTGTAGAACACGCCGCTTTCATCTTCGCCTTGATTCAACCACTTGAGTTGGACGGCGTTAAAGGTGGCTTGGGCGGCTTCGTCGCCGTTGGCAAGTGCCGCCATGTAGTATTGATTCACAAGGGCGACATCACATTCACCTGCCGCTACCGCTTGAATGATGCTGGTATCGCTGTCAATGTAGCGCGTGACGTTGCCAGAAATCCCCGTGAAGGCAGCGCTGGCATCAGCTTCACCGAGGTGATACAGCACACTGCTCAAGGTAGAAATGGTGTAGATGTGTGACGCCGGACGCATACATAGGCGGTCTGCCCATTCGGGATTGGCAAGGCCGGCGTAGGTGTTCAGCGTGGCGATTTCATCTTCGGTGACGTTTTCTGGGTTGTAAATCAGTGTGCGGGCGCGCTTGCTCAGGCCGAACCAGCGGTTTTCTGGGTCGCGTTCGCTGGCAGGGATGTTTGCCAGCAATATTTCAGAGTCAATCGGCTCGAGCAGGTTTTCTTCGGCGGCAAGGCTCAACACGCCCGCGTCAATGGCAAGGAATAAATCCGCTACACTGCGGTCACCACGTTCAAGGTCAGCGCGCAAGCGGCCTAGCAGGTCGCGGGGCGTCCCGGCAGACACCCGTAACTCGATCCCAGTTTGTTCTTGAAACAGCACGAACGGCGCTTCCATCGCCCCGTAGTGGCGCGACGAGTAGATATTCAAAACGCCTGCCCCGTCTTGGGCTGCCACAGCACTGACTGAAAGCACCATGAGAAATAGCGCCAACACGCTAAACCGTTTAACCATTGCAGACATCTCCTTGTTGTGAAAGGTGAAAAATCGTGTACGATTCACCTAGAATTGTGTATCAGCGTTGGGATGAGGCTCGTTTGGCGACAGGCTCACTCCGGCGCTGGTTGCGTTTTTAGGGGCAGTCGTTAAACGCCCTGTGATGCCCTTCACAATAGCAGATGCCTGCGCGGGCTGTCTACGCGCCGCGTTAAAGTACAACTACCGCACAGGTTTTATCAGAGTTTATGCCCACAGCGGATTCAAATTTGCCAGCGGTTAACTTTCACACGCGCTGACCGTTATGCGTTGGCCGCAGTAGCAGGTAGCGCCACCATTTGATAGCTTTCAAACGTCACTTCAAAGCCTTCCCCTTGCGGTGCGGCGCACATCATCCCCACCTGAAGCGTGGGCGCTACGCTCAAATAGCCTAGCCGAATCAGGTGGAATGTCACGCCATCTCGTGAATACAATACCTCTAGCGATTCATTGATCCGCTTCACCCGAAACCACACACTTTGCGGATTGTCGCTTAACGGGACGATTGACCAGTCCGAAAATTCACGGGTTAGCACTGCGCTGGCCTGTTGTACGCCGTCCAGATATTCCACCCCACACTTGAGCCATACCGTATCACGCTCACGGATCATTAAGCCGGCTTGATCGTACAGCCCGGCATACACCCCCGTCACCTTGACGGTGACCTCAAAGTTGCCAGTGACCGCCTCAAAGTAAAAATGCCCATCGTCTTTGATAAAGTCGTAGTGGGTGGTGCGCCAAAAGTCGGTTTTGCTGTCGGCAACCGCCGTCAACGATGTTTTATCCCCACGCCACTGCACCGGAGCATTTAACCATTCCATTGTTAAAATCCTTTATGCTGTATGAGCTAAACCTATTAAACGACCCGCCTAGCATAGCACAAAAGCTATTTTTGCTCTAAGATAACCCCTCAATGATACCTATATAGATAAAACTACGGTGATTGCTAGTTCATGTTTTTACACGGTTTTGCGGACAAGGCAGGCCTTGTCCCTACAGGATGTTGTAGCATTTCAACGGTTTTGTAGGGACGACACCTGTGTCGTCCGTCTTGAAGGCGTTAAAATTGATCAGTAGCAATCAAGGTAAAACTTTCTGACTATGAACACATCCCTTCAATCCCGCAATTCTGCCATTACGCCTGCACTGGTCAAAGCCGTAGAGATGTGGGCAGACGCCCGCACCACCGCCTCCAGCAAGCGCCGCCATGACCTGCTGCGCGACAAAACCAACATCCTGTTAGGCGACGGTCACGATGGCAACGCGGCGGGGTTCTTCGTCTGTTTGAACAAGCCTGTTGAGCAAATCACCCCGGCAGATGTCAAATTTTGGCAGGGCTACCTAGAGGATATGGGGTTAGCGCCAGCAGGCGTCTACGCACGGATTAGCCGTGTGAGCAGCTTTTACAACTGGCTGATGGAAGACCCCACGTTTAAGGAAATGATTAAGCTCAATCCGGCGCAGATGGCACGCCCCAAAGCGCCCAAAGCGTACCAGTCTGCAAAGGCCAACGCCCTCACCGATGACGACGCAGGCCGCCTGCTGCAATACGTGCGTGATCTTGCAAAGGGCGATGACCTCAGCGCCAAACGGGACTATGCGCTGTTGCGCTTCTTCTTTGCGACGGGCAAGCGCCGCAGCGAAATTGTAGACCTACGCTGGAAAGACATCACACTACAAAAAAGCTCGGTGATTTTGCACACAGAAGAAAAAGGTGGCCTGTACCGCTCTACAGAAATCCGTGACTGGGGCGTATTTGCCGCCCTCAGAGCCTATTTGATCGCCAGTGACCGCTGGGACGCCCTCACCAATGAGGCACTGCTCCAGCCTGAATCGCCGGTGTGGTTGCGCCATGACCGCGCCGCCAAAGGCCAAGAGGCGGTGACTTCGCACGGGTTCGTCTTTATGTTCAAGAAGTATGCCAAAGCCGTCGGGCTAGGGGATATTCACCTGCATCAAACGCGCCACACCGTCGCACGCATGGTCGGGGAACAATCTGGGGATTTAAGCGAAGTCCAAACCGTGCTAGGCCACCAAAATATTGCTACCACGCGGGTTTACCTAGCGCGTGTTGCGGTCAAGAAAGATCGTCATAGCACACGCATTGCCGGGCGCTTAGGGCTAGACGCAAAACCCCCTACCGACGAAACCTAAGCGCCAATGCCTGCCCCGCTGTTATGGATCACAATTCTGGCGCTTTACGCCCTGCCTTATGGATGGGCGCGCCGTTTGGCCGCCCGTAGCGCCGTCCCCTACCCGCAGATCGTTAGCCTGTGCCTGACGCTGGTATTCAGCACTGGCGGGCTATCGCTCATGATGTTGGCGTTGGGCTTGCTCGGGTTGCCCATCCGTTTGCCGTATATTCTGGGCGTCTACCTGCCGTTGATGGCATTGGGATATTGGCCGTTCCGTAGGGGCGATCCGTCGGATCGCCCCTATTTGTACACAACCCCCTCCCTAAATCCCTCCCTTGAGGCTACTCCCTTTCTCCCTACGGGGGAAAGGGTTGGGGATAGAGGGCGCAATCCATCGGCGGGCGATTCGTCGAATCGCCCCTACTGGTGGATTGTCATGGGCGGGATCGTCGCGGCGATTGCGCTGGCGGTGATGGTCAACGCGCTGTTGTGGCCGTTTTACAACGACGACACACGCGGCATCTACGCTCCGATGGCCGCTGAAATCGCACAGACGGGCGCGCTCGTCCCCATCACCCCGCAACGGAACTTGTATGAGCTATACCCGCAACTGAACAGCATGAATTACGCATTGGTTGACCTGTTGGCAGGTTGGCAAAACCCCTATCTTGCGCGTGGAATCGCTGCTGTATTGAGTTTGGCTGTGCTGCCTGCGACATTCTTGTTGGGGGCTGTTCTTTCGCCAACAGCAGATCACCGTATGGGCGCAATTGCTCCCCTGCTGGCGGTGGTTGTGCTGACCCTCACGCCAGATTTTGTGCGTTGGGCGTCTACGGGCTACGTTGACCTGCCGATGGCGTTTTTCTATGCGTTGGCGGCAGTGTTTACATGGGCGTTGATCCAACACGGGCGGCCTGTAGACGCGCTGTTGGGCGGGCTATGCTTAGGGTTAGCGGCGTGGACGAAAAACGCGGCCTTACTTGGGGTGTTACTGCTTGGTTTGATTCTTGTTTATAGGTTAATGATGAAGCAAATTCATTTTAACAATATACTGCTATATTGTTCGGTGTGCGCTTTAGTGATTTTGGCATGGTACGGGCGGAACTGGCTACTGGTTGGTCAACTCATCCCCGATACCATATGGACAGAGGACGCCCGCCAAACCCTGCGAGAAGTGTTCATTCTTATCACACTGCCGCAAAATTATGGGGCGGCGGGCGGGTTGATGCTCGCGGGCGCGGTGTGGGCGGGGGTAAAAGTGCTGTTCCAGAAAGATCAGGCGGCCTTTGCTTTTCTGTTATGGATCAGCGTCCCCTACTATCTGACATGGTTATTCTACGCCAGCTATGATCCGCGCTTCTTGCTGCTCATTCTGCCGCCATTGGCAGTGATGGCCGCAAGCTGGCTTGCCCCGTTATTCGCCCAATTCCAAAATCGCCGCCTGCCGATGCTTGCGCTCTGTGGGGTGGTCGTCGTTTTGTTGGTCAGCGTCAATGTGTGGCGTGGCATTGAGTATAAACGGGTCTTGTGGCAGCACGGCTGGATGAGCCACGAGCAAAAGCTGGTTGCACTCTCTCTTGAGGCGGTACCCTAATGGAAGCTTATAACGTCGTGACCGAAGTTCTGACCATTCACCCGAACACCCCTGAGCCGCAGATTATCGCGCAGGCCGCCGGGATCATTCGCGCCGGTGGGTTGGTCGCGTTCCCTACAGAAACCGTTTATGGGTTAGGGGCAAACGCCTTTGACGCCGCCGCGATTGAGCGCATTTACCGTGCCAAGCAACGCCCGTCTTACGACCCGGTGATTGTTCACATCACCCACGTTGCAACCCTGCAAACGCTGGCGCTGGATTTACCCGACATCGCCTATGCACTGGCAGAAGCCTTTTGGCCGGGCGCGTTGACGTTGGTGTTACAGCGTGCGCCGAATGTGCCGTCTAACGTCGCCACTGGCTTACTCACTGTCGCCGTGCGGATGCCCGCGCATCCCGTTGCGCGGGCGCTGATTGACGCGGCGGGCGTGCCAATTGCCGCCCCAAGCGCCAACCGTTTCACCCGCCCAAGCGCCACCCAAGCCGCCCACGTCCTTGAAGACCTCAACGGCCATGTGGATTTGGTGTTAGACGGCGGTCAAACCCGCATCGGCATAGAATCTACCGTCCTAGACCTTACGCAAGCCGTCCCTACCGTCTTGCGTCCCGGCGGCATCGTGATGGATGAACTGCGTCAGGTGATCCCACAGGTACAAATCATGAACCGACTGATTGCCGACCCAACGACCCCGACGCAATCCCCCGGCATGGCGATCAAACACTATTCCCCGCGTGCTGAACTGATCTTGTTTGACGGTGAACGGGATACGGTGTTAAACGCCATGAATGCCCTTGCGGTGAAATTGACCCACGACCAAAAGCGGGTGGGCATCCTTACCACCGATGAAGATGCGGGCGCGTTCACCCACAGCGGCGCACGGATTCTATCGCTAGGGCAAGAAGACAACCTTGACCACGTTGCCCATGTGTTGTTCGGGGCGATGCGCGCCCTAGACAACCAAAATGTGGACAAAATCCTTGTGCGCGCCTACGCCAAAGACGGGTTAGGCGCAGCCATTTGGGATCGGCTGTTGCGTGCCGCAGAGGGCAAAGTCCGGCGCATGATGGCCTAACTTGCGCCGCTCAGTTGGTCGAGTAGCGCCTGCGTTGCCGCTACGGTTTGCGCTTGCTGCTCGTCACGGCTGATGCTGGCGGTGTTATCTCCGGCTTGGTCGCCGTAGTAGCCAAATTGGGCGTGATTGCCGCCTTCAATGGCGACAAAGGTTGTATTGGCGGGTAATAATGGACGGCTGGCGGCAATATCGTCTGGAACGGCCAAGCCATCCAGTGATCCAGACACAGACACGACCTGCAACGGCAAGCCAGAAATATCCCCCGCCGGGAACGACGCCCACAGCACCAAGCCTGTCACTACATCGCTATGCACGGCAATGTAAAACGCGGCGGTTGCGCCCCCTAATGAATGTCCGCCCACAGCCCACGAGGTAATTTCTGGGTGCGCGGCGATCACGGCATCTGCGGCGCCGATGTCTGTAATGGCAAGGTTCAACGGGGAACGTAGGCCAATGACCAAATAGCCCGCCGCCGCCAGTTCACGATAGGCGGGGGAGTAGGCGCGGTAATCCACCCGTCCACCCGGATACATGATTAGCCCCACCGTTGGCACGCCATCTGTAGGCGCAAATGTCAACCACTCGCCATCAGTGACGGTTACCTGCTCATCGCTGACCAAAGCCGCCAGCGCTTCAGGCATCGGCGCAGGGATGATCGTTGCCCATGCGTAAAATCCAGCGCCCGCCAACACAATCAACAGGGCAACAACGGCCAAGCCCCAGCCCACAATCCGCGCAAT
>JBMOFU010000074.1:0-14743 GCA_049318725.1 Phototrophicaceae bacterium | reverse complement strand
TTATTGCCGTAAAAAAGGAATGTTACCGATGAACGCACTACAAACAACGTGGAACCGCCTGCCGACGTGGGCGCAGTTGCTGATTGGCTTGGTCTTGGCGGCAACCGTCCCGTTCATACTGCGCCAGATCGAAATCCAGACCAACTTCGGCCTGATTACATCGGTCAACCGTGCGTTGATCTACGTGATTTTGGCGTTGGGCTTGAATATTGTGGTCGGCTTTGCCGGCCTGCTGGATTTAGGCTACGCGGCCTTTTTTGCCATCGGCGCCTATATCTTTGGGCTGCTGACGTGGCCGAATCATGGCATAGAGATGAACTTCTTTTTGGCGATTTGGGTGTGTGCCGCAGTGGCGGCGCTCTTTGGCGTGATGATCGGCGCGCCCACCTTACGCCTGCGCGGGGATTACCTTGCCATTGTCACGTTGGCCTTTGGGGAAATCATCCCGGTGTTGGTGCGTAACTTGGGCGATGTCACGATCAAAATCGGCAGTTGGGTGCTGGTCGAGGACTTGAACATCACCAACGGCACACAGGGGATGAATCCGTTAGGCCGCCCGAACTTCGCATGGGTGGAGCGCTTGTTCGGCTTAGAGGTAGATTCGCTCGGCGTGACTTCTAACCCGACCTTCTGGTACTTCATCATTGTCTTGGTGGTGTTGTTGGTCTTGTTTGCTTCCGCACGGCTGGAAGATTCACGGATTGGCCGCGCATGGAAGGCCATCCGTGAGGACGAAACCGCCGCCGACTTCATGGGGATTGACCCGGTAGCGACCAAGCTGGCAGCCTTCGCCATCGGCGCGTCATTTAGCGGGCTGGCGGGCGCGGTGTTCGCTTCGATGATTCAGTTCATCTCTTACGAGATGTTCCGCTTCCAAGTGTCTATCTTCTTGCTGATTATCGTCATCCTCAGCGGCATGGGCAGCATTTGGGGGGTACTGATCGGCGGGCTGTTGATTTCGGTCTTTGACACCGTGATTCTGGCGCAAGTGTTACCCAGCATCCCGGCCTTGCAGGGCATTGATATTCAACAACTGCGGTGGGTGTTCTTCGGCGTCGCCTTAGTCGTGATTATGATCTTTCGGCCACAGGGCTTGTTCCCCATCAGCAGCCAACCGCGCCGCAAGTTAGCATCAGCGCCACAAGCGCAACCGCAAGCCGGCGACTAAGCCAGCAGGCACTCTGCCCGTGACACGCTTCTTGAAACCCACTTATGCCATTTGGGCGGCGGCGCTGTTAGCCGCCGCCTGCATCGCTGGCGCGGCGTTGATCTTGTTCAGCGGCAAGGCCAACCCCACAAACGCCCCCTCATGGCGCTTGATCCAACATTGGCAGGCCGCACATGACTACTATAACGCCGATGGTCTGATCTTTGCAGAAATCTATGACCTGCTCATAGCCGGAGAAATCCGCACATGGCAGTTAAACCACGCCCACTATATATTCCCCGATTTGCTACTCTATACCCTCTTGCGCTTGCCCATCCAAGACGTTTACCTCACGATTTATGCTTACGGCCTCACCTTGTATGCCTTGATGCTGCTCGGCTATGCGCTATTGGTCTGGCGGCTGTTCCAGCGGGCCATTTGGGTGATCTTAGGCATCTTGATCGGTGGGTTGGCTCCAGTGGTCATGCTGATGTACGGGCCATCGGGCTTTTACCTGTTCATGCAGAACTTTCACATGGGGCTAATGCTGGCGCTGCCGTGGGTGATCTTGCTAACGTTGGCGGTACTGCGGGCGTTCGATACTCACGCTGCGGGTCGCTATGGGTTGGCGGCGCTGTTAGCGCTGATATACCTCCTCACCAGCCTGTCGGATTGGTTTTTTGTGCCGCAAATTGCCCTGCCGATTGCGGTAGCATTGGGAATATTGGTGCTATGTTCGCAGCTTAAGCCGCGCATGGCGGCGCTGGTGCTGGCGATGATGGGTGTAGGCATGTGGGGCGGGCGCGTGCTGTACATACAGATCACCCCGCCTGATAAACTCGGCGGTTTTACCGATGTGACTAGCGCAAAGGTGTTTTCGACGCTTGAATACGTGCTTGCCGCCATCCCCGCCACCTTTGCCGATTCGCCCGTGCTTGCCAGCATTTGGGCGGTGTTCTTCTTGGGGGTGGCGGGCTACCTGTTGTGGTTCATCCAGCGTGCTATCGTTGCGCGGGAATCCATCACTGGGGCGCACCGTGACGGGCTGTTGGTTTTGGTCACGCTGTGGGCTTCGGCGTTGGGGTCGTTGGCCTTTATCATTGTGTTTGGCCTCAACAATATGGGCGATGTTGCCACCCGCTCGCCCGTAACGATCCGCTGGTTCCACTACGTAGACCGCTACCTGCTCCCGACGATGTTCTTGCCGACCTTTTACGGCTGGCCGTTCTTGGTTGGGCTGCTATCCCTAGACAAATGGCTGAACAGGCCGCGCCTGTGGCAGTGGATGGTGGGCGGTGTGTTCGTTTTCACGCTTGGGGTATCGGTGCTGTTCTGGCGCGAAATCTTGACCTATGGCAAGTTTGAGCGCTATACCCCCGCTTACCTGCCGTGCTTAGAGCAGGGCTTAAGTGAACGCGGGCTACGCTACGGTGTGGCGGGCTACTGGTACGCCCGCCCGATCACCTATCTTTCACGTAGCGGGTTGCAAGTCTCGTATGTGTCCGACAGGCTGGACGTTCCGCGCTGGTTCAACAGTACGCTAGATTACAACTATCCGTTTGAATTTGTCATCGCACGGCTGAATGAGACCCAAATACCGGGGGCGCCTTCCCCTGCAACGGTGATCGCATGGTTTGGCGAGCCACAAGGCCTGTTTGCCTGCGGGGATTTGCTGGTGATGATCTATCCGCCAGATTCCCCCGCTTGGCAGAGCATCCGTGAGCCGGTGTTCTTGGTGGATTTTTCTCAGGCGGGAACAAGCTATACGTGGGGCGGCGCAAGCCTGCGCTATAGTCAGGGGGAAGCAGTCAACCGCACGCGCACGGTGGCGGCGGGAACGGGGTCGGCAGGCAACTTGACCTTTGGGCCATATATCATGCTTCCGGCGGGGACGTATCACTTCACGCTGGACTATCAAGCGCAGGCCGAAAGGCAGGCCGTTGTCGGGCGGTGGGATGTGATCTATTGGCGTGATGACCTACCGAACGACCTGTTGCGCGGCCAACTGACCACCGATCAGCGCCAAATCAACGGCAGCTTCACCTTGCCCGTTGCCGCCAATGTGGAAGTCCGCACCTTTTATGAAAATACTGGCAGCTTGACCATTGAAGCGTTGACCCTCACGCGGGGGGATTCATGAACAGC
Organism: Phototrophicaceae bacterium; assembly: GCA_049318725.1. GTDB lineage: Bacteria > Chloroflexota > Anaerolineae > Aggregatilineales > Phototrophicaceae > CAIRDJ01. The sequence continues at coordinate 11,451 of JBMOFU010000074.1, read as the reverse complement.
CAGCCGCTTCGTGTCGGTGTGCGGGCGCAATACGCCAGTGCTGCGATGTTAGTGCTTGCCAGCACGCTCGGCGCGGCGTTGATCTTGTTTTGGGGGGCGCCCAACCCCACAACCGCCTTGCCGTCTGAACGCTTCATCGCCCAAATGACCGCCGTTGACAATTACTACAACAGCGACGCGCTGGCCTTGCCTAAACTTTATGAAGTCTTGTGGGCGGGCGAGATTGGCACATGGCAGTTCGCCCATGCCAACTTCCTTTTCCCCGACTTTGTGCTGTATATCCTTGTGCGCCTGCTCATCCCCGACTTGCCCGCCAGCCTCTTTGCCTATGGGATCGTGCAATATGGGCTGTTGGTGTGGGGCAACGCCCTACTGATTGGGCAGGTATTCAAGCGTCCGCTGTGGGTCGTTGTCAGCTTATTGGTCAGCGCCTTAGCGCCCGTGGTGCTATTGACGTTGGGCGTAGGCGGCTTTTACCTGTTCATAAGGGTTCATCACAGTAGCCTGCTGGTCATGCTCCCGTGGATGCTGTTATTGCTGCTGGTGCTGTTGCGCCGTTGGCAAACACACGGACGCGGTTTTTACGGCCTGTTAACGCTGTTGTTGATGCTGACCCTGCTGACCAGCCTATCGGATTTGTTCTTTGTGCCGCACGTCATGCTGCCGCTGTTGTTGGCCTTGGGGGTGCTGTGGCTGTGCGGGCAGGTTGATCTGCGGTTTGTGGTGTTGATTAGCGCGGTGATGGGTGCGGGTGTGCTACTCAGCCGCCCACTCTACAACAGTATCACCCGCGTGCTGTCGCTAGGGTCATTTGCCGAAGTGACTGTAGCAGAAGTGCTATCTGCGGTTGAATATCTGTGGGCTGCCAGCGCTAAGACCTTTGCCGACACACCGATCTTATTCCTGCTGGCGTTGAGCTTTTTGGGCGCGGGCGTACTGGTAGTATTGGTGTTCATCAAGACGTTGACGGCACACCCCCGAACGCTTGCCCCTGCACAACGGGAAGGGCTGTTCGTGGTCATGGGGGTTTGGGCGGCAGCCGTTGGCGCATTGGCGTTTATCGTGGTATTTGGCCTTAACAACTTGGGGGACATTACCCTACAGCCGCCAATGATGCTGATGTGGTTCCGCTCTGTAGACCGCTACTTGCTCCCAACAACTTTTCTCGCTACATTTTTGGGGTGGCCGTACTTGCTGGCATTGGTCGCCACCGTGCCGCGCTTGGCTGTGCCGCGCCTGTGGCAGATTGTGGCTACGGTGATATTCGTCGTTACGCTACGCTACGTCGGGGGCATGTGGCAAGACATTGCCGCCTACGGCTACTTTCAGCCGTACTACCCCAATTACATTGCCTGCCTTGACCAAAAAACTGCCGAACGTGGTTTACGCTATGGTGTGGGCGGCTATTGGCAGTCCCGTCAAGGTTCGATGCTTTCTCGCAACGGGCTGTCTATCGCACAGGTGTTGCCGAACCTAGACCCCTACTTGCTGCTCAACAACACGCTAGACTTTGATGCCCCATTTGAATTTATTATCACCCAAGCTAATGAAGGGCAATCCCCAACTGTGCAAAACGTGCTAAGTTGGTTTGGCACACCCGATGACGTTTTTTTGTGTGACCCCTTCACAATCTTGATCTACCCGCCAGATGCCCCCGCTTGGAACATCATCCATGAGCCGTTGTTCTTGGTGGATTTTTCTCAAGTGGGGGCAAGCTATACGTGGGGCGGTTCACGGCTTAATTTTTCGCAGGGGGAATCAGTCAACCACACGCGCACGGTGGCGGCGGGAACGGGGTCGGCAGGCAACTTGACCTTTGGGCCGTATGTGCCGTTACCTGCCGGGGAGTATCGCTTTGCGCTAGAATATAGCGTTGAACCCGCCGACCTTGTGAGCGTTGGCAGTTGGGACGTTGCTTATTGGGTAGATGGGCAGTTCAGCACCCTGTCACAAGGGCGCTTGTCGCTTGACCCGACACAACTCACAGAAACATTTGTGTTACCAGAGGTGGGGCTGGTGGAAGTCCGCACGTTTTATGAAAATGTTGGCACACTGACTATCGAAAGCCTGACGATTTCGCGGGTGGGCTAAACGTTAGCAGCATCATCTTAAGGAAGAACATGCAATGGCTAAGATTATTTTGAACGCGGCGGGCGTGAGCAAGACCTTCGGTGGGTTAACGGCGGTAGACACGCTCGACTATCAAGTAGAAGCGCAACAGATCGCCAGCATTATTGGGCCAAACGGGGCTGGCAAAACGACCTTCTTTAACGTGGTCACGGGCTTTTACAAGCCGTCTACGGGCAATGTGACCTTTGAAGGCCAGCCGATTAGTGGGCTGCACCCCAACCAACTCACGCGGCGCGGGATTGGCCGCACGTTTCAGACGATCCGCCTATTTAACCGCATGACTGCGCTGGATAACGTCAAGATTGGGATGCACCATCGCTTGCGGGCGGGCATCTTTGGCGCAATCGTCCGTACCCCGAACATCGTGGCCGAAGAACGCCGTACAGAAGAAGAAGCCGTCTCGCTATTGGCCTATGTGGGCTTGGCAGGCAAAGAATATAGCTTTGCCGGGGCGTTGCCCTACGGCGACCAACGCCGCTTAGAAATCGCCCGCGCCTTAGCCACCGAGCCGCGCCTGTTGCTGTTAGACGAACCCACCGCCGGGATGAACCCCAACGAAACCGACGTGATGATTCACTTCATCCGCCGCCTGCGCGACGAGCGCGGCTTAAGCATCTTGATGATTGAGCATGATATGCAAGTGGTGATGACCATCTCTGATAAGGTGACGGTGCTAGACTACGGCAAGAAGATTGCCGAAGGGCTGCCGCACGACATCCAAAACAACGAAAAGGTGATTGTCGCTTACTTGGGAACCCGCGCACTGGAGATGTTGAGAAATGACAAATAAAACTAAAGTAGAAAATGCCCCACTGTTGCAATTGACCAACGTCCACAGTTATTACGGCAACATCCACGCCCTACAAGGCGTCAGCCTGTACGTCAATGAGGGTGAAATTGTAACGCTCATCGGCACCAACGGCGCGGGCAAATCTACCACCATCCGTACCGTAAGCGGGATCATGCAGCCACGCGAGGGGGAAATCCTGTTTGAGGGGCAGCCGATCCAGCGCGTGCCAGCGCATGAACTGGTCAAGCGCGGTATCTCACAGTCTCCAGAAGGCAGGCGGGTGTTTTCACGGCTTACCGTTGAAGAAAACCTAGAGATGGGCGCGTATACCCGCAATGACCGCGCCGAAATCATCCGTAACCTGCAAGAGGCGTTTGTCCTGTTCCCGCGCTTGGCCGAACGGCGTAAACAGTTGGCTGGCACGCTTTCTGGTGGGGAACAGCAGATGCTTGCCATTGGGCGGGCGTTGATGGCGAACCCGCGTTTGTTGTTGCTGGATGAACCTTCGATGGGGTTAGCGCCCGTATTGGTAGAGTTGATCTTTGAAACGATTCAGCGCATCAACCGCGAGCGCGGCATCACGATCTTGCTGGTGGAACAAAACGCGCTGATGGCACTAGAAGTGGCCGCACGCGGCTACGTGTTGCAAACTGGCACGGTGGTCATGACTGATGTGGCGGCCAACTTGATCCAAAACGAGATGATCCGTCAAGTGTATTTGGGGCAGCACTAGGCCAATGGTGCGGCGGCTGGTGACGGGGATTGTTCAAGGGTGGCAAGCCGTTTTGTGGGCGATCACCCTTCTGGCGTTGCTGTTCAAGGGCTTGGCGGCACTGAATACAGACGTGACCCACACCGACACCCACCTGTACTTGAGCATTGCCAGTAACTATCTGTTGCGCGGCGAAGTCACACCCTATATGTGGCGCTTGCAAGACCTCAACATCCTTGCCGGCAGCGGCACAGGCTATGCCATCTATTTGTTGGTGGGGTGGCTGCAATGGGCGGGCTTAAGCGTGCTTTCGATCCATGCCTTGATGTTTCTTGCGGGCTTGGTCAGCTTGGCGGTACTGTATCATGCCGTCTGGATGCAGTGGAACCCACAGGCAGCCTTAGTCGCAACCGCTTTCACGGCGGTAAGCCGCATGTTCTTTGAGCAATATTATGGCCGCATGGACGCCTTTGGCACGTTGGCCTATGCCTGCCTGTTGTGGCTGTTTGTCTTTGCTCACCAGCGGTCATCGTGGGGCTGGCACGCGCTGTTAGGCGTGGCGGTCATCGTCGCGGCAGAGTTCCACATTTTGGCGCTGCTGTACATGGCGGCCTTTGCGCTGTATTACGCGCTGGAATACTTCCACAGGCTACGTGCGGCACGGGGTTGGGTCTGGGCGGGCGCGCCGCTGGCCTTTTTCGGTGCGGCACTGGTCAGCGGCGGCCTGTATTTAGCCCTGCATGTGCTGCCAGACCCACACGCTTACTTTAGCATTGCGTCGGAGCCTACTGACTCATCGTTGCTGGTGAATGTTGGCTACTTTATCGCGTGGCTGCCGATTGAGTTTGTCGCGCTGGCCTTGTCGTTGGTGCTGTTGTGGCGCACGGCATCCACCCACCCGTATGCCGTTTTATTGGTAGGCTGGTTGATCGGGTGGATTGTCATTGCCCCGCCCTACTGGATACAATATACCAGCCATTTGTGGCCGTTATTGGCCTTTGGGGTGGCCGGGCTGTGGCAACTGGCGCCGTCGTTGCTCCACTATCGGCGGCGTGTGACCCTTGTGCTGTTCACCGCCGCGCTGATGTTGGTGCTGCGTGCCAACCCCTTACCCCACGTCGTCGCCTTCCCAATGATGGACTATGCCGCCCACCGACCCGCTGCCGAATACATTCGCCAACACTTTGCGCCAGACACAGTGATTGCTACCGCTTGGCGCTTCTATCTGTTCGCGTGGATGCCAGAGTACATCAATATGATGACGGTAGATGACTACGAATCGGTGGGGATTGCCTTTCGGGGGGAAACCTATTTGCACTACTGGCACACAGAAAGCCCGCAGGTGTACTATGGGGCGGCGAACCCGGCGCTCAAGCGCACGCAATTGGGCGACTATATGAAGCAGCAGCAGTTTATTCAGGTGCAGCCGCGCTTGTGGGTGCGTGCAGATTTGTTCCATGAATTAGCCTTGACGCCCCTCGAAGCGCCCTAACCCTAACGGACAACACAGGTGTCGTCTCTACAAAAGTCATCATACGAACCGATTGTGTAGTGGAGAGGTCTGCCTCGCCCGCGAAAGTTCCTAATTGACGATCCCCTGTTTAATTTCGGATAAGGTGTAATGTACACTAAGGGAGTGACAGACAGCGATTACCCCAAAGGATGGATATGAAAATCGGCATTATTGGTACAGGGAAGCTAGGCGGTGCGCTTGGGATGCTGTGGGCAACCAAGCGCAAGCATGAGGTCTTTTTTGGGTCTCGCAAGACGGAACGCAGCACTGCTTTGGCACAGGTCGCGGGGGAAAACGCCCATGCCGGCACCTATGAGGAAGCGTGCGCTTTTGCAGATGTCGTTTTTTTGCCGTTGCCGTGGCACGCCACCGAAGCGATTGTGGAACGGCTTGCCCCGTTGCTCAAGGGCAAGGTTGTGGTTGACCCCACGAACGCGCTTGGCGTAGCAACGGATTTGTTGGTCGTGCCAGCCACAACTTCTGGCGCGCAGGTGATCCAGTCTTTAGCGCCAGAGGCGCGGGTGGTTAAGGCGTTTAACGCGGTACAGTCTCAAAATTATAGCCAGCCGACCTTCCAGCGCGACCACGTTGGGCAGGTATTCTATTGTGGTGATGACGCCGACGCTAAGGGGATGGTGCGCGAATTGATCGAAGATGTGCGCTTCCAGCCGATTGATATGGGTGGGCTAGTGATGGCACACAGCATTGAACATCTGTCGTTGGTGTGGATCAAACTGTTCCGTGAGGGCAAAGTGGTGGGTGACAAAACAATCATCAACATCATTTCTCGCTAAACTGCCTCAAGTTCGTTACTCTTATAGGGACAATAAGCGACGGCGTGCGCGCCGCTGAAGTATAAATCAGGAGTGCTAGACGCATGGCAACATGGATGGTCGTTGAAGACGAACCGGATATTTATGAAGTGCTGTTACTGATGCTCGAAGCCTTTGGGGTAGAAGGGCTGGCGTTTGTAGACGGCGAAGAAGCGCTCGATTGGATTGACGATGTTGAGGGTGGGCGCTACTATGGTGAAATGCCAGAGGTCGCGCTGTTGGATATTCGCTTGCCGGGCAAAATTGATGGCTTGATGGTCGGCGCACGGCTCCGCAACAGCAACGGCTTTGCCGCACGGATCAAGATTGTCTTGGTCACGGCCTACAAGCTCTCCCCCATCGAAGAAGCCGCCGCCTTGAACAGCAGCGGCGCAGATTTGATCCTCTACAAGCCCATCCCGCGCTTTGATGAACTGCGGCGGCAGATTGACAGCATCGTTTAACGGTAGGGTATCAGTCGTAGGGGCATGATGCATCATGCCCCTACAAAATCCATGACCTGTAGGGACGAGGCAGGCCTCGTCCCATGTGTACCTACTTAACACGATCATGCACATTTTCGGGTTTTTAGTTACACGGACGCGCCAGTGGCACGTCCCTACAGGTCACAAGGGTTGTTTAGGGACGAACCTCCGGGGCGTCCGTGTTTTACAGGCGAAAAACAATGTCAGCAAATCCTTAAGTGGGTGCCTCGTCCGTGAAACGGTTGCTAACAGATTTGTGCCTGTGCATAATTTCTCGGCAAACCCCTGTTTCGTGCGTAAGGTGAGTTAGAACACGATTGCTCCATCCGCAAACTTCGTGATGACCGTCAAGCAAAAATGAGGCGACCATGCAGCAAGATGTGTTTATTGGTAAGCAGGTTGACCATTACCTGCTACAAGAACGGATCAATCAAAGCGGGGCAATGTACGTCTACCGTGCCTTTGACCTAGAAGGCCGCCGCGATGTCGCCTTACGCTTGGTGCGGGTGTCGGTTTCCCCTTCTACAAATGCCCGCCAAGCCCAACATGCCTTTGATGATGAAGCAGAGCGCCTACAGGCCATCGTCCACCCCAATGTGTTGCCGATCTACGACTATGGCATTGTAGACGGCTTTGCCTTTGTCGTCATGCCGCTGGCAAAGGGCGGGAATTTGGCAGCGGCGCTGGAACTGACGCCAGACCCGCCGCTGGAACAAATTGAGCGGTGGATGCAACAATTGGCGTCTGCGCTTAAGAAGCTGCACCAGCAAAAGATCATCCACCAAGACCTCAAACCGCAAAATGTGCTGCTAGACGACGCTGGCAATGCTTTCCTTGCAGATTTAGGCCTGCTAGAACGGCTCAGTGGCAGCAATATCTTAACGACCCGTGAACGGACGGAAAGCGCAGTCAGCTTCAAAGCGCCAGAAGAACTGCAAGGGGAGGCCGCAACCCCGCTTTCTGACCAATACAGTTTGGGGGTGCTGCTGTTCTTGATGTTGACGCAGCGGCTCCCGTTCAGCACCGAAGGGGATTTAGTTACAATGATGGAGCGCCATTTGAACGAATGGCCGCCTTCCCCGCAAGAGTTCAACCCCAACATCAATAAACCGCTGTCTGATGTTGTGCTTAAGATGTTGGCGAAGGCGCCGCAAGCGCGCTACCCCGACCTAGACGCCTTCCTTGATGCATTAGACGCGGCATTACATCGTGGCGGGCAAACCCTCAGCACCAGCGACCTCACCCGCCCGATCATTGCCGCGCCCCCCACCGTGCCGCCTTCAATGAGCAACCACCGCATTCGCGGGATATTTATTGTAGCCTTGGTGCTTTCCGTGATCGGCATTGGCGCTGGCATTGGGTACGGATTCAACCCCCAAAATCGCATTGAGGGGGAAGTGCTTAACGGGCAAACTGAAATCGCTAACAACCTTTTTATTTCCCAACAGATGGTTGACCTTGCCACACGGCGGTTGGGGGATAACCGCGATTTGATCTACATCCAGTGTGACGGGCGCCGAGATAGCGAGATCGGCCTTGCGCTGGCTTTAGGGGCTTTGGTAGACCGCTATAACCTGTCTTTGACCCTATACGACAGCGCCAACGACCCCGCCCAACAGGAGGCCAACCTTGCAACTGCCTATGGCGCGGGCAACTCGTTAATCATGCTTTGTGCGTTAGCCTCGCCAGATACGCTAAATTCGCTAGATCGGATTGTCGCAGACCGGGTATCGCTGGTGATGAACACAACCGACTTTGCCGGCCAACTGGAAAACACGGTGTTCGTCCAAACTGACCACTACCAAAACGGATTTATTGCTGGCGTCGCGGCGGGCGAATATGCCCGTGAACAAGGCCTAGAGCGGCCTACGGTGTTGTTGTTGAATCCGTCAGATACCGCCGCCAGCCTTGCCCGCCGTGATGGGATGTTGGACGGGTTCAGCAGCGTGCTGCCACAAGCCCGCCTCCCGATTGAGTATCCCGCCGCCACTGAAGCAGAAGCCGCCGCTTCCGTGGGGTCGCTCTTGATTAATGCCTTGCGCTACGACCTGATTTTGGCGGTGGATGCTGTCAGCGTGCGCGGGGCAATCACGGCTTTAGCAGCCGCAGACATCCCGCCCGCACAGGCAGCCATCTTTGCGGCTGAATTGGATGGTCGCCTGCTACAAGATATTGAGCGCGGCTACTACGTACGGAGCGGTGTTATCGCCCCGCGTGAGGCAGAGGCCGAAGCGATGTTCAACGCCGCCATTCGCATCATCGCCGGGCAATCGGTGTCAGAGACGGTGATGTTGCCTGTCGGGACGGTCTACAAGACACCGTAGGGGGATTTGTAGGGGCATGATGCATCATACCCCATACCTGTAAAAACAGCGTTTTAATCTTTCCGAACGGGATCGTTATTGTCCGTTTTACCCCTATCCCCGACCCTTTCCCCCGTCGGGAGAAAGGGAGAAGGGCAGTTCACGAAAGTAAAAAGTCCCTCTCCCTTTTTGGGGGGAGGGATTTAGGGAGGGGTTGTGCATTTACTTTTGACAGCGATGGGGCATGATGCATCAGGCGCCATACCGTCGGATTTGTAATTCCGTAGGGGCGCAATATATTGCGCCCCTACACGGCAACCATGCTGTACAGGTTAGGTCACAAAATCGCGGCCTTGCGTATGGCGTTGCCATGCGCCATCTTGCAAGGTGGCGTCTATGGCCGCGAATACCTGCTCTAGCTCGTGGTCGGCGGTGTAAAAGTGCGGCGCAACCCGAATCCCCGCGCCCTCACGATAATCAATGAGGATGTCCTGCGCCAACAACTCCCGCGAGACCTCATAGGCGTGGGGCGGGCGTAGGGTCACCGTGCCGCCGCGTTGGGCGGGATCACGCGGGGACACCACGCCATAGCCGCGTGCGTCGGCCATTTCGACAATCAGCGCCGTTTGGCGCACAGACTTTTCTCGAATGGCGTTCACCCCTACCGCCGCGATGATGTCTACGCCCGGCTGGATGGCATACAGCGAGGCAACCCCCGGCGTGCCGTTCATCAAGCGGTAGGCGTCGTCGCGCAGTGTGAAGTTTTCGAAGTCAAAGGCAAACGGCTGTTGATGAGCAAACCAGCCCGTGACCTTTGGCCGCAAGCTGGGCAGTAAATCTGGCCGTACATACATAAACACCCCGCCCGGCCCGCCACATAGCCATTTGAGCGTACCGCCAATGTAAAAGTCTACGCCCATTGCCACGACATCCAACGGAATGACGCCGACACTGTGGTAGCCGTTCAAGACCACTTGCGCGCCGACGGCGTGGGCTTTTTCGACAATCGCTTGGGCGGGCAAGATATACGCGCTCTTGAACAGCACATGCGACAGGCTCACCAAGCGCGTGCGCTCGTCTATGGCGTCTAGTAGTGCGTCGGGGTCTATGGTGATGCCATCTGCGGTGCGGACGGTGTGCAGTTCAACATGCGGCGGCAACCACTGGCGCAACACGTAGACATCGCTAGGGAAGTCCATGTCGCAGATCACCACTTTGTTGCGGCGTGTATCGCTGAAATCCAGCGCGCTGAACAGGATGCTGTTGGCAATGCTGGAATTTTCGTGAACCAGCACGCTCCCCTGCGGCGCGCCCATCAATGGGGCGATTTTGTCCCCTACCGCCCCTTTGAGTTCCCACCATGTCGGCGCGCCGTCAAACGACTTGCCCCACGCCCCCACACCGAGCGTCGCCCATGTATCGGCGTAGCTGTGCAGGCTGTCGTAGACCTTGCGCGGCATTGCGCCGAGGCTGTTGCTAATCAGGTAATTGCAGCGCGCCAAAATCGGGAATTCGTCGCGCCACTGGAGTAAGGGATCAATCATTGGTGTGCCTGCCTTTTTGTGGATGAATGTGTTGCCTTGGTGTAGGGGCATGGCGCGCCATGCCCCTACGAAAAATAACGATGTTGTTGTAGGGTCGCCCCTACGCTGTATTTTACCCTTCCGGCAATTGTACGGTTTCGCCTTCGTCGTCGCCGGGCAATAGCGGCAAATCCAGCGCGCGGGCGTCGGTCAGCGGCAAACGGATGTAGACCGCTGTGCCGACCCCCACCGTGCTACGAAGCTCCAACGTGCCGTTGTGCGCGGCGATGATCTGGCGTGCGGCCAAAATCCCCTGCCCTGCGCCCGCCACACGGATCACATGGCCGTCAGGCGTGGTCGGCGTCCCACGAAAGTACCCCGCCCCGATTTGGGCTAGGTCTGGGGCGCTAATCCCTACGCCGCTGTCGCGCACGCGCACAATCACATGATTGGCGGCCTGTTCTTTCACTTCCAAGATCACCACGCCGCCCTGCAACGTATATTTCACGGCGTTGTCTAGCAGGTTGCCTAACGCCCAACGCAAACGGCGCTCATCGGCCAAGATCACCAGTCCACGCACGTTCAACTGCACATGCAAAGACAGCCCCGCCGCCTGTGCCACCTGCCGCCACTCGTTAGCCGCCGCCCACAACAGCGTTTCGAGTAAGATCGGCTTAGGCGTCAGCGCGGGGCTATGGTCGTCGGGCGCGCTCAGGTCACGCATCCCCTCGATCAATTCTGCCAGCGCGACCCCGCGCACCTGTAACGCCTGCGTGAGCGTGACGGCGGGCGCTTCTTTGATGATCGGCGCAGCAGCAGGCGTGCCATCAACTGCCGTCAGTGTGATAACTCGCCCGCTATGGCCGCCTGTTGATTTGAGCGCGCTCACCGCCAGCGTATAGCGCCGCCCTTGTAGCGTGGCAGGGCTGCTCTGTAACGTCGCCCGCAGTTGTGCAGGAGCCAGCCCATTGCACAGCGCACGCGCCGGAGCGTTCATCAGCGTGATTTGGCCGCTGCCGTCCTGCACAATCACTGCACTCTGGAGCGATTCTAGCACGCCGAATAGCTGATAGGTTTCTTCACGTTGCTTACGGAGCCGTGTTTCTAGCTCGGTCTGTTGTTGCTGGACGCGGTTGGCGTAGGCGTCCAGCGCAGCGCCCACGCTGCCGGCTTCATCGGTGGG
>JBMOFU010000073.1:0-14770 GCA_049318725.1 Phototrophicaceae bacterium | reverse complement strand
ACCTATGGCAAAAACACTTGCTGAAAAGTTCTTTATCAAGCCCAATCAGCGAATTCTAGCGGTTCAAGCGCCTATGGAGTACCTTTCAGAAATCTTGACCGACCTCCCAGAGGGCGCAATTAGCACCGAAGAGCGTCACGGCACGTTCGATCAAATCCACTATTTTGTTACGTCGGAAGCCACCCTAACGTCGGAACTACCTTTGGTCAAGACGGCGCTCACCGCAGACGGCATCATTTGGGTGTGCTACCCAAAGGGTATCAACAAAGCGAAGATTCCGACTGACCTCAACCGTGATAAGCTGGCGCTGCTGTTGACAAAGTTTGGCCTTGAACCCATTCACCAAATGGCAATAGATGAAACATGGTCAGCGTTGCGTTTTAAGCGCACCCCACTGGGGCAGACTCGTTTTGTGGAGTAGGGGCAGTTTGTTAGTCGTTTTTCACGGGGCTTTCGGCTATACTTGACTTCCCGTTGACCGAGATCATCACAACGGAGTATGGTATTGACCGCACAACACCCTGCGGAAGTCCCCCGCGCCTTAGCCCTTGTGGGTATGGCTGGGGCGGGCAAATCAGTTTTAGCAGAATATCTGGCTGCGAAGGGCTTTTATAAGTTGCGTTTTGGGCAAATCGTCGTGGATGAAGTTGCACGGCGTGGCTTGCCCCTTAACCCACACAATGAACAGCTCGTTCGGGAATCTTTACGAGACATCGGCGGGATGAACGCCATTGCAGATTTGGCCTTGCCTTACCTGCAAAATGCCTTGCAAGTGCATCAAACCATCGTGATAGATGGGCTATACGGTTTTGGCGAATATAAGCTGTTGCGGGCAAATTTAGGTGCGCCAATGGTGGTGATCTGTGTCACTTGTGACCGCCCACTGCGCTACAACCGCCTAACCAACCGTGCAGAACGCCCGTTAACGCTGGCGGAAGCCGAAGAGCGAGACATACGCGAAATTGAACTGATGGAAAAAGGTGGGCCGATTGCATTGGCCGACTATACCCTCATCAACAATACCAGCCCTGCCGACCTGTTAACCCAATTAGAAACTGTCTTGGCAACTTTGGGGATTGTTCCCCCCATCCATAACGACCAGATCAACTGAAAAGATACAAAACGGCGACGGATTCCGTCGCCGTTTTGTATTCTGGGAGCTTTAGCTTTCGACAGCGTTGGCCGTAAAGTTAATCGCTAGGGTGACTTCTTCGGTGATATTGGCAACCCCCGGCACAGACGGAATGCGAATGCCCCAATCTGCCCAACGGACAAGCGCAGTGGCTGTGCCGCTTAGGGTTGTTGCTGACGTGGCGGTAAGCGTGGTGCTGAACGTCACTGGGTTGGTTGCGCCTGCAATCGTTAAATCGCCGGTGATGTCAAACGTGTAACTTTCCCCGACGGTGGCGGTGGTGGGCAGTCCGCTAAGGGCGGTTGGCACAAAGTCAATGAATTCAAACTCATCTTGTGACGAGCGCAAAATTTGCGAGCGTAGCGCACGGTTGCGGTTCTCGTTGTCAGTCGCCAGTGTGCGTGCGTTGATCCGTATCGTGCCAATTTGCGACAGAGACGGGTTGCTTGGGTCAATGACAATATCCCCCGCCACTTCTTGCGTTGTACCGATAACATCAATGCGGTCGCCGCGCAAATCTTCCTGTAGCGTGAAGGTCACGGTAGAGTTTGCCCCATCAATGCGGAACAAGACGCGCTCGGCGGCCACAACTTCGGTCGCTTCGCTTGTGGGTTCGGCTGTAGCGACTTCATTGGGGGCGAGTGGGGTTGTTGCGACGTTGTTGGCTGCAAAACCGCTAACAGTGGCCTCTAGTCCAGCCAGTTGTTCGCGCAGTTGAGCCACTTCGGTGACGGCTGCAAAGGCTTGTTCAGGGTTGAGCGTTGGCACACTGTTGGCATCTAAGGTGGGGGCGCTCACCTGAGTGCTAGGGGTTCCATCGCCGCCGACCAACCAGATAAAGCCTAAAATCCCGACGCCTGCACCCACCGCCAAACAGATGACTGCAATCACCGCAACCAGACGATTATTCATTGGACTCTCCATATGTGAGTATTTTGTAGAAGTACATTGTACTTGATGAAGTATCGCCTGATTGTACTCAGTGTGGCGTGAACGTAAGGTTATAGTTGGCTCAAATATCCTTAAATCCACCTTAAATCGCTTGATTGCGGGCAATGACAGGAAGATACTGAAAGATAAACCCTGAGTTAAGGATATTGATCCGCTATCATGTCGCGTGCGATTGCGCTTTTCCCGCTATTGTTTTTGCTGGCTTGGGACGTTCATGCCCAAACTGCGCCCCAACCCCCTAACGAGATTGCCCTTATTTGGCAGCATGTGCAGGCACAACCCGCTGATTTTGCCGTTGCCTGTAGCCCGTTGAACCGCTTGGGCGCGACGGTGCAGTACAACGGGCAACCGTTCCCGCTGGCGTCGGTGTCTAAGCTGTTGATCTTCATTGAATATGCCCTCCGCCTTGATGCGGGCTTGATCTCGTTGGATGAACGGGTAGAGGTGGCCGCCCTAGAACGCTATGCCCTGCCGCGCACAGATCGCGGCGCACACGACCGCTTTATGGCACAGTTTCCTAGCGGGACAACCTCGCTGTTGCTGTGGGATGTCGCCTCACAGGGGATGATCCAGTACAGTTCTAACGCCGCGTCAGATTATGTGCTAGAGCGGTTGGCCGTGACCGACTGGAACCCGCTCTATACGACGCTTGACCTGTACAGCACCACGCCGCCCAACGCGCTAACGATGATCCCCTTGTTGATGAATAACCACGAACGCGGGCGCGCTACAGCAGAATCGTTGACTAGCCTTTCTATGGGGCAAGGCGCAAGCGACCTTGCGCTTTATCTAGGCGATGAGGCTTGGCGCACGGCAGAGATCAACTATCGCAATCAGCGATTTCAGTCGCAAGGGCGCTCTGGCGTATGGCCGCAATGGGACGTACAGGCGGCGATTTTGGCACAGCATACCGCCAATGGCAATGTGAATGACTTCCGCAATGTGATGAACGCCATCTATACCGAAAACAGCCCGCTGAATGCCAACGTTCGCTATATGGTGCGGTCAGCGCTCCAGTGGCGAGGCAACACCTATATTGATAATAACTATGTCGAGTATGGTTCTAAGCTAGGCTTTTACTCTGGCGGGGTGATTACTTTGGTGGCCTACGGGCAACCGCTCAGTGGCGAACCGGTAATTTCGGTCACGTTTTTGCGGAACGTTCCGCAGCGCTTGTATAACAGCCTCATCCGTGAAGATGCGATTGGTGATTTTGCCCACTGGATGAACTTTAATGCCTGTGCGGGCTTACAGGCACTTATCACGTCCACACTTAGCTAGGGGGAAGTGTAAATGGTTGAGTTGGTGTTGATTGAGGATGACCGCTTAATTGCCGAGCCAGTGATCCGCACGCTAAAGGGCAACGGCTATACCGTCCGCTATGCAGATAATGGGCGCTCTGGGTTAGAGATGGTCTTGAGCGCGCCGCCAGAGCTAGTGATTTTAGATATTATGCTCCCAGAAATGGATGGGTGGGAAGTCTGCAAGGGCATCCGTCAGAAAAGCGTTGTCCCAATTTTGATGTTAACGGCGCTCTCTGAGGAAGTTGACCGCATCTTGGGCTTAGAACTTGGCGCAGATGACTATGTGACCAAGCCCTTTAGCACCCGTGAACTGATGGCGCGTGTCAAGGCGTTATTGCGGCGTGTGGAATTTGACCGTGCGACCCTCAGTGAGCAGCATCAATGGGTGGGGGGCGGCTTACGCTTAGACATTACTCAACGGTTGGTCTATAAAGAAGGTGTTGCGCTGGAGCTACGCTATAAAGAATTTGAACTCTTGAGCCTCTTGATGTCTCACGGCGGGGGAGTCGTCACCCGCGCCGAAATTTTCGATAAGGTGTGGGGAACTGATTGGCTAGGGGATATGCGAACGTTGGATGTTCACATCCGTTGGCTGCGCGAAAAGCTGGAAGATGACCCTAGCAACCCGCGTTTGATTCAAACGGTGCGCGGTGTGGGCTATCGCTTTGTCATGGAGCAAGCCTCATGAGCAGCCCGCGCCCCCCTGATAGCTGGAATCCGCTGAGTAGCTTTAGCATCCGCGCCCGCCTGTTAAGCGTTTACGTCGGGATTTTGCTGATTGGGTTTGCCGTTTTGACCTTGGTGGCTGGCGGAGAAATTGCTGAATCGGCGCGGCGCGACTATCAAGAACGTCTGCTGAATGAGGTTCGCCTGATTGCACGCGGGATCAGCCCCTATTTTGAAAACTACAACGCAGACGACCCTATTCCGGCTGCCGTTGCCCCGATCTTGCTAGAGTTTGAGACCCAGACGCAGGGGGAAATTGCTGTGTTTATGGCCGATGATGACCGTCGTGGGTTGGGCAACCGCCTCAATAGCAACTTTCGCGGGATGCCCGAAGTTGAAACGGCACTGCGTAATCAGATTGTGGTGGTAGAGCGCAACACGGCCAGCGGTGTATTGGCCTTTCATACGGCCTCACCCATTCAGAATCACCGAGGGCCTGACCCCATCCCGATTGTTCAATTAAGTGTACCTGCCGCTAACCTCCAAACGCTGATATTTCAGCGTTGGCTACGCCTGTGGTCAATTTTCGTGGGGGTGTTAAGCGTGGCAGTGGTGGCAACGCTCTTGATTTCGCGTTCGATCATCCGCCCGTTGTATGCCTTGCGTGAATCGGCAGTGAAGTTGGCGCAGGGGGAATTTAGCCATCGGGTGACTGCCGTCAGCCGCGATGAAATCGGGGCAGTGGCGCTGGCGTTCAACGAAATGGCCGATCAAGTCCAAGAGATGTTAGAGGAACAGCGCGCCTTTGCCAGCAATACATCGCATGAGTTACGTACCCCACTGACGACGATTCGCCTGCGTTCAGAAGCGTTGCGCTATGACGAGACCTTAGACGACGCCACCGCTAAACAGTATGTAACCGAAATTGACGACGAAGTGCGGCACTTGGGCAAGTTGGTTGAGGATTTAACGCTACTTTCGCGCTTTGACGCTGGGCGCGCAGAATTGGGCGGCAGCGAGATAGACATCACTCGCTTTGCTCAAAGCCTCAAGGGGCAGTGGCAGTCAATTGCCACACAAAAGGGGATTCAACTGGACGTAGCCGTTCCTGAAACGCCGTTTACCGTCAATGCCAGCCTGAACCACCTGACGGTTGTCTTTCGTAATTTGTTGGATAATGCCGTCAAATATACGCCGTCGGGTGGTCACATCCGCTGGGCGATCCAGCTAGAGCCGAACGGCTTCCGCAGTGTGATTGAGGACAGCGGGCAGGGGATTGCCGCCGAACATCTGCCCCACCTGTTTGAGCGGTTCTATCGTGCCGACAAAGCCCGTTCCCGCCATATCCCCGGTACAGGGTTGGGCTTGGCGCTGGTGAAATCTATCGTGGAATCCTACGGTGGGGCAGTCAATGTGCAAAGTGCAGGCATCCAACAGGGGACGACCGTCACCGTGTTTTGGCCTGCACCCACCGCACAAACAGAGTAGCTGACTGCTGCAAGTGACAGTGAGTACCCGTTACGTACTCTACAGGAATGGGGGTAAGGGCGACTACAGGTGTCGCCCGTGAAACAGGTTCTAACATTCACTTGCTAATAAACCCGATGCAGGTTTTTGAGGGAAGGTTGTGCCATGTTATGTGCGGATTTGCCCGTCGCCTTCGACCACCCACTTGTAGGTCGTCATGCCCTCTAGCGCGATGGGGCCGCGTGCGTGTAATTTTTGGGTGCTGACGGCCAACTCTGCGCCTAGTCCGAACTGACCGCCGTCGTTGAAGCGCGTGCTGGCGTTCCAGAACACCGCAGCGGAATCTACCTCGTTGAGGAACTGCACGGCACGTTCGGCGTTTTCGGTCAAGATGCCGTCGGAGTGGCCTAAGCTGTGCGCCTGAATGTGGTTAATCGCTTCATCCAGCGCATTGACGACCTTCAACCCACAGATGAGCGTCATCCATTCGGTGTCGAAGTCCTGCTCGCCAGCGGGTTGCACCGCGTCGTAATCCTTGACGTACTCATAAGCGCGGGCATCGGCACGGAATGTTACGCCGTCCTTCGCCAAATATTCCACCACACGCGGCAGAAATTCCGCTGCAACCGATTGGTGAACTAACACATTATCCAAGCTGTTGCACACCGACGGGCGAGAGGTCTTGGCGTTGTGGATGATTGGTAGCGACTTATCGAAGTCGGCGTATTCGTCTACGTACAGGTGGCAGACGCCGATCCCGCCCGTAATTACGGGGATCGTGGCGTTTTCGCGGCATAGCTTATGCAATTCGTTCCCCCCGCGTGGAATGATGATGTCTACATAGTCGTGCAACCGCAACAGTTCCGTGACGTAGCGCCGATCTGTGCTTTCGATGTATTGCAGGCTGTGTTCAGGCAGGCCAACGCTGACGATGGCTTGGCGCATGACGTTCACCAACACGATGTTGGTGCGGAGCGTCTCTTTGCCGCCGCGCAGGATGGCCGCATTGCCAGACTTGACCGTGAGCGCGGCCACATCTACCGTAACGTTGGGGCGGGCCTCATAGATCACCCCAAACACGCCAATCGGCGTGCGGCGGCGGCTTATTTTGAGTCCGTTTTCCAGCACGCGCTGATCTATCACTTCGCCCACTGGGTCGGGGAGGGTTGCCACACTGCGAACGTCGGCAATGATCGCGTCTAGGCGCTTTTGCAAGTTTAGGCGGTCTAGTAGGGCGTCGGTCAGGCCGTTAGCTTGCCCGTCGGCAAGGTCAAGCGCATTTTCTGTAAGGATGTGGGCGCGGTTTGCCTCTAGTGCGTCGGCCATCGCCAACAGTGCAGCGTTCTTCTGCGCGGTGGAGGTACGGGCAAGCGCAGTCGCGGCGGATTTGGCCTGTTGCCCCAGTACACGCAGGTTGACTTCGGTGTTAATCATGGTTATAGCCCCTCATATGCCAATTCTTTTGCGGGACGAGATAAAATAGGTGTTGTGCAGTACGGGACGATGTAGGTTTCGTCCCTACAGATTACAACGGTTATATAGGGATTCCACCTGTGGCGTCCGTCGTCGGTCTGATGCAGGCTACAGAAGCAACACAAGGTTGTTGCGGTGGATGGCAGCATCGCCATTAGTATACCCTAAAATCTCGCTGATTCTGTCAGATTTGATGCCGCGCAACTGCTCTAGCGCGTCGCTGCTGTAGTTCGCCAGCCCATGCGCCACGCGCCTTCCGTCGGGGTCTACCACCGCCAGATGTTCGCCGTGCGTGAACACGCCCATCACCTGCTTGATGCCCACAGGGAGCAAGCTCACCCCACCTGTGAGCAGGGCTTTGGTCGCGCCTGCGTCTATGTGCAGTTCGCCACGCGGCTTTTCTGCCAATAACCAGCGCTTGCGGCTTTCTACCGCGGTGCTGATTGGCTCAAAGCGTGTACCAAGCAATTCCCCGCCCATCAAGCGCACCAATACGTTCGGTTCACGTCCGGCGGTGATGACCGTCGCAATTCCGCTGCGGCTGGCAAGCTGTGCCGCCTCGATTTTGGTTGCCATCCCCCCTGTGCCGAAGGCCGTCCCTGCGCCACCGGCAATCGCCCGCGTGGAGTCGGTGATGTGTGCCACGTTGCGGATCAGTTCGGCGTGTGGGTCGCGGCGCGGGTCGGCGGTATACAGGCCGGGTTGGTCGGTCAAGATCACCAACAGGTCGGCGTCTATCAAGTTCGCCACCAATGCAGACAGGTTATCGTTGTCCCCCACTTTGATCTCATGGGTGGCGATAGTGTCGTTCTCGTTGATGATCGGCACTAGGCGATGCTCGACCATCCCCAACAGCGCGTCGCGGGCGCTGAGGTAGCGTTGGCGGTCGCCAAAGTCGTCACGGGTGAGCAAGACCTGCGCCACCACAATCTCAAAGATGCTGAATAGCTCGCCATAGATTTGCATCAGCTTGCTCTGCCCAACGGCGCTCAAGACCTGCTTGGCCGGGATGGTCTTGCTGAATTCGGGATAGTTGAGCGTTTCACGTCCGGCCAATTGTGCGCCGGAACTGACCACAATCAGTTCGTGGCCGTCACTGCGGAGCGTGGCAACTTGCTGGACGATTTCTAGCATTCGCTGGCGGTGCAGGCGCTTGGTTTCGTTAGAAAGCACACTCGTGCCGAGCTTAAGGACAATCCGTTGTAGTGCCATAGTTCCTCGTTAGATGTTATGCGTCACTGTGGCGCCACGCGCTTCGGCAATCGCCTGTTGAAGCTGTAGCGCACGGCTACGGATATGGGCCAGTGGGCTATGCCCATCACCTGTCAGCCAGCCACCCATGCCGATAGCCACCGCGCCCGCCTTGAGGAAGTCGCGGGTATTTTCAGCATTGACCGCACCGTTGCACATAAAGCGCATGTGATCCAGTGGGGCAAGCATCGCCTTGAAGTATTCCACGCCCACCGCCCCCACTGGGAACAGCTTTAGCAGTGGCACATCCATTTGCCACGCAGCAACGGCTTCACTAGGCGTCATCACGCCGGGGATCATCCATACGCCGCGTGCGTGAACGGCTTCCACAACGGCGGGTTGAAAGGCGGGCGACACGACAAAATCCGCGCCGGCGTCCATCACACGCTTGGCCGTTTGAACATCTAAGACCGTCCCTACGCCGACGATGGCACGTTCGCCATATTCACGTTTGAGCGCGGCCAACGCTTCTAGCGGTTGCTCAGAATTCATCGTCAGTTCAAACACGTTAAACCCAACGTCTAAAACGGTATCCGCCACGCGCAAGGCGGTATCGGGTGGGAACGCGCCGCGCATCCCGACCATCATGCCAAGTTCTATTACACGTTCGGTCATCGCCTGTGGGGTGAACATACAGTGGCATCCTTTGTTTGATCTTTAACATACATCCTTCAATGGTAGCGCGGTGTAGTGGCAAACCACAAGACCCGCCTAGCGCCACCCTAACGGCAATTCGACAACGCTCGCGCCGTTATCCTTACGGACGGCCTGCACCCGCCCCACGCGAAATTGAATGTGGCTCATGCTCACCTGTAAGGTGGTTGCGCCATTCGGCAACACTGCGCGGAGCCGCGTCACAAGCTGGTCATCGGCACACCAAGATTCGCTCGGCAGAAAATCGGCTTCATGTTGGCTCAACAATTGCCGATCTCGGTCTAAATAGCGCAACAAGTAGCGGTACTGTGTCACGGGGCTATCGGTGGCTTGGATTTGCCACTGCAACAACACTTGTTCCGTGCTGACGCTTGCGCCGATCAGCGCTACGCCGCTGGTGAGCGGCACAGGGGCAATCGGGGTGATGGGTTCCCCGTGCCAGATGGCCGCCTGCTCAAAGGTGTAGAGGCGATAGTCGCCTTCGCCTTCCCGCTGCGGGATTAAGGTCACACGGTTTGCCGGGACGGTGAGTGTAAGTTCACTTTCAGGCGGGACTAAAATCGCGTGCGGCACAGACGGCAAAACGGTCATGCTGTCGTTGGTCGCCCGCAGGCAGATCGGTTGGCGCCACAACAACGCACGGAAGTAGGTTGCATTCCAGCCAATCACGCTGCGCGGTGGGTCAGTCAGTAAAACCACATCCTGATAGGGGAGCAATGCCTCGCGCACATCCAACAGATAATGCACTGGCGTCCCAAAGCCGCGCCCATGCCAGATGCTGTCGCTGTAACGCAATGCGTGTTCCCACGCCAACAATTGCGTGACCATGATCCCGACCCACACCCCGATCACCAAGATACACCCTGCCCGCTGCATCCAACGCGGGTGTAGGTAATGCTCGATCAAGCGCAGGATGACATCTATCCCCACCGCGATTGCCAAGAAAAACGCAGGCAAGATGTGGGTGATATAGTGCCATTGCGTGGCAAAGTCCCCCGGAAGCAGCACCGCTAAAGGAATCAACAGCCACAGGCAGATCAACCCTGCCGCGACGCGCCCGCGCCACCATACCCCGATGATGCCGACCCACAATAGCCCTAACAGAATAACGCGCCAGAACGGTTCTAGGGCGATGAACCCGCCTAGCAAAGCATCGGCGTGGCCGTACGCCATTTCGTGCTGGAGGTTCGTCCCGGTGATGAAGTTCTGATAGATCATCAACGTCAACGGGTTATAGCGCCCACCCCCCACTTGATAGTCTGCCACGCGCGAACTCATGCTTGGCACGTCAAGGACACCCGCCCACCCACCCACCATCCCCAACGCATAAGGGGTGATGACCACCAACCCTAGCGCGATCCCCCACACGACCGCGCCCCATCGAATCTCGCGCCGCCCCATCCAGAGCAGCCACAGTACCAACAGCGATTGAATCACGGCAATTGGGTGCGTCTGGATCGCAATCACGAACAGCGGGAGGGCAACCCACAGTCCCCAACGCCGTTGATAAAACAACCCTTCGATCAAGGCCGCTAAGGCAATGACCATAAACGGAATGGTTAAGTTAGGCTGCCAAATCTTACGGCTATAGAGGATTGCCCACGGACTACAGGCCAACAAGAGTGCCGCAATCAGCGCCACACGCCACCCTAGAAGCCTTTGCCCTAGCCAATACAGCCCACCCACCCCTAGCACGTTTAATAAGGCAATGCCCGCCGTTACGACAACTGGGTTATCAGTGAGGCTATACAGCGCCATAAACACATAGACGTGAATCGCAGGGGACGGGAATCCGTTTGACATCGTGACGCCCATCAACGGGAGCGCGCCGCCGTCTAGGGCATTTTGTGCCATCAGCGAATACAACGCCTCATCATAGCGATATTCTACAATGCTGGGGTAGATCAAGCGTGGGAAGGCGGCCACCGCCATCACCAAGAGCAGCAACCGCGTATCACGCCATCCCCAACGGTTTGGCGCCCAAACAACTTTCGCAAACGGGTTTAGTGGCACTTTAAGCCATTCCTGATAGACTACATGCAAGCCAACGCATCACCGATTATGCCTGAAAACGGCCTAAAAAATACTATTTTGCCCTAAAGGAAAAGCCTTGTGACTGCCCTTGTGATTTTGAACCCGTATGCCGCCAGTGGGCGCGCCCAAGCAATCTTCAACAGCATTGAGCCAACCCTCAAAGCCAGCCTGCAAGATGACTTACATCTGATTGTGACCGAATCGCCCGATTCAGTAGCGCAGCATGTGACCCATGCCTATCAAAGCGGCATCCGCCGTGTGATTTCTATTGGTGGTGACGGCACGAATCATAGCCTTGTCAATGCCCTTGCCAGTTTGCCCAATGTAGATGACCCGATGGTTTACAGCAGCATTCCAGTTGGGACGGGGCGAGACTGGTCACGCGGGCTTGGCACGCCCTTAAATGCCGCACAAGCCAGCCACGCACTAGCGGCAAAAGCCCCACGCCAGATTGACCTCGGCCACGCCCTCATTGACGGCAAGTATGAGGAATACTTTTTGAACAGCGCCAGTATGGGGTTGGGCGGGCGCGTGGTCGAAAAGGTCAATAGCCTACAAACTCGCCATCCGTGGTCGTTCTTGTGGAGTGCAGTCACCTCTATTTTGAGCTATGCCCCGCAGTCTGTGCAAATTACAGTGGATGGCAAGGCATGGTATGGCGGCACTGCGTTTTTAGTCGCGGTGATGAACGGCAATACCTTTGGGCGTGGGATGCAAATTGCCCCGAATGCCAAAGTAGATGATGGGTTGTTAGAAGTCGTGCTGGTGCGCGGGGTCAGTCGGCTAGAAATTCTGTCGGCGTTATGGCAAGTCTATGCGGCCACACACTTGACCCATCCGGCTGTGCTGTACTGTCAAGCGCACGAAGTTCGTATTCAGTCCACAGCAAAGATGCCGTTTGAACTGGATGGGGAATATATGAGCGGCAATGATGTTACCCTACGGGTGAAAGATGGTGCTTTATCGCTCTTGGGATGACCGCAATGGCATTAGCCAACCGCCGCGCCGAATGGTCGAACCCCATAATGGTCTATCACGGTTGCGCCTTCTGCGCGGATGTGGGCTATATCGGTGGTGGTCAAACGACGGAACAGATCCATAAAGCCATTCGGCTTGACCAAGAAAATGTCGCAGCCGGCCTCAAAGGATTTCTTCTTCCACATGTGGTCGTCATACATCGTTGCCACGACAATCAGCGCGTCGCCAAAGCGCTCCCGCAGGCGCATGGTCAACTGAAGGCCGCTCATGTCTGGCAACTGCATATCTATCATCGCTAACGTGATGTCTGCCCCCGGCTGATAGATGATGTCTAGGGCATCTTGACCGCACGCTGCCCCTTTGACATTAAACTTGGCCTGTGTCAGTAACCGTACCAAAAAGTCACGGTTGGCAGGGGTATCGTCAACAACAAGTGCATTTCGGTTCATGTTAAACCCCTCTTTTTGTTAAAACGTAAGTATTTAATTTGTATCTGGTAGCCCGACAGTTAAAGAAGGTGCATATCAAGCACCTTCTTTGAAGTGGTTTATTCTGCATTAGTTTTTGGGTGTTGGGGCAACCTGTGGCGGTACTTGTGAGGATGCCGCCACAGATACCGTTGAGGGGTTGGCCTCTGTGGGTGGGGGAGTCTCGGTGGGTTTAGGTAGCACTTGTGCTGCGGG
Organism: Phototrophicaceae bacterium; assembly: GCA_049318725.1. Lineage (GTDB taxonomy): Bacteria > Chloroflexota > Anaerolineae > Aggregatilineales > Phototrophicaceae > CAIRDJ01. The sequence continues at coordinate 2,177 of JBMOFU010000073.1, read as the reverse complement.
TGGCTGTTGGGGTGGCGGCACTGGTTTTCCAACTGACTCTGGAACAGGCACAGTCGCTGCAAAGTCAACGGGATTGGGGCGGTTGTCGTCTTTGCGATTCAGCACAGAAGGGACTTCGCCCGTTTTCTTTTGTTCAACCAGTTTTTGGTAGCGCTCAATCAGCGCGACCAACTCTTGAATGGGGAGCGGTTTCGGCAGATATTCATCACAACCGGCCTCCAGCGCCTTTTCTTTGTCGCCCTTCATGGCATAAGCGGTGACGGCCACAATGGGGACGTTATAGCCTTGCTGGCGCAAGACGCGCACAACATCCAGCCCAGACATTTTGCCTTCTAATTGAATATCCATTAGCACAAGGTCTGGCTTGATGCCAGAAAAATCTCGCAGGGCAGTTTCACCGGAAGAACGATTCACCACCTCATGACCACCTAGCTTTGCCACACGATGTACTAGGGAAAGGTTTGCGGGATTGTCCTCAACATAGAGTATTCGTAACATTGACATCCCTTTCTAGGTCGTAGGTTCCGGTTCAGGCATCGCTTCAACAGGGGGGGCTTCCGCCACCTTAACATGTTTTTGCGGGTCAAATTTGGGGATCAAGACGTGAAAGCTGGAGCCTTGCCCATGCACGCTTTCTGCCCATACCCGCCCATTCATCAAGCCCAGCAGCTTGCGCGAAATCGCCAGCCCCAACCCTGCACCTGCACGCGGGTCTCTACCGCTGGTTTCTGCTTGAGAAAATTCTTCAAAGATTTCTTCGATCTTATCTTGCGGAACGCCCACCCCTGTATCAACCACGCTGATTTGCACCATGTCATCGCGGTCTGCCACGCGAATGGTGATTGAGCCTTGATCGGTGAATTTGGCGGCATTGCTGTACAAGTTGAGCAATACTTGGCGTAAGCGGGTTTCATCGGCGTAGACCAACGGTAATGGATATGGCAAGTCACGCTTCAGTTCAATCCGCTTCTTCGCTACCAAGCCCGCCGCCGTCATCATGGCACTATCTACAATCGGTTCAAGGTTGGTGCGTCGCAGGTCAACCTCAAGCCGCCCTGCATCTACCTTAGAAAGGTCTAGGATGTCGTTAATGACGGTGAGCAGTTGTGTGCCGCTTTCACGAATTTGCTCAAGGTCGCGGCGGTAGGCGTCGGGGAGTTCGACCTCATCGTACATGATGGGGAAGGAGAGCATGGTTTCACTAAACCCGATGATGGCGTTTAGCGGGGTACGAAGCTCATGGCTCATGTTTGCCAAAAACTGCCCGCGAAAGTGCTTGGCATTTTCAAGCTCACTGTTGATTTGCTGGAGTTTTTCTCCTAGTACGGTACTGCGCCGTAGGGTTTTTTCGAGTTGTTGCCGATTCTCAAACAGGTCAATTGAGGTACGGCGTTCCCGTTGATAGTTCAAAAGCGCCCAGTCCGTGATCTGGTACAGTTCTCCTGTTACTTGCACCGCCAGCAATGCTGCTGTCAGTGAAAGCCCTAACGCCCCGACCGTATACACGCTAAAGAAATCCCACCCGCCGGTGACGCCAAACGGAACCCCTAAAGTCAGGGCAATGGTTAAGCCTAACGCCAAAAAGGTGTGACCCGGCGGCAGCAATAAGCCCATTAAAAATACGAGGATTGAAAAAGTAAACGGCGCGACGTGAATCGCGTTAATGTTGCCCGTCCCCATAGGCAATGCGGTTGCGACAATCATCCCGCCGATGAACATCCAGACCGCTGGCGCGTAATACTTCTGCCGTAACAGTTGCGCGCTCAATAAACTGACCACGACCAAGATGCCAGAAACAAAGGCAATCGTATCTCCGTTGGAATCCCGCCGCAAGAAGGCCACCCACAACGCCAATAACGCGCAGACTAATACGACGCGCCAAAGCACGGTGAGGCGGTCGGTGCGGACTTCGTTGGCAAAGTCTAAATTTGTGACTTCAGCAACGCTTGGTTTGAAGGCGCCTGAGTTTTTGCCAATAGAAATATCAAGATCAACCCTGTCTGTGACAAGGGGGTCAGTATTGCCTGATAACTTTGTTTCAAGTGTCCTCATAAAAAACAAACCCTTAATTTTGGCTCGCCCGTAGCTTAATCTTGGGGATATTATAACCCAACTTTGTCCTTGCGACAGGTTAATTTCGGTTGATAAGGGTTTGAATTCCCCAACATTATTTAATG
>JBMOFU010000072.1:0-14786 GCA_049318725.1 Phototrophicaceae bacterium | reverse complement strand
AACACCTCTAAGTCGGCAATCGGGATCGCCTCGCGCTCGCCGCCGGGCAGTTCCACAGTAGCGACAGGCACGCGCAACCCATTGGGGAGCATCGCCAGCCCTAATGGGAGCGCGGTCACACGCCCTGTTTGCCCTAAATACGGCTCACGGGCAATGCGCACGGTCATCCCCAATTGCAGGCGTTCAGCCAAGCGCGGCACAGGGAACTCACGGGCATCCTTGCTGGTGAGCGTAATCACCAACTCTGGGCGGCGGGCTTCCAGCGCGCCGGGCTGGACGGCATCCAGCGCGCCCTGTACGTTGGGGTTGTCCTTCATGACATCGGTCAGCAGGGTTTGCACGGCTAAGGCCATGCGTTGATTGCCAAAGCTGTTGGTAATCAAGATCGCGCGCTTGAAGGCCGCCGCCGCATCCAATAGTGTGGAATCCATGCTCGGCGCAACCACCCCGGCGACCTCTTGTTCTTCCATTATCACCATGCCCTGATAAGACAGCGGGCTTTTGGTGATAATGATGGTGCCGCGCCACTCGGTATTGATGTCGTCGCCCTTGATAAACTCGATCCCCTCTTTGGGTTCCCAGCGTAACACGCCCACTGCCCGCCGATTGTTCCCCCATACGCCTTGAATCACCGCGCCGTTGGTTTCGATGACTGCGCCACGATTGCCGCGCAGTTCAACCACATAGCCCTGTATCCCGGCCTCAAGCTCAATAATCGGCGGGGTTTCTTTGACGATAATCCGCCCGGCACTGACGGCAGCGACCACACCCTCTACAGGGGAAAATGCCCGCCGCCCGCGATTGGCATTATCGCCCGCCAGCGCTTGCCCTTCTTCGACAGCCTCATTGACCTCCACCAGCAGCTTGGCCGTCAGGTCATCGGGAACCCGCAGGCCAAGCGCTTGAGCCGCCTCCACAATATGATGGCGGGATGTCCCCTGCCCGCGTGCGATCACCATGCGCGGGTCTACCCGTTGCCCCTTGCGTACCAACACCGCGCCGCTGACATCTTCTGGCAGCAAGACCTCGCGCTGGACGGTGGCCTTTGGCAACAAATAACGATGTTCAGGATATTCAGAAATGAACGACATAGCGGGTTACTCGCTCTCTTAGTCCAGTTCAACGCACGGGTTGCTGATGACGCCAATGCCAGAAATGCTCACCGACACGACATCGCCGTGTTTCAAAAATTGTGGAGGGGTCATGCCTGCACCAACGCCGCTGGGGGTGCCAGTCAAGATCAAGTCGCCCGGCTCTAGCGTGAACATGTGCGAACAGTAGTGAATCAAATACGGGATCGAAAAGATCATGTCTGCGGTGCTGGCTTGTTGGCGAACTTGCCCGTTGACGGTGGTGGTGATCGTCAAGGCGTGCGGGTCTTCTATATCTGTGGCAGAAACAACACATGGCCCCAACGGGCAGAACGTATCTAGCCCCTTAGCGCGTGTCCACTGCTTGTCAATGCGATGTTGCAGGTCACGGGCGGTCACGTCGTTTGCGATCGTGTAACCATAAACGTGCTTCATGGCGTCGGCTTCGCTGACGCGCTTGGCCTTCTTGCCGATGACGACGCCTAGCTCACCTTCATAGTCTACCTCTTGGGTGACGCCCCGTGACCAGACAATCGGTTCAGCGTCTGAAATCACCGAACTGGGCAACTTGGCAAAAATCAGCGGCGCGCTAGGCTTTTCTTGCTTCATCTCGGCGGCGTGTTCGCCATAGTTGCGGCCAATGGCGATAATCTGGCGCGGATGAAAGGGGGCGCGCAGCCACACGCTTTCTAGCGGGATGGATTCTTCGCTGGCAACATAGTCATCTTCCGCACGGATCACATCAATGGCGCGGATGTGGGGCGCAAACGGGTAAACCTTGCCTTCGCGCAGCACAGCAGCACGGGCATCGCGGATTTCTGGCGGTTCGTTTTCGGTGCGGTAACGGATGAGTTGCATAGATCAGCCTCGCTAGGGGTATTGTGCAAATGTCCTATAAGCATACACGGTTCAGGGCGGCATGGCAAAAAGTAACGGGGTAGGGCAATCGTGTTCTGCAAAAACAGACAATCTCATCGTAGGGGCAAACCATATCTTGCCCCTAGAGAACCGTTGTCGCCTGTAGCCTGTAGGGGCATGATACATCATGCCCCACACCTGTAAAAACAGGGTTTTAATCTTTCCGATAAGTATTGTTATTGCCCGCCTCGCCCCCTATCCCCAACCCTTTCCCCCACAGGAGAAAGGGAGAAGGGCAATCCACGCGGGTAAAAAGTCCCTCTCCCGCAGGGGGAGGGATTTAGGGAGGGGGTTCATGTGCAAATATGAGAACTTACTTTTGACAGCTATGGCGCATGATACATCATGCCCCTATGGTTAAACCTGCCGGTGTTTAGCGTGTTGGGCATCCCAATAACACCCTTACATCACAATCCGCTATAATATCTATATCATTTTCATGAACCTACAAGGACTTTTTACAGATGGGACGTTACCTAGAACGCGGTACCGATATTTACAAGGACAAGCCCGAACGGGTGTATGCCACCAAGATCGAGCGCAAGAACTACGCACGGCGGGTGCGCTTTGGGCTGTTGACGGCGTTGGCTGGCGGCGGCGTGTGGTTGATGTTGAGCCTACAGCGCGTCCGTGACGGAATCCCGCCGACGTTTGGCTGGCTAGGGGTTGCGTTGGGGGTGGGGCAGTTGGTGGCGGCGCTGGTGTTGGCCGTTGGCCTCATCCGTTGGGTTGCCAATGTGGTGTACTGGTTTCGGCGGCGTGATGAAACGTTGTTGTTCTACGATCAAGGGTTTGTGTGGAACAAGGGCAAAAATGAGGCCAAATATAGTTGGAACGCGCTTAAAAGCGTGCGCGTGCGGGTGGATAACCGCCAACTGTTCGGGCGGACGTGGTTCCAGTCTGGTGCGGTGACGTTCACGATGCGCGACGGGAGCGTGTTCCGCTTCACGCCCATTCACGGCAACGTTGAAGAATTTCTGGTCAAGGTAGAGCCGCACATCGCCGCTGTGCAGGGGACGCGCTACGGTCAACTGTTGCGTGACGGCAAAGGCTTTCAGGTTCACCCCAATATCGCCGTTACGCCAGAGGGCATTGTGCTAGACAAGAAAACGCGCTTGGGTTGGAAGACGCTCCAAGTGAGCCGTGAGCCTGAGCGAATTACCTTTGCTCAACTGGACGCCGAAAAGCGCCCGCGCATCGTGAGCCATTACCCCATCCACGAGATTGACAACGTGGGCGGCTTTATGGAACTGGTAGAAACCACGACAGAGAACTATCAACGCCCCAACCCCTATAGGTAAGCCAGCGCCCCGTGTAGGCGAAGCCAAGCGCTAAATCGTCTACACGTTTTTTATTACAACCGCCCTTGCACAATTCCGCCATGCCCGCCATAATGTGCGCCGTTTTTAGACCCACAAAAAAGCGGAAAAAATCACACGGGGTGCTAACTTTTTTCCAATACAACACCCCTATACTGAGCAAGTTCATGGTAGATGTGAGCGCGCTAACCCGCAGGAGAGAACGACGCCGATGCCAACCGAAGAACATCAATTGACCCGTGCAGGCTTTATCAGTCTTGAGAAAGAACTCCGCAAACTTGAAAATGTGGACTTGATCGAAATTGCCGAACGCCTGACCGAACTTCGTAGCGAGACTGACAGCGAGGGCGAAGACCCCGAACTGTATAACCTGCTCAATCAGAAGGGCTTCGTGGATGAGCGTATCGCCAACATCAAACGGATTTTGGCGCTGGCGGTGGTTCTTGATGAAGACCCGAACCCCGATATTGCCAACGCGGGCGACCGCGTGGTGGTTTACGATATGCTCGAAAAAGAAGAAATTGTCTTTGATCTGCTCGACAGCGCCGAAATCGTCCAGCGCCGTACCGGAATTTCTACCCGTTCCCCAGTAGGGCGGGCATTAGTGGGCAAGCGCGTCGGCGACATCATCGAAGTAGACACGCCCAACGGCAAAGTCCGCTACAAGGTGTTGCGCTTTGAAGAAGTAACGTAGTCTGTTCCCTGTAGGGGCGCAATCCATTGCGCCCCTACAAATTTCCCCGTGATGCCTCACCCCCACAGAAATTTTGCACAATTTGCCAATCTCGCTATCATCTACGGTGTGGATTATTCTATTCTAGGGGAGTCATACCGTACCATGAGAGACATTCCGGGCTTTTTAGGAACATCGGCAAGCCTGCCCGCAGACATCACGTTGCTGGCCTACATCCTCATTCTATTGCCGTTGATGGGCGTCGGCTTTGCCTACGCACGCGGCAAAAACTTCAACAATCATAAGCTGGTGATGACCAGTGTTACGATCCTCAACTGGGTACTAATCTCTTGGGTGATGATCGGCTCGTATGCGGGCGGGGTTGCTCCACGCCTTGCCACTAACCCGACCGACATTAGCGTATTGCTCCCGACGGGACACTTCTTGCTCGGGGCGGCGGCGCAACTGCTGGCGACCTATTTGGTCATTCGGATGTGGTTTGAAAAGCAATTGCCTCAAGCGCTCAAGGTTAAGAATATCAAGCTGTACATGCGCCTTGCGTTGGGCGGATGGGTGGCGGCGGCGCTCGGCGGGATCGCGGTATACACGATATGGTATGCCATCCCAACGTTTTTCCCGAACACCGCCAACAGCGACCAAGTGATCCCCGCGCCAGACAGCACCGAAGAAGCAGGCTTTAGCGTGGATGTGACCGAAGAAGCGGAAGAAGCGCTGGAATCGCCAGACGGCACTGAAGAAGCCAGCGGAGGCTGAAGGGAGTCTAGCGCGCCCGCGACACAGGCCAGCGCATGGGAACGCTACTACGTTATTCCGACGCCCGTGCAAACGGAAGAAGCCTTAGCGCCTGTGGCAACCGATTCGACGCCTGCCGCGTGGGAAAGCTACTACGTTATTCCGACGCCGGTACAAACGGAAGAAGCCCTTGCTGCACCGATGTTCACCGAAGAACCATCATCCAGTGATGATGACGACGACGACAACGGCGGCAATCGCGGGAGCGGCAACAGTGGCAGTGCTGATGACGACGATAGTGGCAACAATCGTAGCGATGATGACGACAGCGATAACAGCGGCAGTGACGACGATGACAACGATTGACCAGCAAGTCACATTTCTTTACACCGCCGACCTTGCCCAGACAGCCCGCTTCTATGAGGAAATCATCGGGCTGTCGTTGGTGTTAGATCAAGGGGTGTGCAAAATCTACCGCGTGGCGGGGGATGCGTTCTTGGGTTTTTGTGAACGAGCAGGGATCAACCGCAACCATCCTGATGTGATTTTGACGTTGGTCAGCGCCGATATTGACGGTTGGCACGCGCATTTGCTTGCACACGGGGTCAGCATTGAGCAAGCCCCGTCCTACAACGCCACCTATAACATTACCCATCTGTTCGCCCGCGATCCTAACGGCTATACCATCGAAATCCAGACGTTTCACGACCCCGCGTGGCCGACCAAGCCCCCTGCGCCGAACTAGCCGCCCATCAACAGCGAAATCAGCGCCAACGTCAACGCGCCCACAGACGACACAATGGCAGTGATACACCAGCCGCGTACTGCGCGGTTGAACAGGTTTAATTGCGTGTCAATGTGTTCTGGGTGAATGTCCCCGCGCCGATGGCGGTAAATCCATAGCAGCGGCCACTGCAAAATCGGCAATACCATCACCCCCCACACCAAGTAGACGAAGGCTAAAATCACCAGTGAGGGCAGGCGCGGGTCGCGTAAAAACGGCAGCGCTACAAACAGGATGATCGTCGTCCACAAAAACACCAGCAGCGTTTTGATGTAGCGCATCATCAAGCGCCGTAGATAGAGGATATGCCGAGAGAGCGCCATTTCGGTCATCGCCACGTCTTGCACCAGCGTGCGGTCTAGGCTGTAGGTCATCCCAAAGGCCGTGCCAAAGCGCAATACATCGGCTTCGGTGGTTTCTGGCGGGATCACATCTAGCTCCCGCAGTGCCTCTGGCGTGCGCGTTGGCGGCACAATTTGTTGATTGGTACGCTCATAGAGCAGGTCTAAATACTCGTGGCGCTTTTGATCGCTGAACGGCAGCATATAATCCATATGGCCGTGCGTGTACTGATAGGCCATCACCTGCCGCTTGATTTCTGGGTTGGTTTCATCCGCCCAAAAGGTGAGGCCGGTTAGCCCAAAGGACGGCGTTTGCAGGTCGCCTAACATCCCCGGCATGTAAATGGTGAAATAAAAGTGAACTACATCTTTAATCAACAAGTAGACGCCATACAGCGGGACGGCCAACGCCATAATCAGCGGATAGGCCAACAGCACATACAGCACAACGGTGAGCGCCAGCCCGTTGTTGCCCATCGTGGGGAAGTGATTGCGTGCTTCGTTGAGGAAGATCGCCGCGGTACCGTCAAAGGCGTCTTTCAGGAATACCGGGAACAACAGCAATAGCCCTGCCCCGCTGATAAAACCGAGTCCGATGCGGTGCAACGTAGAAAGCCGCACCTCACAGCGTTGCAAAAAGGCGCGCATGGCGTTGCGTTCATCGTTGGTGAGCGTCATCGAAGGGGAATCCTTTGGGCAGTGGACGGTGTATCGTCCGATTTTATCCCAAATTATCCCAAATACGTAGGGGCGCACGTCAGTGGGGGGCATGAACTATCATACCCCATGCCTGTAAAGATAGGGGTTTAATCTTTCCGAAGCGGATTGTTTATAGCGGCAACGGGACGGCACGCAGGCCGTCCCCTACGAATGCGTATCGTAGGGGGGAACCGATGTGTTCCCCCACCGTGTTTAGGTTAAATTGCTCACCGCGCCGTCGTCGGCTTGCTGTGCAGTGTGGGCATATTTCGCCAGCACCCCGCGCTTGTAACGCGCTTGGGGAGCCTTCCACGCGGCACGGCGCTCTGCTAATACCGCGTCCGGCAGGTCTACCCACAAGTGACGCTGTTCAACGTCCACTTCGATCATGTCGCCTTCGTGCAACAGGGCGATTGTGCCGCCGACCATCGCTTCTGGCGCCACATGGCCGATCATCAAGCCGCGTGTGCCGCCCGAAAAGCGCCCATCGGTGACCAACATCACATCGCCGCCCAAGCCTTGCCCGACCAACGCCGAGGTAATCTGGAGCATCTCGCGCATTCCGGGGCCGCCCACAGGCCCTTCGTAGCGGATCACCAGCACATCGCCCTTGTGGATTTGTTGCGCCTTGACCGCTTCAAAGGCGTCATCTTCGCTGTCGAACACCCGCGCTGGCCCCTTAAAGTGCTGCGGCTCGGTTCCCTTGAGCTTGACCGCTGCGCCGCGTTCGGCCAAATTCCCCTTGAGGATTACCAACCCGCCTTGATCTTTAATCATTGTGCCAACAGGCATAACGACCTTTTGGCCGGGTGTCTCGACGGCGCTGGCGGCTTCTTGCGCCAACGTCTTGCCCGTGACTGTGATCGCGTCGCCGTGCAACATGCCTTGTTCAAGCATCCGTTGCGCGACCAGCCGAATACCACCCGCTTCGTACAGGTCAAGCGCGTTGTAACGCCCCGTAGGGGACATATCCGTAATGATCGGGGTGCGGCGGCTGATGGCCTCAATATCGTCAATCGTGAAGGGGATTTGCGCTTCACGAGCAAAGGCCAACGTGTGCAGAATGGCGTTGGTGCTACCGCCAGTGGCCGCAGCGCAGGCGATGGCGTTCTCTAGCGATTGGCGGGTGATGATGTCTTGCGGGCGGATGTTGCGCTCCAGCAGGCCAAGCATCATTTCGCCAATCTTGACCGAGACTTCTTCTTTTTCGCGGTCTACGGCGGGGATGTCGTTAAATCCCATTGGGGAAATCCCCATGATGGCGCCGATCATAGACATGGTGTTGGCCGTGAACTGTCCGGCGCACGCGCCGGGGCCGGGGCAGGCCATGTCCTCAATTTGCTTGAGTTGCGCCTCATTGATCCGCCCGCTGGTGTACGCGCCGATGGCCTCATAGACATGCACAATGTTGATGTCTTTATCGTTTTGCGGCTGGCCGTCTTGCGCTTCAAGCGGGTAACGTCCGGGGAACTTGCCGGGCTTGATCGTGCCGCCGTAGACCATCAACGAGGGCAGGTTGAGGCGGATCAAGGCCATAATCGTACCGGGGATGGTCTTGTCGCACGAGCTAATGGCAACTACGGCGTCGAACATATTGGCGCTTACGACCAGTTCGATGCTGTCGGCAATCATCTCGCGGCTGATGAGCGAGGCCTTCATGCCTTCAGTTCCCATCGTGATGCCGTCACTAATCGAGATGGTGTTGAACTCTAGCGGGGTGCATCCGGCGGCACGGATGCCCTCTTTAATCTTTTGGCCGATCATCTTTAAATGGAAGTTGCACGGGCCGATTTCCGTCCATGTATTGGCAACGGCCACCAGCGGCTTGGCAAGGTCATCATCAGTGAGGCCAATGGCTTTGAACATAGAGCGTGCGCCAGCCCGTTCTGGGCCGCCGACGAGCGTCCGTGAGCGGCTATTCAGCGCCCGTAGCTGTTCGCGGATTTCTGGAGAGTCTGTCATGAAGGGGTTTGCTCCTAAAAAGGCGTTAATCTTTAACGCCAGAATTGTGACGCCAAACGGCCAGCGGCGCAAGGGCATGGTGTTTTTCGACCATTTGTTGACTTGGATTGCACGCACGGCTATAATCGGGCTTAGATTCACTATTGATGGATTTTACCTGTGCGGGTGTCTACGGCGGGTGAAGATAAAGCGGAGTGCTTCATGCCACTTCAAGCAAATCTACAAGATATAAGTCCAACCCAAGTATTGAACTTGGTGAACTTGGCAGGCAAGACCGGGATGCTCACTGTGTATGAGGGCATTGCAACGGGCGAGATGGACGCGATGAACAAGCCTAAGCAAAAGGCGGGTGACGAACGTTGCCGCATCGCCTTTAAGGGGGGCAAGCTCATCCATGCCACCGCCGGGGCGGATCAAGAAAGCGACCTGATCGCCGTGCTGAACCGGGCGGGCAAGCTCTCAGATAGCCAAGTGAAGATTATCCGAGAACGCGCCAAAAGCAGCAGCGACAAAGCCATTGCGCTTTTGCTGATTAACGCCAACTACGCCACCCAAAACGATATTGTCACCAGCATTCAGCAGCATATGCTCGAAGTGGTTCACAACATGCTCACTTGGCGTGATGGGCCGTTCCGCTTTGATGATGACACCATGCCCAGCAGCGACCGAATTTTGGTGCCGTTGGATGTCGAGAACATCATTCTCGAATATACCCGCCGCGCCAAAGAAAACGACCAACTCATGCGCGAACTGCCCGACCTGAATGTGTCGCTCAAGTTCCCTGAAAACGCCAAAGAGAAGTTCAAAGGCGTTCACCTCAGTGTGGAAGAATGGCGCGTGGTGTCGTTTGTCAACCCCAAGAACAGCATCAAGCAAATTGCCAAAGCCAACAACATGTCTGATATGGAAATTCGGCGGATTGTGTACGGCTTGATGATGGCAAACTTGGTGCAGGTGATGAAGCCAGACACTTCTGGCGCAGGCGCGGCAAAATCCCCGGCGGCATCTGGGGCGTCTGCGGCGGCGGCAGCCACCAAACAGCGGCAAGCACGCAAGGCGCAAGTGCAGTCTAGCGTGGTCAATAAGCTTATTGACAAGATCAAATCGTTATAACAGATTCATCTAAGGTTGTACGAATCGGCCTAACCAACCACTAGGGAAGAGCAGGTGCAATATGCAAACGGTCAAGATGGTGATTACCGGCCCTTTTAGTTCGGGTAAGACAGAATTCATTCGCTCCATCAGCGAAATTGATGTGGTCACTACCGAGCAGGGCATCTCTAAAGATACTGCTGAAGCACTCGTCAAATCGCAGACCACCGTTGCAATGGACTTCGGTCGCATCACTGTAGACGAAGACCTGACCCTGTACCTATTTGGTACGCCGGGGCAGCGCCGTTTCGACTTCATGTGGGAAATCCTTGCAGAGGGCATGTTAGGGTTCGTGGTGATGGTAGACAGCGCCAAGCCCGAAACCTTCCGTGAGGCCAAGAGCATTCTTGAAACCTTCCGGGCGTATGCCCCCACGCCTTACGTCGTGGCGGCCAACAAGCAAGACCATCCCGACGCTTGGGATCCAGAAGATTTGCGGATCGCCCTACGGATTGAAGAAGATGTCAAGTTGCTACCCTGCGTGGCAAAAGACAAAGAGAGCGTCAAGAACGTGCTGCTAGAATTGCTGTACTCCATCCTTGAAGAGATGGAACCCTAAGGCATCCTTCGGGGGAGCGGTTGGGAGTGTGACACAAGGCCAATGCCGTGTTGGTGCGCTTGGCCGCACTCCCCAAAGTTTTTTCTGGGTTCATCGAGACCCATTGATGAAGCCTCTTTGAACGCTGGCATGGCGGCAGTTAGACTGCCCTAACCTAAAGGCATGTGATCGTGGCTACAATGGTCACACAACAGGGCATCCTGCACTTTGAAACCTATGGCAGAGGTCGCCCAGTCTTGCTATTGCATGGCTGGCTTGGCTCATGGGCGTTATGGCGGAACTCGTTTGAAGTTCTCGGCCAATCGAAGTATCAGCTCAAAGTCTATGCGCTGGATTTCTTTGGCTTTGGCGAATCTAGCAACAAGTCTGACGAGTTTTCGGTACGGAACTTTGTCAACCTCGTCAACGAATTTATGGATCGTCAAGGCATCCAAAAGGCGGCACTGGTCGGCCATTCGATGGGCGGCACGGTGTCGTTGACGGTTGCGATTGAGCATCCCGAACGGGTTGCTAAAGCCGTCGTGATTGGTTCACCGGTGAACGGCGCTTCGCTCAGTTGGCTGTTAAAGCTGTCTGGCAATCCGGGCTTTGCTAACTTGATTTGGACGTTCCCCAATTTGGTATACTTGTTTTTGCGTGGCTATTCCTACTTTATGGCGAACGACGGCGCAGCGATGGAAAAAATGGTCACCAGCGACCTATCAAAAGTGTCGGTCAAACCGTTCTTCCAGAGCATTGCCACGCTTGGCGCCACTGACCTGCGCCAACAGGTAGAAGGGCTTACCCTGCCTGTGATGGGGATTTACGGCCCAAAAGACATCATCGTTAGCCCCAACCAAGCCAAAGTCCTCAAGAAGCACATTCCCCATGCCCGCGTGGAGTGGTTTGAAAATTCGGGTCACTTCCCCATGATGGATGAGCCGGAACGCTTCCATACCGTCTTGGTGGACTTCTTAAACAATTAGCTCGTCCCCCCGTGAGACCCGCCCAAAAGGCGACGGCGCACGGTTGTTTTCATGGAGCATTATTATGCCTACGTTGATGAAACGTTACATCTTGGAGGATAACCGACTGGTTCCGCCGTTTAATGAGCCGGCCAACCAACTCACCATTGGGAACATCCCCTTGCGGCTTTACCATGAAACATTGATGGCAGAATACTTCGGCAAAAAGGGCTTCATCCTAGAGCTACAGCCGCCGCTCAAGAACCGCATGGAAGTGTTCATGATCCGTGAGCCGGCGATTGTCTACCGCGATAGCCTGTGGTTTGACCGCGAGTTCCTAGACTACTTCATCACCGAAGCGGAAAAGACTGGGCGCGCCTGCCGTGCTGCCGTCCCCGCCGATGACCTGTGCTTCCAGACATATTCGTTTCGGTTGGCGCACAACCTCGAAAAAAGCTACACCGACGACGAAACACCGATCTATACCCTAGACTTGTGGTACTTGCCGCGTGGCATGAGTATGGACATCACCACTGTGGTGATCCCTAGCGGCTACAAAGAAAAGGGCTTTTACACCGTCCCAGACTTTATGGCAACCGACCGCGGCGACTTAACCCATTACCTGCCCACGCGCTCGGTGTTGTTCATTGAAACGTGGTTTCATGTGTATGTTGCCAGCATCATCTTTGGGGTGTTCACCCGCGCCAGCCGCTTTGATGAGACGATCAAAGAGCATAACTTGTTCTCTTTACAACTGCTCTGGAAGGCGCTGCTGGAGCAAAAACAAATCCTACGCAGTTCGGGCGCAGTCAAGATCGGGCGCGGCACGACCATCCACCCGACGGCCATCATCACTGGCCCGGCAGAAATCGGGGACAATTGCAGCATCGGGCCGGGCGTGATTATTGACAATTGCACCATTGGCAACAACGTCACTATAGACACCGGGTGTATGATCTCATTGAGCGTCATCGGCAACAACTGCTTCTTGCCCTTCCGTGCGTCCTTGTTTATGACCGCCCTTATGGAAAACACGATCATCGCCCAAAATACCTGCTTGCAGATGTGCGTGGTCGGGCGCAATAGCTTTGTCGGCGCGGGGAATACCTTCACCGACTTTAACTTGATTGGCATTGCGGAACACGACAAGAACGGGCGCTATACTCGCACGATTCCGCGCCCGATTGCTGCCGCCAATATGGACGCCAAGCTGGAAGACACGGGGCAAGTGGTGTTAGGCAGTGCCGTCGGCCACAATTGCCGCATCGGGGCGGGGATGGTAATCTTCCCCGGCCGGATGATTGAATCAGACGTGGTGATGTTCGCCTCACCGCAGCGCCGCGTGGTCAGCCGCAATATCAGCTTTGAAGAAAGCGATCATCTGTACGTGAAGGGTGGGGCAGAGGCGCACCGCCGCTTGTATCCGCGTCATGGTGAGCAAGTCGAAGATCAATTGGTAGAATCTTGGGATGAGTGGTAGTTCATGACCGACGACACATTTGCATTTATCATTCACCCGATCAACATCAAACGCGATGTTGCGCGCAAGTATCCTCTATTGGGGAAGGCGCTCAGTGAAGGGCAAATTCACTTCTTTTCGCGCTTCTTCCCGCCGACATATATCTCAGAAATTACAGGCATCCGCTCTATAGAGACTGGGCGCGAACTGCGCGGCTGGTTTATTGCCGCGCCCTATACCCCACAGCGGATGATGAGCCTGCCTGTGGATGAGGTCTACAACAAGCTGGTAGATTGCGGCCACATGGCAGAGCGGCTCGGCGCAAAGATTTTAGGGCTAGGGGCATATGCTGCCGTTGTGGGCGACGCCGGCAAGACGATTGCCGACAGGCTCGCCATGCCAGTCACCACTGGCGATAGCTACACCGTCGTCATGGCGGTGGAGGGCGTGCGCGAAGCCGCCCGCAAGATGGGTGTGGATGTGTCTCAGTCTACGGTGGCAGTGGTCGGTGCAACTGGCGCGATAGGCAAAACGTGCGCGCAGATGCTCGCCAGCCAGTGCGCCCGCTTGAAGTTAGTCGGGCGGCGTGGCGACGCGACCGAAGAAGTGCGCGCCCTGTGCGAAGGCAAGGGGGCAATCGTCAGCGCCAGCACAGACATCAACACGATTTACGACGCTGACCTGATTTTGACCGTGACCAACGCCCTGACCGCGATCATTGAGCCGAAGCACCTCAAGCCCGGCGCGGTGGTGTGCGATGTCGCCCGCCCGCGTGATGTGTCGCGCAAGGTTGTGGAACAGCGCGACGACGTGCTGGTGATCGAAGGCGGTATGGTAGAAGTGCCGGGGCCAGTCAACTTCAACTTCGACTTTGGCTTCCCGCCCAAAATGGCCTATGCGTGCATGGCAGAAACGATGGCGCTGGCAATGGAAGGCCGCTACGAAGATTACACCATCGGCAAAGATATTCCGGTGGCGCAAGCCGACGAAATCGCCCACATTGCCTCACGGCATGGCTTTCGGCTTGGCGGGTTCCGCAGCTTTGAGCAAGCCGTGAGCGAAGAAACCATCGCCGCCGTGCGCGAACGCGCCACCGTCAACTTAAGGACGTGGCAACCCGCAACGGCAGTGTAGATATTAAAAAGGGTGTTTTATGTCAATCCAACTGCGAGAGAACCCCTATCCGGGGGTCAACGCCCATCTACATAGTATGTTGCAACAGGAACGACGTTGGCAAAACTTACATCTGATGCACATTGTTCACTTAGCGAATGTCTTGGCTCAAAATGTTGTGCCACGCGGATATGTGATTAACCTTGAAAATTCAGTACAAATAAGGCGAGAGCGGGACTTTGCCGTCCATACTTACCGTGCAGATCTATGGGTTGGGGAACCTAGTGATCGTTCGCCTTCACCGAGTATCGCTATGGTGCAAGAGAAGCCGCTACAAAGTGTTGTATTAGAGCGACCTCACGTTGAAAAACTGGCATTGTTAGACTTGTTTGATGCCCCAATTAGTGATGTACCCTATCGTGCATTAGCTATCCAGCGTCCAGAGGATGTACAACCCATTTTGTGGGTTGAGTTTCTTTCACCCACAAACAAAGGCAAAACAGTAGATGCTCGCCAATATCTGAGTAAACGCGAAGATTTGCTGGCAGCGGGCATCAACTTTGTGGAAATAGATTACCTCAACGAAACACCGCCCACCTTCCCCCACTTTGCCGACTATACCCTAGACCCCAACCATGCTCGCCCCTATCGCATTCTGGTGATGGAACCGCACCCCTCGTTTGCAGAAGGGGTGGCACAAGTGGCCGAATTTGGGGTTGGGCAACCCATTCCCACACTTTCGTTACCGTTAGCCAATGACGAACGCATTGATTTTGATTTTGGCCTCGCCTACCGCAAGACCTTTGAAGAAGGGTTACTTGGTTATTCGCTCGATTATGAGCAGTTGCCGCTCGGCTATGTCCACTACAGCACTGCCGATCAAGCCGCGATTCAGGCGGTGATGGCAAAGGCAGGAAAAGCAGGAAAAAGCAGTGACGAGTGATGAGGAAGGGCAGGAAAAGCAGTAAGGGCAGTGATGAGGGATGAGTAAGGGCAGTAAGGGCTTTTACTCATCCCTG
>JBMOFU010000071.1:0-14828 GCA_049318725.1 Phototrophicaceae bacterium | reverse complement strand
AGCGTGGATGGTGAACGTGACACGCCAGAACTGTTGGCACGATACCTGATGCGCTTTGATGAGGCGTTTTTGGGGTTGAGTACCCCTGACGACAGTGTGTTGCGCCCGATTGCAGCATCCTTCAGCGTTCACTATGAACGCCGAGAGGTTGCCAACACCGCCGCCCCCTACTTGATGGATCACACGGCAACGACCTTTTTGCTCAACCCACGCGGGGAATTGCTGGTGCTGTATCCGTTTGGCACCGCCCCTAGCGACATCTCGCAGGATTTACGTGTGCTGTTTGAGATATGATTTCAGTAAATCGTAGGTTGGGGTAGGGCAATCGCATTCTAAATCTGTAGGTTATTATTAAACGATATATGTCTTTGTAGGGGCATGATATATCATGCCCCTACAGGTGTATTCATAATTCCGTAGGGGCGCAATACATTGCGCCCCTACGTTGAAATCATCTGGTTTTGGAGAACACGATTGCCGTGCCGTTAACTAGCCCATGCGCGGGATGCGCGCTAAAATCGCCGTCAAAATCTCATAGGGGATGGTGCCAACGTGTTGGGCAACTTCTTCTGTGGTAATCACGTCTTCGCCTTGACGCCCCAACAGTACCACTTCATCGCCAATGCTCACGCCGGGGATGTGTTCCACGCTGATGACGGTTTTTTCCATACTCACGCGCCCGCGAATTGGCGCACGCACGCCGCGCACCAGCACTTCCTTCCAGCTATAGGGGGAGCGGCGTAAGCCGTCAGCATAGCCCACCGGAATCACCGCAACGGTTTCTTGGTGGGTGGTGTAGTAAGTATTGCCGTAGCCAATTGGGTGGCCGGGGGGGAGCTTTTTCACCTGTGCAATGGCGGTTTTCCACGTCATCAAGGGGCGCAAGCCTTCTGGCATTGACGCGATGTTAGAGGCATTAATGCCGTACATCACCAGCCCAGTGCGTACCATATTGAAGTAGAACTCTTTGCCCAGCAACACCCCCGCAGAATTTGCCAGATGGGTATATTTGAACTTGATCCCCGCTGCACGCAAGGGAACTAAAACGCTCTTGAAAACCTGCAACTGAGCAGCGCTGTAATCGGCGTCTTCGTCTGCCATCGAAAAGTGGGAGTAAATCCCTTCAATATCCAGTTGGCTAAACGCGCCCAAGTGCCTAAATAGGCGGATGGCGTCTTCAGGGAGCGCGCCTAAACGCCCCATCCCGCTGTCAATCTTGACGTGTGCCTTTAACTTGCCGTTGACTTCCCCCGCCACGCGGTTGTAACTGCGGGCAAGCTCAAGGTCATAGATCGTGATGGTGATGTTGTGGCGGATGGCTTCCCGCACAGCGTGAACGGGCGTATAGCTCAAGACCAAAATCGGCGCGGTGATGCCGGCATCGCGCAGTTCTAGCGCTTCGGCCATAGACGCCACCGCCAAATAGCCCGCCCCATTTTGGATCGCAATCCGTGCGACAGACACCGCCCCATGCCCGTAGGCATCGGCCTTGATGACGGCCATCAGCGTTACGTCTTCGCCAACAAACGTTTTGAGTGTACGCACATTATTCGCCAGCGCGCCGCGGTCAATTTCTACCCAGCTAGGGCGCAGCGGGCGGCGCTGTTGAAAGGTTAAGGTGTCTGCTTCGCCTTGACGCGGCAGGCGGCTAATGGAGCCTTCATCAGCCAACAACCCCCGCACCACCAGTTCCATGCGTGCGCGTGCGCCGCCCGTGATGAGGAATATGTCGCGGGTATTAAAGGGCGCGTAGGATTGCAACACCGCCAAGACATCACTGATGCTGTAGGTAATGCGGATGTTGTGCTGGCTGTTGCGTAAATCTTGGGCGGCACGCCCCAAAATTGCCCCTTGATCGCCTTCGGTGACAATTACTTGGGCAACTTCCGCCGCACGTTGGCCGATGGTGCGGTGTGCCAGCCGGCTGGCATCGCCCAAATGGTCAACATCGCCCAACACAAAAAAGGTGCGGCTGTCTTCATCGGTGATGGTCTTGAGCCAGTCTAGGGCGGCAAGCGTGCCATCGAGCGTGGCGTCATAAGTGGAATCAATCAACAATGACCCGCCTTGCCCTTCTAGCGGGGTCATCCTGCCGGGGAGCGGTTGCATTTCTGTAAGTTGCTTGAGCGCCACCTGCACGTCAATGCCGTAATATAAACCCACTGCCATCCCAAACATGGCGGAATAGACCCCGCTTTGGCCGACGAGCGGCGTCCAGCAGGCGGGGATTTTCTGCTTGCCGTAGCGCAAGTCAAAGCCGGTGCGGACTGGGCTTGGCATCAGGGTATGGGCGACTAAATCTGCCCCAAAGTGCGTCCCCACAGAAATGACTTTGGCCTTTGTGTGGCGGATTAACTCACGGGCGGCGTCGTTGTCATAGTTAATCACGGCAAGGCCATCCGGAGAGAGGGTTTCTAGCGCCAGCCGATATTCGGCAATGAGGTTGTCCAGCGTACCAAAGTGGTCAAGGTAGGCTTTGCCCACCCCTGTGAAGATCGTCCCAACCGGCTCTAGCGCCTGCAAAAACTGAGGCATCTCGGCGGGTTGGCGGGCATCTAGCTCTAGGACAATAAACTCGTGGGTGCTTTCTAGCTCTGCCAACAAAAAGGGGATCGCCAAGCGGCCTTGATAGGGGCTATCTGGGTTGGCAAGCACACGGTAGCGCGTGCTGAGGATGCGGCTAATGGTGGCTACGGTAGTAGCGCGGTCAAGGGTGCCGACCACCACCAATGGTTTGGCTTGGCTGCGGCGGACGACAAACTGTGACCACTCCATTAGGGCGCGTAGGGTGTCTTTTACGACAATCACCGACACGTCTTTGGTATCAAAGTTGGGGGGGGTGCTGCACAAAATCCCGGCGGCACCGCGTTCAATGGCGCTTTGCATCAAGCTGTGGCTGTCGCCGTAATCGTCGCGCAGGGCCACGAAGATTTGATCTTCCCCCATGCGCTCTAGGTCAACGCAAAAACGCGAAAAAATCTGTGCGGCTGGCTCACCGAACAGCTGACCGTTGGCAGATTCGAGCAAATCGTAAAGGCTTATCATAGTCAAAAGTATAGCATAGCGCGAAAAATCTAACAGGCCAACAGAACTTTTGTTTGTTATAATACGTAAACGTTGACCGTGACTATGGCGAACTAGACACTATTATGGCTTTTGAGTTTGAAATCCTTGCCCAAGATGGGGCAGCCCGTTTGGGAAAATTCTATACACCTCATGGGGTGATTGACACGCCGGTCTTTGCGCCGGTTGGCACATTAGCCACTGTGAAGGCGGTTTCTCCACGCCAACTGACCGAAATTGGGGCGACGCTGGTCTTGTCTAACACCTATCACCTGCACCTGCGCCCTAGCAGTGAAATCGTCCGAGAGATGGGCGGTTTGCACCGTTTCATGGCGTGGGATGGCCCAATCTTGACCGATTCTGGCGGCTTTCAGGTGTTTAGCCTGTCGCAGATGAATGCCATTGACGATGACGGGGTGACCTTTCAAAGCCACATTGACGGCAGCCGCCACCGCTTCACCCCAGAAGTTTCGATGCAGATTCAAGAAAATCTTGGCGCAGACATTATCATGGCCTTTGATGAATGCTCCCTGCCGACTGACCGCGCCGTCGTCGAACGCGCCGTTGCCCGTACCAGCGCATGGGCGCGCCGCTGTCGTGAAGCCCACCCCAACGACAGCACGCAAGCGTTATTTGGCATCCAGCAGGGCGGCATCTTTGAGGATCAACGTGCCCGTTCCAGTGAATTTTTGCGCTCGCTAGGGTTTGTGGGCTATGCCGTCGGCGGGCTGGCCGTAGGTGAATCTAAAACGGATATGTACGCCACGCTAGATTTTGCCGTGCCAATGCTCCCGACGGCGACGCCGCGCTATTTGATGGGCGTCGGCGCACCAGAGGATTTAGTAGAGGCGGTGTGGCGCGGGATAGACATTTTCGACTGTGTGATGCCCACCCGAATCGCACGGCATGGGGCGGTGTTTACCCCTACAGGGCGTATCAATATGCGAACGACGGTTCACGAGCGCGACCCGCGCCCACTGGACGACACTTGTGATTGTTACACCTGCCAAACCTTTTCGCGGGCGTACCTGCGTCATCTCGTCCGCACCGAAGAATTACTAGGGCATACGCTCTTGAGCCTGCACAACATCCGCTTCTTGATTCGGCTCATGGAAGCCATGCGGCAGGCCATTACACAGGGCAAACTGGGGGCGTTCCGTCAAGAATTTTTGGGGCGTTACCTGCATCACACCGACCAACCGCTGGTTGCACACGATTAGGGATGGGGGAACGAAAGTTCAAGGGTCATGCGGAAAGCAGGGCAAGCCATGGTGATCGCGGCGTTCGCGTTAGTGGGGTGCAGTAGCCCTGCGCTCCCCGCCGCAACCCCAACGACAAACACAGTCGCCCTGCGCCTTCAGGGGACAAGCGCCACTGCCCCCTTGCTTGCAGACTTAAGCCTTGAATATAGCCAGCTTTACCCGAATCACGTTTTTTTGCCGGGCAGCGGGCGCTATGAGGTTTTGGTAGAGCAAGCCCAACAGGGAGAAATCCCCTACTTCATCAGCAATCATTTGCCGCCAGATAGCGCGCTGTGGGCTGCCCCCGTTGGGCAAGACGGCATCGCGGTGATCGTCCACCCTAGCAACACCCTAACCAACTTAACGCTGCCGCAATTGCGCGAAATCTATCAAGGGCAGGTGACGGCTTGGACGGCGCTCGGCGGGCAGGACGAACGCATTCGCGTCTTTAGCCGTGAACAAGGCTCTGGCACACGCGCCGAGTTTGAACGTTTGGTGATGGGGGAACGCCCGCCAACGAAATCGGCGTTGATTTCCCCGTCTAACGATGCCATGCTACGGAGCATTAGCAGCATTCCGGGCAGCATTGGCTACATCTCAATGGGGTATCTACAACCTTCGGTCAAGCCCTTGATGGTAGAAGGGATAAGCGTCAACCCACAAAATGTCTATAACAACAGCTACCCGTTACGCTCTACGTTATTTGTGGTTGGGCTAAATGAACCGCTTGGGGAATATCGTGCCTTAATCGCATGGATTCAAAGCCCCGACGGGCAAGCCGTTGTTGCCCGACGCTACGCGCCATTGCTTCAGCCTTAGGGGATGGGGAGTGTTGCGCCCACTGAGGCAAATTGCAGGGTGACGGCGGCCATCAGCCCAAAGATGATAAGCCACATCAGCATAAACGCGCTGTCACGGTAGCTTAACAAGCGCGTGCGCCGCCGCTCCATTTGCATTTGTGGCTCTTGAATGCGGTACAACGCCCCTGCCGCGTAAAAATTAGCCGGGTTAATCCGCAACACGTTATCTAAGCAAACCGAACTTTGGTCAAGCGAATCTACCGCAACGCTCATCCACAGCCAAGCGTCCTCAAAGTCGCCATCTTCGCCAATCAGTTGGCGCAACACTTGGCGTGCCTCATTGCGGCGGTCGGCCTTGATATGCTCAATGGCGTCTAAGAGCATATCAATCCGTTCGGTATTGGCACTCATATCGCTACGGCTTCTTTGACGGGAACCCCCGCAAACAAATCGGTTTCAAGCACGGCGTTAGCGGCGGGTTTGGGGATCACCAATGTAAACTTTTGCGTCCCAAAGAAGAAGCGCCGCGCCCACTTGGGTAGCCCCCAAAAGGTACGACCGCCGCCTTGACTGGCGTGACAAGCGCTGGCGGCATCCCAAATTTCATAGTAGTCACCGATGTCTATCGAGGCCGTTGGCACATCTACATGGTCAAGGATTTTGACCAGATCAATATCTTTGTTGCGCCCCATGTGACGCGGATCTTCACCGCGCAGCCGTGAGAGGGTAATCCCCAGTTGTAACGGGAATTTGGGAACGCCAGAGTAATAGAGCTTGCTCGGCTGGAAGGGAGCGTACCCCTCAGTGACATAGCTAGGGTCGTTGACGCATTCCATTGCCTTGACAGTGGCCTGTTGGATGGCAATGTGGTCAGGATGCCCGTAACCGCCGTACTCGTTAAAGGTGATAATCACTTGCGGGCGCACTTGACGGATGACTTCCACCACGCGGCGCATCACAGCGGCGGGTTGGGTGTGCCATTGATGCCAAAGGGCGTCGGCATGGTCATTGTCTGGGGTGCCGATCATGCCGCTATCTCTGTAGCCAAGCGTAAACACTTGGCTGAACTTCAAGATTTCACTGGCACGCGCCAGTTCTGCAAGGCGAACTTCCGCCACAGAGCTATAGCCTGCTAAGAACTTTTCGTCTACCGTGCCGACTTCCCCATTCGTGGCGCACAGCAAGTAGACCTCTACGCCTTGCTCCACATATTTAGCAATCAGGCCACCTAGCCCAAAGCTCTCATCGTCTGGGTGAGCGTAAGAAATTAAAAGGCGGTTGCTATCCATAAAAAAGCTGGCTCCCTTGCTGAATCGAACACAGTCTAGCTTAGTTTGACAGGGTGTGATGGGGTGAACCTTACCCATAACAGGGCAATTGCATCATGCCCCTACGCAGGGTCATGATGCTGTAAGGCTGCACCCCACATGGGCAACATTCAAGGCAACGCAAGCCTGATAGCGCTTTGCCCGTCAGCGGTGAGCAGGTTTTGCGCTTGCCCCGCTGCATCAAAGCCATACATCCCCACGCGCACCGCCACCCCACCCGCAGGCACTTCCCCTAACGGATGCTGGCTCATCACGCGCTCGTCTTGATCCCAAATAAACGTTGGGTATTGCCCGTCATGCGGGCGCAGGTCGCTTTGGGCAAGGATGTTCCCTCTAGCGTCTAGCCAGTGAACGAACACCGTCGCGTCGTACAGCGGGCGCGCTTGGAGCGACTGCCAATAGACCTGTACCTGCGTCGTGCCGTCCGTCTGCATGCTTGGCACAACCCCCAATAGGCGGAAGGCATCGCCAAAGACCCCATCAGCGCGGATCAAGTCATCTGGCAGGGCGGGCGGGTTCGGCTGCGGAATTTTGAGCCATGCAACCGTAGCGCCGTTCGCCACGACATCGCTGCCAGTGGCGGCAATCGGCGTCATGAACGGATAGTAGTACACACCCGTCACCAGCCGATACGCGCCGTAGGGCAACCCTTCGGGGATCGTTAGCGTGTGCGCGTCGGGGACTGGCGCACCCGTCGGCCAAATCGTCGTCGGGTAAAGCCAGCGCAAGATCAAATGGTCGCTGCCGCTGATCCGTTCGCGGGCTTGCGTCTGCACCTGTAGATAGCTGAAGTAGTCATGCGGCAGGCGTGACCGTCCGGCTTCCCACGTTAGGGTATAGGTCTGTTGACCGCCCTCTAGCGTGGGGTTGCCCGCCACCCCAATCACGCGCAGATGGGCGTCCCCAAATTGATTGGGCGGCAGCGTTGGGGGGAGCAATGGGTCGGCGTAGGTCAGCGTCAATCCGTCTGGAATTGTGGCAAGGTTGCCGATCCAAGCCAGTTCGCCCGTGCGTGTGATCCGTTGGCCGTCGTTTGCCAGCGCATTTAGGGCGGCGTGCGTGGCGGCGCTCAACGGCGGCAATAACGTGATCGTGCCGCTATCCAACAGCGCGTAGCCGCGTGTAGCATCCATCAAGCCGCCTTGTTCCAGCGCATAGGGGGCGATCAAGCGCGTGCCAGCGGGCAGGGTAAATTCCGTTGTTGTGGCGGTCACACGCGGGAACGCGCCCACTAGCCATGCACGGGTCGTTGGGCGCTCTAATTCCTCAACGGGGATCAACAGCGGTGTGGACTGTGCCGCTACCCATGCGGCAAAGTCCTGCCGATCTGTGCGGAAGAACCACTCGTTTTGATCTAGCTCTACGTCGTGGATGAACCATTGGCGGTAGGCTTCGGGATGGGTGTAGTAGTGGCTATAGGTGCGCCAACTGTCCCGTGCGATCCATCCACCACCGACGAGCAACAGCGCACAAAGGATGAGTGGGGGAACACGCAGGTTCCCCCCTACAACGGTTTTTGTAGGGGGCGGCCTATGTGCCGCCCCATAAAGCCCACCCACCACAATGCCGAACGCCAGCCCAATCAACGGCGGGATGACGACAAACACGCCCGCAATCCGTAGGCCGTGATTGATTTCGTTGCTCAACAGCGCTGGAATCTGAAACAGGATCAGCAGCGTCAACAGCAGCCACGCCGACGGTTGACGGATTAGACGCCACAGGGCAAGCGCCACACCTAACAAGAAGATCGGTTGCAACGCACGCGGGATCACGGGGGCAGAGGCGGCGTTATACTGTGGGTTTTCGTCGCCCGCCTCAAACAGTTGACTGAGCAGCGCATCGAGCGCTTCGCGTGGCTCAGTGCGGCTGGCCTGTACTGCCCCCGCCCGCCCGAATACGGCTTCACGGCTTTGGCTGATCTTCCAGAGCAGCGGCGTAGCGACGATCAACGCCAGCGCCGCCGCCAGCACGAGCTTGGGCAGCCAGTCGCGCAACGTCCGCCAGCGCGTGAGCAGCAATCCGCCGCCCATCGCCACCAGCCCAAGCGGATACACCCACACGGCGGTGTAGGTATACAGTGACAACCCCGTGAACAGCCCGCCAATGATATACAGGCGCGGCTTGCCGGTGCGGATCGCCGTTAGCAACGTGGCGGCGCTCAAGGCCACCAGCGCAATCATCAGCGTGCCGCGATATAAGCTGCGGCTGAGGGTGAGATGCCCCACCATCACACTGAGGGCGATAGCCGCCCCCAACGCTGCCGCGTGACGGGCATTGGGGCGCAGTTCCCCAACGGATTCACGCCCAAGCCACGCCACCGCCGCCACCGCGATCATACTCAGGCAGGCGGACACCCAACGGTAGCCCCACACCGATTCATTGATCCAGCGCCCGACGAACGCCAACGTCGTGCGGTAGAGCGGTTCGGGGCGGCCTAAGTCCTCATAAAAGGGGATGTTGGCCGTGCGCCCGATGTGAAAGGCGTCCACCACATTGACGGCTTCATCACTGCTGACGCCGTGCGGGAGCGATTCTAGCGCGTGGATGCGGAGCCACCACGCGCCTAACAACACAACAATCAGCACACTCCAGCGGGTAAAGCGCGCCATCTGGTTATTCCCCTAACTGCCAAGTGCCGTCACTCTCATTAAAGCGGAACAGCTCGCTGTTGAGGCTGAACAGAATATGGTAGCCCGGGCCAGCGGTATACACGCCGTTGGTCACTTGTCCGCCGGGGACGTAGCGATATTGGCTGATGTAGCCGAACTCTGGGGTGAGCGCCCATCCGAGCGCGTCGCGCACTTCGGGGTTTTCTCGCCAGAGCTTGCCGAAGCCGCGTTCCGGTTCGATCTTGCCCTCTGGCGGGGTGATGTTCGGGTCTTCGTCAAAGTCTACAGCTTCATCAAAGGTATCGGCATACACCAGCCAACGCCCGCGCCCTTCTTCTTCCACCAGCATCACCCACAACTGATTCACGGGCTGCACCCAGAACATCCGCCCGCCCTCAAAGACCTGTTCAGCCACTTGGACTTCTGCATCAACAAGCGGCGGGAAGCCTGCCGGTAAGGGGGTGGGGCCGACGCTTGCGTTAGGGTCTAGGGTGGGGCTTGGCGGCGGCGTGGGGGTGGGGATGCCGCCGAACTGCCATACGCGCACTTGCCCGCTAACATCGCTGACGTAGAGCGTCGTCTCGTCGGCGCTGAGGGCAAAGCCTGTGATGCCCACATTGTTGGTTAACCCTTCGCCAAGCGCGTTCGCCACCGGGAAGATGCCCCCATCGGCAGAGCGCCACACGTAAAAGCGCCCGTTGGCATCTAGGCCAATTAAGAAGCCTTGCGTCGGTGCAAACGCCAACTGGATCACAGGGGCGTCTGCCGTCAAAATCAACGGGGCGTCGCCCATAAGCGTGTAAAGCCGTACAAGGCCGACGCCGTCGGCAACAGCAAATTGCCCGTTGGGATGTACGGCTAGGGCGTTAACGCCTGCCGCGTTCGGGGCGGTAGCGCCGCGCTGAATCAAGCCGGTGAGCGTGTCTAGCGCGTAAGGTTGCGGTTGGGGGGGGATCGGTGCCAGCACTTGATAGGGAATCGGCGCGGGCGTTGGTGTCGGTGTGTCTTGGGCGGCAAACGTGGCGGGTAGCAGGGCAATCAGGGCGATGGGCAACCAACGGAAGCGATGGAGCATAGGGGGTTCACCTCAATAGGGTATTGTTGGGTTGATGCAAGGGCATAGCGTACCATGCCCTTGCAAAACACCATACACCTTACACGAGGCGGGCGTAGAATTCCACCACAAGTTGCTCTTGAATCGGCACAGGGATTTCTGTGCGTTCGGGGTTACGGGTGAACGTCACTTGGAAGGCGCTTTTGTCCAGTATCAGGTAATCTACTGTGTTGCGCGTGCCTTCTAAGGATTCGATCACATGGGTGTTCTGCCACATTTTTTCGCGCAGTTGGATCACATCCCCAGGGATGACACTGTACGAGGGCAGGTCTAGGCGACGGCCATTAACGTTGATATGGCCGTGTACGACCATCTGGCGGGCAGCCCAAATCGTTGCCGCAAAGCCAGCGCGGTACACCATGTTGTCGAGGCGGCGTTCCAACAGGCGCATCAGGTTTTCACCCGTTGGGCCTTTGGTTTGGCGCGCTTCCATGAAGTAACGGCGCAACTGCTTTTCGCGGATGTTATAGATGAAGGACAGCTTCTGTTTTTCGTCCAATTGATTGGCGTAGTCGCTGCGGCGGCCACTGCGGAAGGTTTTTTCCTTCCCGTGATCTCCGGGGGGGTATGCTCGCTTGCCGATAATACGTTGGTATTTGGCGCGCGGGATCAGCACTTCCCCGAAGCGGCGCTGCTTCTTCGCTTTTGGACCGTGATAAGAACCCATGAAAACCTCTCTTATGCTTGGCTGATAACGGTCGTGACAAAGAAAATGCCCTAATGCAAGGGCAGAGATTGATTATCTCATTAAGGCGATGTATTGAATAGGGTGCATTTCAGCGGGGTTTATCGTGCGGTCTGCGCCGTACAATTCTGGGGGCTGATGCTATAATCAAGGCGCACACTCATTTTCGTCCGTCCGCCACGCGAGTTGATTATGTTACCTGAAGCGCCTTTTGAACAAACTGAAGAATTTGTGATAGACAACCTTGAAACGCTCAAGGTGGCCGCCGACCCGTTGCGGCTACAATTGGTAGAGTTTATGGCCGACCATCCACACACGGTCAAGCAAATTGCCCAAAAGTTGGATATGCCCCCCTCTAAACTCTATTACCATGTGAACCTGTTAGAAAAACATGGGTTGATTGCGGTTTCTAGCACGCGGATGGTCTCTGGCATTCTTGAAAAGTCTTATCTGGCGGCGGCGCGGCGTTACCATGTGCCGCGTGAATTACTCAGCCCCGGCCAATATGCCGAAGGCGACGGGGCAAGCGCGGCCTTGCTGGTAGCTGCCTTATTCGACGACGCCAAGCAAGACATTCAGCAAGGGGTGAGCAACGGCCTGATTGACCTTTCGCGCAGCCAACATCCCCTAGCGTTGCGCTTAACACGCGCCGTCAGCCGCCTGTCAGATGACAAGGCGCTGGAATTTCACCGCCGCCTAGACGCGCTGCTGCAAGAGTTCAACGCCGAAAAGCCCAACTTTCCCGAAGACCAGCCCTACACGCTCTTGATGGCGCTTTACCCCACTTCACGCGGGGCGCGCCCGAACGACATCCCTGATGACCTTTTAGTAGAGGAAACCCTTGATGCTTAACCGACTGTGGCAAATAGGTGCACGGCAAACGCTGCCGTTGGTGATCTTGGTGATACTTGTGCTGGCAGCCTGCGGCACAGCGCCAAGCAACACAACCGCACGGCCAGCGGCGCAAACCACGCCCTTTGATACGCTCGTGGCCGATTTAATCGAAAACGCGGCACAAAACGCCACCCCAGTCCCCGACAGCCTGATTGCTGAAGCCGACGCCGAATATGTGTTATTGGGGAACCTCTACGAGCGGTTGGCGCCGTCGGTGGTGTTTATAGAGGTCATCATCACCCAAGATAGCAGCTTTGGCGCGCCTAACGGCGGCAACGGCTCTGGGTTTGTGTACGATTTGAACGGCCACATCGTCACTAACGCCCATGTGGTGAAAGACGCCGACGTGATTACCGTGCGCTTTAATGACGGCTACATTGCCGATGCCGAAGTCGTGGGGGTAGACACCTACAGCGACCTTGCCGTGATCCGTGTCAATGTTCCGGCAGAGCGGCTGATCCCCATCCCGATTGGCGACAGCGACATTGCCCGCGTG
Organism: Phototrophicaceae bacterium; assembly: GCA_049318725.1. Taxonomy (GTDB): domain Bacteria; phylum Chloroflexota; class Anaerolineae; order Aggregatilineales; family Phototrophicaceae; genus CAIRDJ01. The sequence continues at coordinate 2,598 of JBMOFU010000071.1, read as the reverse complement.
GGCGACCGCGCCGTCGTCATCGGCAATCCGTTTGGGCTTGCCAGTTCCATGACCAGCGGCATCATCAGCGCGAAAGGGCGGCAAATTCCGTCGGCAGAACTGCTGGATGCCACGCTCCCCGCAGGCTTCCAAAACCCCTCGATTATTCAGGTAGACGCGAACATCAACCCCGGCAACAGCGGCGGCCCCTTGCTCAACTCGCGCGGTGAGGTGATCGGCGTCAATACCGCCATCCGTACCGAAACCGGCGTGTTTGAGGGCGTGGGCTTTGCGGTGCCTTCTAGCACTGTGCGGCGGGTGATCCCCGAATTGATTGCAGACGGCGCGGTCAACTACGCATGGATCGGCATTTCAGCGATGTCTGCGGCAGATGGCTTAGGCGTTGCCAGCCTTGCCGAACCACTCAATTTGCCGGTATCTTCTGGGGTATTGGTCAGCACCATCACCCAAGATTCGCCAGCGGCCAAAGCGGGGTTGCGCGGTGGTACGCGCATCGTCACCGTGCGCGGCGTGGAAGTCTGTACGGGCGGCGACATCATTGTGGCGGTAGATGACCGTCCGGTGCATGATATGGACGAACTGGTCACCTACTTGGTACAAAATTCGTCGCCGGGCGATGAAATTGTATTGCGCTTGATCCGTGACCGCGAAACGCTGGATTTGCCGGTGCTGTTAGAGGCACGTCCCACCGAAGGCGTTATCGGCACGAATTGCGGCGAAGAACCAGAGCAATAAAAGCAGTATTTCAGTAATGCGTAGGGGACGGCCTGTGTGCCGTCCCGTTGGGGGGATTCGCGTCAATGGCGGCGGATGTCGTTAATGGTGGGGTGTAGGGCAACCCCTCCCTAAATCCCTCCCCCTGCGGGAGAGGGACTTGTTCTGCCCCCTTTCTCCCGTGGGGGATAGGGGGTTGCCCTACGGTGAAATTGCCACTAAAGGTTGGGCGGCATTTAGCCTACGCTTATTGATTGCACAACGGAACGTTAACGCGCCTTCGGCACAATCCACGATACCGTAAAAATTTTACTCACACATCGCGGAGGAATTGCCCAGATGAAGCGTATCGCCCTTCTTGCATTGCTGGTATTGGTGAGCATGGTTTCTGGCGTGTTCGCACAAGATGCCGAACTCACCCTAACCCCCCTTGGAACCTATGCCACTGGCATCATTGACGATGGTGGCGCAGAAATTGTGACCTACATCCCCGAAAGCCAACAATTAGTCGTCGTCAACAGCGGCGAAGGCAGCCAACTGGACTTCATCAACATCAGCGACCCCAGCGCCCCCACGCTCGTGATGTCGGTAGACATGACAGTCTACGGCGGCGGCGCGAACAGCGTAGACTATAAGAACGGCATTGTGGCCGCTGGCGTTGAAGCCGAAGATACCCAAGCCCCGGGCGTGGTCGTGTTCTTGAGCGCTGAAGGCGAAGAACTGGCTGTCGTAGAAGTGGGCGCCCTGCCAGACATGGTAGTCTTTACGCCAGACGGCAGCAAGCTCTTGGTGGCCGGCGAAGGCGAACCGAGCAGCGACTACACCAATGACCCCGAAGGCACGATTGCCATCATTGACGTAGCCACCTTTGAAGCCAACCTCATCACCTTTGGCGATGTGACCCCTGCCGAAGGCGTGCGCGTGTTTGGCCCCAACGCCACCGCCGCCCAAGACTTTGAGCCAGAATACATTGCTGTTTCTCCCGATGGCACTGTAGCCGCCGTCACCCTGCAAGAGAACAACGCTGTCGCCATTGTGGATGTTGTGGCTGGCACGCTCGTGGACGTAATCCCGTTGGGCTATAAGGATCACAGCCTTGAAGCCAACGCGCTAGACGCCAACGATGAAGACGGCGCGATCAACATTCAGGCGTGGCCTGTGATGGGGATGTACCTGCCAGACGGCATCGCCGCCTATGAAGTGGACGGCGAAGTCTACTTTATCACCGCCAACGAAGGCGACGCCCGCGACTATGACGCCTTTGCTGAAGAAAGCCGCCTTGAAGACGTGACGCTTGACCCAGAAGCCTTCCCGAACGCTGCGGAACTCCAAGCGGGCGATCAACTAGCCCGCTTGAACGTCACCACCACGCAAGGTGACACCGACGGCGACGGCGACTTTGATGTGCTGTACAACTACGGTGGGCGCTCGTTCACGGTATGGAACAGCGCAGGCGAATTGGTCTATGACAGCGGCAGCAGCATTGAAACCATCACCGCCGAACTTGCCCCAGAGCTATTCAACTCTGAAGGCACAGCAGATGGCTTCGACAGCCGTTCCGACAACAAAGGCCCAGAGCCAGAAACCGTCGTGATTGGCACGGTCAACGATGTGCCATATGCCTTCGTTGCGCTTGAACGCATTAGCGGCATCATCGTTTACAACATCAGCGACCCCGCCGCCCCGACCTTTGCCGGCTATGTGAGCAATACCATCGCTGACGGCGTGATGGAAGAAGGCACCGCTGGCGACATCGCTCCAGAAGGGTTGAAGTTCATCCCCGCGACAGATAGCCCAACCGGCAACGCACTTTTGGCCGTTGCCAACGAAGTCAGCGGTACGACCACCGTCTACGAAATTCAATAACGCCGTTGTAGGGGCGCA
>JBMOFU010000070.1:0-14838 GCA_049318725.1 Phototrophicaceae bacterium | reverse complement strand
TGGCGTCATCGTCACCCAAGACCGCTATAGCGCGCCAGATTTTTCCGTCATGCGGCCAGACGGCTGGCGCGTCATTACCAGCCCCGCCGAAGCGCCCTATACCGTCATCTTTAGCAGTCCAGACAACATAAGTGTGATTCGCGTGTCGTCGTCGGGCGCACAGGGGCAACTCCGCCCAACGGCGCTGGACGCCGATACGCCGCTGGTGCAGCTTGAACGACAGGTCATGGTAGAGGGGCGCGAGATTCGGCTTTACGGCAGCGCCGCCGCTGATGACGCCGCGCAATTGGCGGCGTGGCTTGACCGTCTGGAGGCGTCGTTACAGGTTACAGACAGGAACCCGTAGCGCAAATCGCAGTTTGTCGGGCGGCAACGGATTGCGCCCCTACAGGTATTCTCCCACGATGTTGACCAATTCCTGCGCCCGATGGCGAAACGTGTGTTCGGCCAAGACCCGCGCCCGCGCCGCCGCGCCGATCCGTTGCCGTTCGGTGTCGTGCGCCAACAAATAGCGGTAACGGTCTAGGGCTTCTTCGGCGCTGTGGATCACGAATAGCTCATGGTTCGGCTCAAACCACGCTTCGACCCCGCTATAGGGGTTTGCCACGATGCAACAGCCCATCGCCGCCAATTCAAACGGGCGCGAGGATGACGAACGCGGCACGCTGGCGTGGGCGTCCCGCGTGATGCACAGGTTGATCTTGCTGCGGCTGGCGTACTCCCGCAGTTTGCTAAAGCTCAAGTAGGGCAACAGTTCGGTGCGGCCAACGTCCCCCAGTTTCGTCCCGCGCACGGCGAAGCGCGCTTCTGGCAAGGCATTGGAACCATCCCGCAATAGGGCGTCAATCCAGCCGCCGCGATATTCGCGCCCATGCCCGTAGAAAAACACGTCAATGTCTTGTTGGGCGACGCGCACGGGGGAAAACACCTCTGGGTCTGCGCCATAGTAGAGCGTATGGGCGGCCTTTGCGCCCATCTGGAGCAGGGCGGCCTTGCCGCCGTCGCTGTTGCTGATGAAGGCGGCATACTCGCTCAGGTCTGCCCCCTGATAGATGCGGAAGCCCGTCGCAAAGCCTTGCATGGTCGGCAACGAGGCGGGAACATCGCCATCATAGTAGAGGACGGGCTTATTGTGCTTGCGCTGGACTTCTGCCGCCACGCCAACCAAGTGATTGAGCGGCACGGTGAGGAAGATCACGGCGTCAATATCTGGCTGTTGGGTGAGCAGCGTGTCTAAATGGTCGCGCCACAACGGGGCGATCAAGGTTTGGGCGGCCAGCCGCACCGCACGCTCTGACAACGGCTCATGGGGGGAAGGCGCCGCAGGCGTGGTCTGTGGCGGGATCACCTGCCGTAGCGCGTCGCGTAGCGCCTTGAACGTGTTCCCCTGCCATTCCGCCGGGTTGGGCGCGGCACGCCACCATAACGACTCAATGGCCGGGCCTTGATAGGGCGTGGCAATGACTTCCACCCCAATTTCATACAGCCCCTTGAGCAATTGCCACCAAGCAGGCGTGGCGCTAAACGGCTGGGTCAGGTCTAAAGAGGAAACAACAAAGAGCAATTTCATAGGACAAAGAATTTCCTGTAGAATGTTGCAGGTAAATATAGCAGTTGAGCCTGTCTGTGCAAACGAACGAAATCCCTAAAACGAAGGTGGCTATGAACTTCTCTTGGCGCTGGACGATCATCTTAATCAGCTTCGGCATCGTGTTATTCGGCACGGTAGCGTTCTGGACGTTTCAGACTTCGCAGGGGCAGGCGATGCTCGAAATGCAGGTGAACGGTGCCAGCCTATCTTTTTCGGCATCGCCGAGTGTGGTCTGGCTACGGGGGCAATGTACAACCGTTCGCTGGCAAGTGGAAGGGGTCAGTGCGGTTTTTATTGAGGGAGAAGGGGTAATCGGCATGGGAGAAATGCCGGTGTGCGTGCGCCCAAGACAGCTCCCGCGCATGGTGGTTGAAACCCCAAACAGCCCACACCGCTATGTTTATGATTTGCCTGTGGTGATGGTCAGTGAAACCGCCGCTGTTCAAGCCGCTTTTTGGGGGATGCTTGGACTATGGGCTATGGGGTTATGGCTTGCTCCCCCTGTATGGCGGCGATGGGCGGCATTGAACCCGCTGCAAAAATTGCACTATATTATATTGCTGGCGCTGATCCTGTTAGGGGTCTGGATACGCTTGCTCTACTTACAACGCCCGGTGGCCTTTGATGAGGGCTGGACGCTCTATGAGTTTGTGCGCTTGCCCACCTTTTACCAGATGATTTCAGATTATGAAGAACCGAATAACCACATCTTGCACAGTATTCTGGTGCGGTTGGCCGATCAATCGCTCGGCCATGCCCCGTGGATATTCCGTTTGCCGGCCTTTATATCAGGGGTTTTGCTGGTGCCGTTGGCGTATTGGCTTGGGCGGCGGTTTTATAACCCACAGGTTGCGCTATGGACGGCAGCCTTGACCGCGACGGCCTTTCGGCTGATTGATTACTCCGTAGAGGCCCGCGGATACACACTCTTGGCGTTGATTTGCGGGCTATTGTTGCTCAACGCAGACTTGTTGCGGCGGCCAAGCGCGCCACGCTGGGCATGGGCCAGCTACGCGCTACTTTCTGCATTGGGCTTCTATACGATCCCGATCATGGTTTATGCGTTAGGTGCTATATCCTTGTGGTTGCTGGTGTGCCTTGTCTTAGAAAGCCCATCGCCAGTACGTTGGCGGCGCTTGGTGATCTTTGCGTTGGTGACACTGGCCTCGGCGGGCTTAACGCTTGCGCTTTACAGCCCAGTGATTTTACGCAATGCCGACTGGCTGTTTAATAATTTTATGGCGCAACCGCTAGAGCGCACCCCCTTAGACATCTGGCGTAGTAGCTTTGAGCAAATTCGCAACTTTATCTTAGACCGTTACCCCCAACCGTTTGCGATCTTTTTGGGGTTGGGCTTTATGTTGGGGCTAGGCTTACACTGGCGAATGCGTCCAGAGCGCCTGCCACTGCCGATTGCTGCGTTGTTGTGGTGGATGGCAATTTTGGCCTATCAGCGCTTGATTCCGCCAGACCGCACTTGGATTTACACCATCATCCCATTTTTGATGGTTGCGAGTGCCGGCTGGGAGTTTGTCGGAAGCAGGCTGCTTAATGGTCGTGTTTGGCAGGGGGTCGTTACAGGGTCAGCGTTGGGGATTGCGCTGCTATTGGCGTTCGGGTTAGTGAATAAGGGGCAGTTGGCAGAATCTAGCACGGGGGTCGCTATTTCGGGAGCCGAAGCTACCGTGTTATATTGGCGTGACCAAGACCTCAATCAGTCCGCGATGAGGCCAACCAGCGCGGTCATGACACGCCCCACCGCAGATCAATCGCTACGCTTCTACTTAGACTACTATCGCCTAGAAAATCCGCCAATCCTCACCCATTACTTTTATGGGCATGAGGCCGAAGAAATGGCTACACTAGGCCGCCGCATCTTTGTATTTGGCTATGATTGGCCGCGTTTTGCCGATTTCACTGCCGAACGCGGGGTTGAGCTTGATCCTGCGGGGTTAGGGTGGCAATCGCTTGCCACCTATGATAACGGTTGGGCGCTCTATGAGGTGCTGCAAGCGCCCTAGCCAATGTCCTACGCCCCCATCACCTGCTTGCGGCGGTCTATCTCGTCAGGGCGGTTAATCAGGTATTCGATTTCGGCGGCGTCCATATAGACGGGCTTGCCCACTGCCAGTGCCCCGCTGAGGATTTTTGCCGCCTTCACGCTCATGGCGGTAATGTTCAGCACGGCCTGCGGCGTTGCGCCAAGCGCAATCATCCCATGATTTGCCAGCATAATCTCTTTAGGGGCTTCGCCGTGCGCGGCCATGTACTCGCGCACTTTTTCGCGCATTAGCAAGGCCAACGGTAGGCCGGGGTCTGCATACGGCACAAATACCGCCCGCGCCCCACAGATCACCGCTTGGTCGGGGAATAAGCGCTTTTCGGCAAAGGTTTGGGCGTGCTCGCCGCACAACAGTTGATTGACTGCGCTAGGGTGGGTATGGCCGATGTACTGCGCGCCGGTTTCGTGCAGTAACATGGCGTGGAACGTCACTTCGATGGACGGCGCTGGCGTCGTGGCGCTGGCATCCACGCGGGCGGCCATCATGCGCGCCGTCTGTTCGGTGCGGGTATGCGGCGGGTTGTCCAGCAAATCTAGGATGGCGGCCAGCTGAACGGCCACAAAGCCGCCTTCCTCAATGGATTGCATCTGTTGGCCGCTGGCTTTGACGTAGAACGTGTCTTCGTTCATCCGCCATGAGGTGTTGCCCTCGGCAATAATCACGTAGTCGCGGGCGGGGTCGCCTAGTGTACGGGTCAGTTGATGCAGGGCTTGTAAAGACATAATCATTTCATCCTAAAGATTGCAACAGCGCAAGCGATAAATGTTCCATGCTGGTGATGTGGGCATCGGCAACCGCCAATACCTCTGGTGGCAGCGGGAAGTCTGGGCTAGGCGCGGCAATGGCAAGCATCCCCGCCGCCTTGAGCGCATGAATCCCGTGCATGGAATCTTCCACCCCTACCGATTGCGCCGCAGACACCCCCAATTGGCGCAACGCCTCTAGGTAGATGTCTGGCGCGGGCTTGCCGCGATTAATCGTGTCGCCATAGATCACGACCTCAAACAGTTGATCTAGCCCAGTGAGCGAGATCACACTTTGGATGATGTTGGTCGGCGAGCCAGACGCCAGCCCCACGCGGTAGTGATTGGCCGCCAGTTGGACGGCCTCTAAGGCGCCGGGGCGGGTGGGCGTGCGTTCTTCATACTTGGCAATGACCCGCGCCTTCATCTCGGTGATGATTTCGGCCACAGGCATCGTCAGGTTCAAGCGTTGGCGCATGAGCGTTGCCCAGCCAACCGTGCTTTGCCCCATCGCTTCACGCTGAAAGGCGTCCGTCCAGAGCAAGCCGCGTTCAGCGGCAAACGCTTGGCGGGCTTGCGTCCAGTAGACTTCAGAATCTACCAGCACGCCGTCCATATCAAAGATCACCGCTTGGAGTGTCATGGTGTCAACCGACTAGCCCGTGTTGCGCGGCGTTTTCACGCAAGAATTGAATCCCCTCTTTGGCAATGCGCGCTGACCCTTCTTGCGGCGGACGCCACAGGCAGGTGGCGGCGGCAAGGTCTGGGTTGATGGCCGCGAACGACTCTAGCACCAAGTAGCCGTCAAAGTGAATCGCTTCTAGGGCTTGCCACACTTGCCCCCAGTTGACCGTGCCAGAGCCGACCAGCCCGCGATGGCTTTCGCTCATGTGGATGTAGTCCAGCACGTCGGCGGTATTGACGATTGGCGTATAGAAGCCGTTTTCCTCAATGTTCATGTGGTAGGTATCCGCATGGAGCTTGAGGTTATCGGCACCGACGGCCAACACGGTAGCGCGGGCATCTTCCAGCGTATTGTACAGGTAGGTCTCATAGCGGTTGCACGCCTCCAGCGCCAACGTGATCCCGCGCCGCTTGGCCTCTGCTGCAACGTCCTTGAGGGTATCAATCACCGTTTGGCGTTCGGCGTCGGTGGGCGGGCTACCCGTCAGCGTGCCAAGCTCATAGGCAATGCAGCCGCACAGATACGTTGCCCCAATTGCTTCCACCTGTTCCAGCGCGGCGTATAAGAAATCTTTTGCGCCTGAGGGGTTGCGCGGCATATGTTTGCCCTTGGGCAGCACCAAAGACGCCGTTGCATAGATGCCCGCCGCCCGTAGTGCGTCTTTGTGGCTGGCGGCGTCGAAGGTTTCTGGCTTTAATAACGGAATCTCGATAAAGTCTGCGCCCGCGTCGGCAGCGGCTTGAATGGCGGCGTTGCCGGCGTCAGTTGTCCAGTCTCCAATCCAGACAAAGGCGTGGCTCCCAAATTGCACCATAATCTTTTTTTCCTTTCTTAAAAAAATAATCAGGGTGAGGGAACACATTGGTTCCCCCTACGCAACGCTGATGATGCCTCATCAGCGTTGTGGATGCAACCCATTACACCAGCGCGGCGACCCGTTGCTCCAGCGCCAAATGAATCCCGTGTTTGGGGCGCAGCGTGATCTGCGGTTCGGCTTCGACCTGTTGCCCCGCCACCGTGCTAAAGCGCAAGCGCTGGAGGGCGGTAATCAAGACGATTTGCATTTCCATCATGGCAAAGTGGTTGCCAATGCACACGCGCGGCCCCGCCGAAAATGGGAAGTAGGCCGCCTTGACGCTATCTTCATGGGTCAAGAAGCGCGTGGGGATGAAGGCTTCGGGGTCTTGCCAATAGCGCGGGTGATGGTGCATCAGATAGGGGCTGGCAATCACGACGCTGTTGGCCGGGATCAAATAGCCGTCTATGTCTACGTCTTGGATGGCGTAGCGGCTGGTGATCCATGCGGGCGGATACAGGCGCATGGCCTCTTGGATCACCATGCGGCTGTAGGGCAACTGGGCTAAATCGGTGACGGCCACAGGCCGCCCGCCCAACACACGGTCTACTTCTTCGGTGAGCATGTCTTGCGCGGCGGGATTTTCTGCCAGCAGGTAAAACGCCCACGTCAGCGCGTTGGCGGTGGTTTCATGCCCGGCCAAGAAGATCGTCATGGCCTCGTCGCGCACCTGCTGGTTGCTCATCCCGACGCCGCTTTCTTCATCTTGCGCCAAGAGCAACATCGAAAGCAAATCCCCGCGATCTTCCCCGCTGCGGCGGCGTTCGTCAATCATGGCGTAGATCACGTCGTCCAGCCGCTGAGTAGCTGCCATCATGCGGCGGTTGGCGGGGGTCGGCACACGGCTCCAGAGCAATAATAGCGGGCGGCTAAACTGGCGGCTGCCCGTTTCAATCATCAAGCTGACGTGTTGGCTGATTTCTGCCGACTGGCCGCTGAGGTTCGTGCCGAATAGCGCCTGTGCGACGATTTCCATGGTGAGCGTCATCATCTCGTCGTGGATTTCGACGGTTTCGCGTTCGTGCCAGTCCTCAACCCGTTGTTGGGTGAGCGCCAACATCGTGTCGCCGTAGTTGGAAATCCGTTGGCGGTGGAAGGCCGGCTGCACCAGCCGCCGCTGTTGGCGGTGAAAGTCCCCGTTGCTGGTGAGCAAGCCCTCCCCAATGATCCGCCCCAAGTTGCGGCGCATATTGGGCGATTTATGGAACTTGTCCGCGTCTTTAACCAGCACTTGATGCACGTATTCGGGATTGTTCAGCACGTAGGCGCTGCGGTGGAAGAACTTCATTTCGGCAATGTCGCCATATTGGTCGCGGATGCGGGTCAGCGTATTGAGGCGGTCATTGCCAAAGGTGTTTGCCATGCCGATGATCGGTTGGCCTTCTTTCACCTTAGGGATTGCTTTCATGAGGGGTTGCGCTCCGTTGTCGGTAGTGGATGTGTATCCATTATACGGGGTTGTGGGGCGGTGTGTCTTACAGCACACGGAAAGTTTACACTTCCCGCGCAATACCTTGTATAATGCGAAGGCTTCGCGCCATGTTCCCTGTGTTGCCCGCCTGCGCGTAAGGAACCCTGTGCCATGCAATTTGCCTCTATGCCCAAAGCTGAACTTCACCTGCACCTCGACGGCGCGTTGCCGCCCAAAACGGTATTGGCGCTGGCAACGCGCAATAACCGGTTGCATCTGTTGCCCTCAGACCAAGAACAGGCCATCGCAGAGTGGTTTATCTCGTGCGATTTTGCCCATTTTACGACCGTCATCCGCACGATTAAGCGCCTATTCCGCTCTGGGGATGACTTCACACTGGCGGTAGAAGCCATCGGCGAACAACTGGCGGCGCAACACATCCGCTATGCTGAAATCACGGTGACGCCGTACACCTTTGTCCATGTGTTTGAGGGGCTACCCATTGATGATCTGTTAGCGGGCTTGGCGTTGGGCAAGCAGCGTGTGCGCGATGCTTATGGGGTAGAAGTGCGCTGGGTGTTTGATATTCCGCGTAACCGCGCCTTTGCCGACTATCACGCAGGCGGGGAATACGTGGCGGGCGCGGCGGAACAGACGTTAGCGTATGCCTTGCGCGGCAGAGACTACGGCGTGATTGGGCTAGGCTTGGGCGGCAACGAGGTCAACGCACCGCCAGAGCCGTTTGCCCATGTCTTTGCCCAAGCCAAACAGCACGGACTCAAAAGTTTGCCGCACGCCGGCGAGGGCGAAGGCGCGGCCAGCATACGCGGGGCAGTGCAGGCGCTCCAAGCAGACCGCATCGGGCATGGCGTGCGCGCCATCGAAGACCCGCACCTGCTCAATATACTGGCTGAACGGCAAATCCCGCTGGAGATCAACATTAGTTGCAATGTCGCCTTGATGCAACGCTATGCCACTGCCGCCGAGCATCCCTTCCCGATCCTAGAGCAGGCGGGCGTGTACGTGACGGTCAACACCGATGATCCGCAGTTGGTGGGGGCAACCCTCAGCGGCGAATATCAATTGCTGGCAGATGTCTACGGCTACGCTGCGCAGGATGTGATCCGCATTGCGCGCAACGCCTTCAGCGCCAGCTATGCCGAACCTGACCTGAAAGCGCGCCTACTGGCAGAGTTGGATACATGGGCGGCGGGGGCTTTGGGCAAGGCAAGCGAATCCAATCCGGATTAGGGGGATAACAATAGTGCAATTCCCCTACGCATGATGGTGAACGCTTGGCTTATGCGATAAAATAGGCTGCATGGAGCAGACCACCCACACATTAACCCTTGCGTCCCTGATTGCAGAACGGCTTGGCCTCGATGTTACCTTACGCGCCAACGTTCCGTTGCCACACGTCTTGCCCAGTACCCTAGAACAACTCCGTGATTTGCCAACAGACGCCCCGCAGTGGCAAGCGCTGATTGCCCCCTTAACCCTTGGTGAAACCTACTTCTTTCGCCATCGGCCACAATTCCAAACCCTGCGTGACGTGTGGCTACCGACGATGTTGCAGCGCTACCCACACGGTCAGCGGTTGCGGGTCTGGTGTGTGGGCTGTTCCAGCGGTGAAGAAGCCTATTCGCTCGTGCTGGCAATTCAGCCGCTACTCCCAAGCGGCTATACCCTAGAGCTAATTGCCACTGACCTCAACAGCCTTGCAATCAAGGCCGCCAACCGCGCCGTTTATCGTGAATGGGCGTTTAGGGGGGAAGAACCGCCGAATTTGCGCGGATGGGCGTTTGTCCGTGATCCGGACGGATACCGCCTGCGGGATGATCTGCGGGGGCATGTGCGCTTTCGGCAAGGCAATTTGTTGGAATCACCTGCACCGCAAGGGTTACACCTGATTCTGTGCCGTAATGTGTTGCTCTACTTTACGCCGAGTGCGCTTCAGCGGGCAGAGTTGATCTTGCAGGCGGCATTGGTCGCCGGGGGCTGGCTGATGTTAGGGCAGGCAGAAGCGCTTAAAGGGGAACGGGTGGGCTGGCAGATGCACGTTTTAGGCGGGCGCTTTGTCTATGAAAAGGCCGCCGAGCTACGGTTGCCTGTGGTGCAAGCGCACCACCCAGAATCCTTGCCAAGCCCAACGCCAGAAGCCGTGATCCCCTATCAACAGGCGTTGGCGGCCTATCAGCGGCGGGCGTGGCAAGAGGCCGAAGCCCACCTCATCCGCAACCCTAGCCTAGCGGCGCGGGTCTTGTTGGCGGCGGTACAGGCCAACCGAGGCGACACTCAAGCCGCCCACACCCAAATTGCCGCCGTCCTGCAAGCGGCGCCGCTTTACGCCGATGCCCATGTGCTACAAGCGTTGCTCTACCTAGAGGGCAACGCAACCCCGTTGGTAGCGCGTGCGCTAAAAGCGGCCTTGTACAGCCAGCCCGGCCATCCGTTGGCGGCCTTCTTGTTGGGCAACTTGCACGCGCAACGCGGCGAACACCGCCGCGCCCATATTTTGTGGGAACAAGCCTTAGAGGGCGTGCAACTTTTACCAGCAGCAAGTTACCCGTGGGATATTAGTCTGTATAGCGCCGGGGAATGGGTCATGATGATTCGCAGCGCTTTGACAGAAGCGGGGTAACTATTTTTGCTGCTTGGCAATTTTACCCACCAACCCCTTGAGTTGGTCAAAGCCAATCGGCTTGAGCAGCACTAAATCCACCTTACTACTGAGCATATCCGCCATCGTGCCGTCCGCAGTGGTTAAGATCACTTGCGTTTTGGCGAAGCGGGGATCGTTGTGAATTCTTTCTAAGAGCTTGTCCCCGCCCAAGCCGGGCAGATGTAAATCCAGCAAGATAATTTCGGGGGTTTGTTCGTTTAGGGCGCTTTCGGCAGTTTTGCCGTCTTGGATCCATTGCACTTGATAACCGAGCTGTTCAAGTGCCGTTCGGAAGATAATCCCCTGTCCGGGATGGTCTTCAATCACCAGTGCATTTACCGACATATCACAGCCTTCCGTGCGTTAGGGTTAATATAAGTTTACAGGAATGTTCTGCGATAAACAAGGCAACAGACATTCAGCAAGACGCCGCAGATTTTGCATTAAGGCGGCGCGACCTTGACCACACTTAACACGAATCCGCCGCCGTTGAGGTAGCCGCCCACCCGCACCTGATACAGCCCCGTTTGCGGCACACTGGCGACCAAACGCGCATTCAAGTTGCCGCCGCTGTCGTCGTCGCGCCCGATGACCGTGCCGTCTGGCGCGACCAACTCCACCACTGGGTCAAGCAGGCTGGCAACCCCTGCGTTGAGGGCAATTTGCAGCGTATCGCCCGCCTGCAATAGCGCGGGATAGTCGCGGGTGGTTGCGGGGGTTAGCATGTCGTCCACCTCAAACAGCGTGGTGATGCGCGGCACAGGCGTCGGCGTTGGCGCGGATTCCACATAGCGCCAGATCAACGAATACGCCCCCGTCACCAGCGGGTCAGCGCCCAAAATCCGTACCGCGTGAACGCCCGCCTGCAAAATCTGCACGCTGCGGATGTTGGCATCTAAACCGCCGCCGCTGTTGTCGTCGCGGATCAAGAGCGTGCCGTCTGGCCGAACCACTTCTAGGATTGGGTCAAAGCGCCCATCGCTGCTGACGGCTGCCAACGTCACCACATCCCCGCGATTCAAGCGCACATACCACACATCGCGCACCGCCCGCCGTGATTGAATGGCCGGGTAGGGGCGGTCTGGGAAGATTTCTCCGCGCCGCACTTCATCGCGTGTGCCGCCGCGCCCGTAGCTGACGGTATAGCCGCCGATGCTGCCCTCTACGCCCGTCACGAACAGCGTAAACGGGTCATTCTTGAGCGTATTCTCGTCGGTGGCGTCGGGATCAATCGTCAAGAGCAGTTCGCCGTCAAAGCCCAATGTATTGACGGCCTGCACCAATCCCCCCGCAGAGTTGTACAGTTCCAATTGCGGGATGAAGCCCGGCGCAGGCACGACGCCAACCGTGATGGGTTCGCGCCCGCCACTAACAGCCTGTGTGATCGGCACGCGGTAACGGCCAATATCGCCCGCACGGTCAATTTCGCCGCGCACAGGGGCATGGTCAAACAGAAATTGGCTGTAGATCGCCGTCGGGATTGGCGGCGTAAGTTGGATCGGTTCGGCAGTGGCGGTGGCGGCTTCGGTTACAGCGGCGCGTGGGGTACTCTCAAACGGGGCAAAGTCCACCTCTAGCCGTAGCTCATACGTCCCGGTCAGCCCTTCGCCGCTGGCGGTGAGGGTATACACGCCCGTTTGCGGCAGTAATACCCCATTCAGTTGGGCAGTGCGCCCGCCGCCGCTGTTGTCGTCAACGGCAATCAGCCTGCCGTCTGGCGCGTTTAACAGCAGGTAGGGGTCTAGTAAGCCGTCTGTGCGGGTCATCGTCACGCGGATGTAAGTCGCTTCCACCCCCTGAAAGCTGTAGCTGTGACGCTCGTCGGGCAGGTTGAATGCGCCGAAGGCTGGCTGTAGGGATGTCAGGGTGAGCGCGGCGGCTACGGATGGGGCGGGGCTGGCGGTGGGGAAACCGACCATCACGGGGCGCGGGGTGGCTGTCGGCAAAAACGGGTTGATCTGCCCTGTGTAGCTCAAGCCAATGTCATACGCCCCGCCGAGTTCCCCCAACAGCGTCACCTGCACGGTATACACCCCGCTGGCTTGAAGAAGCGCCTGTAACGGAACCCCTTCCCCTAACGGGTTGCCGAGTGGGTCATAGAGCGCCAGTTGCAACGCGGTGCCGCTGGCCTCTAGGGTGATGGCTTCGCCCGCGTTGGCGCTGAACTGCCAAAGCTGGACAGGCGCAGCGGCGGAAAGCTCGCCAGACGCAGGTTGCCATACCGTTAAGGGTTGTGGCGTGGGGGGCTGCGTGGGCAAGACCGCTAAGGTCGGGATGGCCTGCTCTGGTGGGGTGGGCTGACACGCTGTTAAAAGATAAGCTATCACAAAAATCCACCACAAAGCCAAAGCGCCGCGCATAAACAAATCCTTAAGGGTAATAGGCCGATAGCCGCTGATCTAGTTGATGGTCGTTCCACCACTTGTCAAATGGGGGCAAGGTTGGGTCAACTTTTTGCAAGTGTTGGCAGGCTTCATCCATAGTGAATGTGACATAGATCGGCACATTGACCACCCCAAGCCGTGCCGTCAAGTTGATGAGCGAGCGCAACATGACATTGCCAGAAACTACCATCAAGCGTCCATTGTACTTGAACTCTGGGATTCCGCGCTCGATCATCAGCCGCCGTAAACTCATCACGTTGCCGGGCAACCCCTCTACGCTCAGCCAGTTGGCAATCACATGCGTGACTTGTACGCTACTTTGGCGCAACTTGGCGCTATTTTCCAGAACAGTCAGAATATCATCAATCCCTAACCTGCCCCAGACATGCGAATAGACCACCCGTTGTGGCAGATACCACTCTACAAATTGCGGCATCTTCTTCCCCCTCTGTTAAACACCGCCCCAAAATGGCGTACCCTAAAGTTACCATAAAGATTACGGCGCCCGCCACAGATTAAAGGCGACATTACAATTCTGTGATGAGGTGGTCGCGTGCATTTGATTTTTCACTATAATGAAGGTCGTAATGCTGCAACAACGATGAGAAAACGGTGTATTAACCATTGGATGGAGAGCGATTATATGAAACGTTTATGGGTTCGTGTTGTCCTGCTGGCCGTGCTGTTGGCAACCCTTGTGATGCCAAGCCTTGCCCAAGAAATCACCTTTGGGCTGTCTACCGAAGATTTTGCCGCGCTAGGGGAAGCCTTGACCAACGGCGTCACCAGCAATTCGTATGCCTTTGACTACAGCGCCGACCTGACGATAGACGGTGCGCCGATTGCCGAAATCAGCGGGCGCGGGCAACTAGATGTTGCTGGTGAAATGTTGGGCATTACCCTCACAGGCAACGCCGCCGGCTTACCGATTGACGCGGAATTGCGTATCGTGGGCGAGTTTTTCTACGTTCAGGTCGTTGATCCTAGCACCGGGGAACCAAGCGGGTGGTTTTCGGTTCCGCTGGACGAACTCGGCCAGCTTGATCCAGCCTTCTTGACCGATGCCTTTGCACAAGGCACAGGCGGCGACTTCACTGTTGATGATTTGGGGGAAGCGCTTGAGCCACTCTTGACGGCCAACCCAGAAGACTTCATCACCATCACCCGCAACGGCAACGACTTTGTGCTAGAAGTCTTGTTCACGCGCTTTGCCGACAGCCCACAGTTCACCGCCATTGTTGAAAACCTAGCGGCACAAGCTGGCGGCGACCCTCAAGATGGGATTGCCGAGCTACGCAGCTTGGTGTCTGGCTTAAGCCTCACCGTCACCGAAACCATAGACCCCGCGACCAGTTTGGCAACCAGCAACCGCATTGACTTCAGCGGGAACTTCGATTCCGAAGCGCTGGCAGAGGCTGGCTTGCCCGCTGCCCTCAGCTTTAGCCAAACTGTCACCGTAGATTACAACGCCACTATCAGCGTAGAAGCCCCCGCCGACGCGGTTCCCTTCCCGATGGACAACTTCTTAAGTGGGATGGGGGTAGAACCACCCGTAGACGCCGATAGCACCGGTAGCGCCAGCAACGGCAGTGCGGTCAGCTTGGCCTGCTTCGACAACGCCATCAGCCTAGCGGGGGAACCCGGCACATCGGCAACCGTCACCTGCCCGTCAAACTGCGCCAGCGAAGGCGGCACAGTGTGGGGAACCAACATGTATACCGATGATAGCGCGGTCTGTACAGCGGCGGTTCACGCCGGGGCGTTGACCAACGAAGGCGGCACGACCACTGTGCTGATTAAGGACGGCCAAGACGCCTACCCCGCCAGCTTGCAAAATGACGTTCAAAGCTCAGAGTGGGGCAGTTGGAATCGTAGTTTCACCTTTGACGGCCTTGCTGCATCTACCAGCAATTCATCCAGTACAGACAGCCCAAGCGTTGCCAGCACGGGCGCGTTTGCCAATGTGCATCGCTTCCCCAATGGGGTGAGCTTCAGCTATCCAGATGGGTTTACGGTACAAAGCCCCACGGAGCAATTTGTGCTGCTCCAAGACAGCGATTTTAACGTCTTGCAGGTTTACGAACTGGCCTCCCTGTTTAGCGCCATGCCGAACCTGACTTCAGACTTCATCAAAGAAACCTACTTGACCAACCTCGCTGCGTTTGGGGTGATGGCCACCGTTGACGATTATGTAGATGTAGAAGTCAACGGGCGCACGATCTCTGTGTTGGAGTTCGACGGCGCTTCTGGCGGAACACCGGTGATTGGCCTCATGGCCGTTGTGCCGTATACCAACGGCGGCTTTGGCTATGCATTGGCTTATGCCGTCAAGCCAGAACCCACTACCTTTATGGCCGATATGCTGGCAGTGGCCGGGTCGCTGGATAACTAATGCATATACCTTAGAAATTGTCGGGGGCAGCATCTCGTTATGTTTCAAGGA